>CANJPT010000003.1 GCA_947476195.1 Lewinellaceae bacterium | reverse complement strand
TAATGACCAATAATGACTTAATGACCAATGACTAATAGCGACCACCTCAATTCTTCCCAGAGGCCATGCCGTCAATACGGAGCATATCAAGCATAATGCGCAAAGTCTCGTACAGTTGAACGTCTTTTTGGCGCTCTTTGATCCAGCTATCGTTTCTGGCGATACGGGAGGTATCGCTTTGAATTTGCTGCATATCTGCAGCGATGTTCCCAATTTTAAAGCTTTCGATAGACTTGAAAATATTGTCAAACTGCTCCGCTTCCTGGTCCTGCTTTTTATTCCATTGGCGATACTTATCAGCCTGTAGCGGAAAAGCGCTATCGTCTTTGCGTTTTCGCAGACGGATGGCATTCTGGCTCACTTTTTCGAAGGTTGGATTAGACTTTACCCGTGCCTGACTATTTGATTTCAATTGATTGGCATCTGCGATATGATAGGCGCCTTGTTTGAATGGTACTGCATCAATGGTTGTAGAAGCAAGCGGAAAATCATTTTCGCTTTCGCCATTTTGGAGAAGATTGTAAAAATCAGGCAACACGATGTCAGGTGTTACACCGTCCAATTGGGTCGTTTTGCCTGTGATTCGATAGAATTTCTGAATGGTCATTTTCATCTCACCCAAAGGTTTCACGCTCTCGTTGGAGGCCGCGTTGTCGAGATCAAAGAAGCGTTGTACCGTCCCTTTTCCATAAGTACAGGTAGAACCCACAATAACGGCGCGGCCATAGTCTTGCAAGGCTGCTGCGAGAATTTCGGAAGCAGAGGCACTGAAACCATTGACCATTACGATTAGTGGGCCGTCCCATTGCACGCGTGAATCGTTATCGCGAAGCACCTCAGTGGCACGATCGCGACTCTTTACTTGTACGATTGGACCTTCTTCAATGAAAAGACCGCTCATGGTGACTACGTCACGTAGTGAACCACCACCGTTGTTGCGTAGGTCAAGAATGATACCTTTTACAGATTCCTTTTTCAATTTTGCTACTTCATTAGCTACATCAGTGGCACAGTTGGTACGGCCGCTTTCAAAATCAGCATAGAATTTTGGCAGATAAATGTACCCAATCTGGTCTTTTGGCGCGCTATTTTCATTGAGAATCAACGATTTTGCAAAGCCTTCTTCCATAATTACGACATCTCGGGTAATAGTGATGAGCTTTTCTGAGCCATCTGCTTTTCTAACCGTAAGTGTGACCTTGGTATCTTTTGGGCCTCGAATTTTAGACACCACGTCGTCAATATCCCAACCCATCACGTCTACCGATTCGGCATCGGTTTCTCCTTGAGCTACTTTAAGGATGATATCTTTAGCTTCCAGAGCGCCTTGTTTCCAAGCCGGACCACCGGGTACGATCTCTGTTATAGAGGTCTTTTCTCCGTCGCTTTGCAAGCGTGCACCGATACCTTCCAGTTTGCCCGACATTTGGATGTCAAAAGTTTCCTTTTCACGAGGAGAAAAGTAGCCCGTGTGTGGATCGAAGTAAATGGTAATGGCGTTAAGGTAAATTTCCAAACGACGATTATGGTCAAGTTTAGCCATTCTTTTGTACCATTTGTCGTACACGTCCAACACTTTGGCACGCTGCTCTTTTTCGATGGTTTCGAAGTCTTTTTTCTCTCCTTTGAATTCAGGTTTTTCCTGCTTATCCTGCTCATCCACAATGCGGCTGAGCACTTCATATTTCATCCAACGCTCCCAGCGGTTGCGCAGGTCGGAATCGTCTTTTGCCCATCGCAGCTTTTCACCATCTACCTGGAGCTCATCTGTCTTTGAAAAATCGATTGGTGATGCAAGTATTTCACGATACCAGCCCTGTGTCTTCGTCAGGGATGCTTCGAGCTGTTTCACAGAAAGGTTAAAACATTCAAAGGTACCGCCCTTAGTTTCATCATCTAGTTGGAGTTCGAAGGCCTTCAGTTGGTCCACCTCCGCTTGAGTCAGGAATCGCTTTCCGCCATCAATATCTTTGAGATAGAGTGCAAATACGCTTTTGGAAAAAACATCATCCATTTGCTTTGGCTCAAAATGGCCACGTGTCAGGACTTGTGTGATGGTGCGAACTAAAACGGCATCACGTTCCGGGCTACTTACGGGATCGCCATTGCTAAATGGGTTGTACTCATGGAAAAGCAGTGCGATGCCCATGATGCCAACAACGGAAAACAGCGCGAGCGATGATTTGATTTTCATGTCGTTGAAGAATTTGTCTAGATCAAAATTGCCTAAGCGGCGGGGGAAAATTTGCATTGCCAAAATGTGTTATTTAAATGGATAAAGATACAGGCGCATCCTGAGAAAGGTTTGACCCTGAATTTTGAAAAACATCTCTGTTCTCAAAGTAAAATATTGAAACGCAAGAATTGCACCTTTGTGTGAAACGGACACTTCTTTTTCTACAAAATAACAAATCATAGACACTTTCGGAAGAAACGTACGTAAAAGCAAAGGTCACAGGACCAATAATTTTTCCAACCAATGCTCCCCAATGCCAAAGCTGGTCTTAAGTGCGGCCACTTGCGCGAGTGCTTCTGTGCGCCGTTGGTTCAATCGCCGGCCGTCCATCGTAGCCGTGATCATTACGTTTTTTGCGGTGTGTTCGGTAGAGATGAACTCAAATACTTTGGTATGATATCCATTTGCTTCCAGCAGTAAAGCCCGGATGCCATCGGTCACTATCTCGGCCTGACGTTCCTCCAGAATACCGTGTTGTAGCAGCGGCGCAAGCTCATTTTTAGCCTTCATTTCCCGGCGAATTTGTTTGTGGCAACAAGGTGCAACTACGATAATCCGTGCCTTTTCACGGATTCCGACTGCCAGTGCAAGATCGGTCGCAGTATCGCAGGCATGTAGCGCGATGAGCATGTCCAATCGGTCTGGGTGGTAGGTGGCAATATCCTGGGCTATAAAGTTAAGATTTTGAAAACCAACTTGTTCCGCTGTTTTATTGCAAAAATCAACGAGTGCCGGTCGGAGTTCTATGCCCGTGATCTGCGGTGCAAGGCTCAGATTATTTTCTAAAAAATCGTACAATGCAAATGTCAGGTAGCCCTTACCAGAACCCATATCAGCTATCTTAGCCCCGTTTGGCAAGGGTTGATCACGCAGCAGGCTTTCGATCGTTTCGAGATATTTGTTGATCTGTCGCCATTTATCCTGATGCGCAGCCAGCACTTCGCCTTTGGCATTGGTAATGCCGAGCAAATGAAGCCATAGCGCAGAAGGGTCGAGTAATCTGGATTTAGAACGATTGTGGGTAGTCTGGACCTCCAAAGGTGTTTTTTGAGAAGGCTTTTTTTCTACAAATAGAGCTTCGCCTTTTTTGTTAAATTGAAGAAAAAAATCACGTTCCGGGGTCAGAATATCCCCATTCAAAAACGCCACACCCAGCATTTTTTTCAATTGGTCTACGGCCTCATCCAGGCTAAAATTCTTGACCTCATCCCGGGTTTGGTAGCGAAAATTAAATGCTACATGTAATCCTTTTTTCAACTCCACCGGTCGTAGGTATACGTTTTTCAAACCTTCAGGTGCTTCAGCGGTGGGTTTGCCCAAGGTACACTTGAGCAATTGGCCGGAATTAAAGGCGGTTCGGAAGGTCGTTAGGAATTGTGTGGTCGGAAATATCATAGCAGTAGTGCAAACAATTTTTTGTCATTTAGGTTAATGGGCAATAAGTAAAATTAAAACCTATGGTATGTACACATCTTTTCTTGTACTCTATGCGATATATTTTTTGACAGGATTTACAGGATAAACAGGATGGAGTCGGCTTCGCCGACTTGCTTCGACCCCTGATTTAATATGCCGGTTAAGAATTATCTGCAAAAATCATCTAGGCTACGGAGTCGGCGAAGCCGACATATCCTGTCTATCCTGTTTATCCTGTCTAAAAATATTCAAAGCCCGAAAGGTACACCGCCGGGCCACAAAACTTCCCGATGTTTGTGCCCGTAAAATCAGGCTATCTAAATATGGAAGGAACTCCCAACGCTCAAGATCCCACCCCTGCCGATTGTTTTAGACAATCCGAAGTAGAGGCTTTTCAAATCTGCGAAGGGCAGAGACTTGAAACTGCAAACTATTATCTATGGCGCACCAGTGCTAGATCGTCGTTTCTCTATGCGCTTGAATTGCAGTTTGAAAACGGTGAAACACTTCTCCTTTCGAGCGGTGAGGATACGGATTCCATTAGGCTGATTACCCCCGAATCCTTGGTAGAAACAGCTTTAAAGCTTCAAGCGCTCCACAGTGAAGCACTTATCCAACGAATTATAGCCAATATTCAGCCACTTTGGCGGGACGTTGTGGGCCTTACCTTGGAGGAAATTCGACTCTCGCGCCATGAAAAAGGGCTTTATCATAACGATGCACTGCTATTTGCTTTTGGAGAAAAGCAGATTCTGCTTGAATTGAGTGAAAAAGATGGGCTGATATTAGGGGAGTATGATTTAGAGTAGTGGTAAGTTTGCACGCCCTGCTACCTTTGCACTGTGAATATTACCGCACTTTCCATCCGTCGCCCATCCCTTGTCATCGTGGCTTTCGCCGTGTTGGCTTTCATGGGCATTGCCAGTTATATGCGCTTGCCCATAGAATTGGTACCTAAATTCAGCGCACCGGTAGTTACCATCATTACCATTTATCCTGGCGCATCGCCTTCGGAGGTGGAAAATGCTGTGAGTAAACCAATAGAGGATGCTATTTCTTCTCTGGAGGGCATTGATCAGGTGCAGATCGGCTCCCAGGAAAGCTCCTCGTTTGTTGCTGTGGAATTTGAACAAACGGTGGATCTGGACAAGGCCGTGCAGGAGTTGCAACGGAAGATCAACCAGCTACAGGCATCTTTGCCCAAGGAGGTTCGTACCCCTGTCATCAATAAGTTCGCGCTCGATGAGCTGCCTGTTTTAAAGATTGGTGTAGCCGGCAATCTCACCGGCGCAGCTTTTTATGATGTTATTAAAAACAGGGTTGTTCCGGAAATATCGCAGGTAAAAGGCGTGGCTCAGGTGAGCATCCTCGGCGGCGAGGAGCGCGAAATCAAAATCAATATTTCCTCCGCCCGACTTGAACAATATGGCCTGTCGCTGATTCAGGTATCTCAGGCCGTGCAGACTGCCAACCTTGATTTTCCAACCGGAAAAGTAACCGGAGAGCAAGGCCAACTGCGGATTCGTCTCGCCGGTAAATTCCTGGGCATCGATGACATACGCAACCTCGTGGTTGGTAAAAGTCGTTTTGGTTCATCCATTTTTTTAAAAGACATTGCTGAAATCCAGGATGGCACCCGAGATGCTGAAATCATTTGCCGGACAGATGGACAACCCTCCGTAGGCATCAGTATTCGCAAACAAGGCGATGCCAACGCAGTGGAAATGTCGAAACTTGTACTGGAAAAGATCGCTATGCTACAAGGTGTATATGCTGCTGAGGGTATGCGCTTTGAAGTGGTAGCCAACAGCAGCACGTTCACCAAAAAAGCTACCAATGCCGTTATTGAAGATCTGCTCATAGCCGTGCTTTTGGTAGGACTGGTCATGCTGCTTTTTTTACACAGCCTGCGCAATGCCGCCATTGTATTGATCTCTATCCCTACCTCCATCGTCAGCACGTTTGTGATGATGAATTTATTGGGATACTCGCTTAATCTAATGTCGTTGCTTGGACTTTCGCTCGCCATTGGCATCCTTGTGGACGATGCTATTGTGGTGATTGAGAACATCTACCGGCATTTCGAGATGGGCAAAAACAAGGTACAAGCTAGTTACGACGGCAGGATGGAGATCGGCTTTACAGCCCTGAGTATTACGCTTGTGGATGTGGTCATATTCTTGCCCATTGTGTTTACCGCAGGCCTGGTGCCCAATCTGTTGCGACAGTTTTGCATGACGGTTTTGACCTCCACCTTAATGTCGCTGCTGGTGTCGTTCACCCTCGTACCCTGGCTCACCTCGAGATTTGGAAAACTCCATCATTTTGAGGGAAAGAACTTCTCAGGACGTATCATTTTGAAGTTTGAACAATTTTTGGAATGGGTTTCAGATGGATTTGTGCGCTTGTTGACCCTGGCCTTGAAAAACCGCCGTACCAAAGTCATCACACTCCTCTCTGCCATGGGGCTATTCTTTAGTTCGTTCCTTCTGGTCACTTCTGGTTTGATCGGAAATGCCTTCATGGAAGCGGGCGAACGGGGAGAGTTCTTGTTGGAGATTGCATTGCCACAAGATGCTTCCCTGACCCAAACGGATGCGATTACGAAGCGCGTCGAAGACTGGTTGCGCACGCAGCCAGAAGTAGTACGCACATTCACTACAGTAGGATCAAACAATAAGTCCTTTGGCCTGAGTTCGCCAAATATTGCCGAAATCCAGGTTTTTCTAAGTCCTTATGGCGGAATTCGAAAGGAACTCACGCCTGTTTTTGCCCGAAAAACGAAAGTAAAACTGGAGGAGATCATCGCCGGTGCCCGCATTAAAACCAGTCCGATTGATATTCTCGGTCTTTCCTTTTCGCCCATCGAGGTTCAGCTCAATGGGCCGAGTCTGGACAGTTTGTTGGTACTTGCTGAAAAAGTCAAAGCAGAAATGGTCCTCGTGCCAGGCTGTGTTGAAATTGCATCCACGGTAGAAGGGGGCAATCCTGAAGTAAAGGTGGAAGTGAACCGTCAGCGTATGGCCGATTGTGGCCTTGCCATGGCACAAGTCGGCCTTACGTTGCAAACTGCTTTTAGCGGCAATACTGACGCAAAATATCGCGACGGCGATTTTGAGTATCCGATCCGGATAGCGCTGGACGCATTCGACCGTCGAAGCGTAGAGGACATCAAGAACCTTTCTTTTGTAAACCCATTGGGCAGTACGGTGTATCTTAAACAGTTCGCCGATGTGCGCCAGGGCACAGCCCCCACCCGCCTCGAACGCCGCGACCGAAGCCCCTCATTAATGCTCACTTCTCAGGTGATCGGTCGACCCAATGGCACCGTGACCCGTGAAATTATCAAACGTATCGAAGGGATACACTTGCCACCTGGTACCCAGATCAAGTATGGCGGCGACTACAAACGCCAGCAGCAAGGCATCGGCACGCTTGGCTTTGCGCTCTGGGCCTCCATGGTATTCGTTTATCTCATTATGGTCGCGTTATACGACAACTGGATCTATCCATTGGTCGTGTTGGTATCCATCCCGCTTTCTGTGATCGGAGCTTTCCTGGCCCTGGCCCTGGCGAGCGAGAACCTCACCGTATTCACAGGCCTCGGCATGCTTATGCTCATCGGTCTGGTGGGTAAAAACGCTATTCTGGTAGTTGACTTTGCCAATCAACTACGAGAACAAGGCGTGGGTCTTAAGGAGGCCCTTTTGCAAGCCACAAAACTGCGTTTCCGGCCCGTTTTGATGACGAATATTGCGATGGTGATCGGTCTGATGCCCATTGCTTTCGCACAGGGCTCCGGTTCTGACTGGAAAAACGGCCTGGCCTGGGCCATCATCGGCGGTTTGAACTCTTCGATGTTCTTATCGCTAATCGTGGTGCCGGTGGTATACTGGATGTTTGACCGGGGGATGGAGAAACTGGGAATAGGGAAGGGCAAGAAGGTGGATCTGGTGGATTAAGGGTTTTGGAGGTTTCGGTCAATATCATTAAATTTGCAGCAGCTTAAATAAGTAGTGCTATGTTTCTCAATTTACAACTTACGCATCAGGTGCAGGATCTGGACCTCCAATCTTTGGAGGAGCTTCGGCTTTTCATCGAAACGTTGTTGAAGAAGCAAAAAAAAGCGGCAAAAATGCTCCTAAAAAGACCCTTTTAGCAGATATGGAACGTATCCCCATTCCTGTGAACATCATCATTGACCGCGCTGAACTGTATGAGAACCGTATCTGATGACCGCGTTTTCGTTGATACGAATATTCTTTTTTACGCCAATGACCCCTCATCTATATTTGGTGAACAAGCACTAGCTCGCATAAACGAACTTACTTCTCTTAACAATGAGATGATAATCAGTAGCCAAGTCATCCGTGAATACGCTGCTGCTACACTTCGTAATGCAGTTTACCACAAATTGGATTTAAAGGGTAGTACAGATGCCGTATTGCGCAATATCGCCCGCTTCCAACGCGACTTTGTAGTGCTGTTTGATGACCCACAGATTTTACAAAATTGGGCAACGCTTCTGCCATTGCGGACTACATGAAAAGATGTTTTTGATTTCAACATTGCTGCGACTCTGCAAGCGAATGGGATTCAAAACATTTTGACCCACAACGAAAATGATTTTGCGAAATTCGAGAGTTGGTTGACTGTGTTGCCGCTTATTTAATAGGGGTTTGCGATTTTTGATGGAGAACCAGCGCTTAATATACCAAAAAGACAATCCGAGATACCGTGGTTTGCGATAAAGGGGTTCGGGGTTTATTCACCGGGTGACTTTGAGTCAAGATGGGCCACGGATGACACGGATTTAAGCTAAATAAGCATAAAATCCGTGTCCAATCCGTGTCATCCGTGGCCCATTTGTTTGATACAAATCTATCTCGCAAACGCCACCGCCCGCTTCTCCCGGATCACCGTAACCCGGATCTGACCAGGGTACTGCATTTCATCCTGAATTTTCTGCGAAATAAGGAATGACAGGTCGTCAGCATATTGATCCGTCACCTTATCAGCTTCCACGATCACGCGGAGTTCGCGGCCTGCCTGCATGGCAAAGGCATTGGAAACGCCCTCGTAGCTGCGGGCGATTTCTTCGAGCTCACCGATACGCTTGAGGTAGTTTTCCAGGATCTCGCGCCGTGCGCCAGGACGCGCGCCGGAGATGGCATCACAAGCCTGAATGATGGGCGAAAGAATATTATTCATCTCGATCTCATCGTGGTGAGCTCCTACCGCATTTACGATGACCGGGTGCTCGCCATGTTGCTCGCACAATTTCATACCTACCAGTGCGTGGCTGAGTTCAGTCTCCTCTTCAGCCACTTTACCGATGTCATGGAGCAGACCGGCGCGTTTGGCCATTTTGATCTGCTTCGGATTCATTCCTAGTTCGGCGGCCATGATCGCGCAAAGCTCGGCGGTCTCAATGCTGTGCTTCAGTAGATTCTGGCCATAAGAAGAACGGAAACGCATCCGGCCCACCATACGAACCAAGGCAGCATTCAGGCCATGAATACCGAGTTCGATCACGGTACGTTCGCCGATCTCGACGATCTGCTCTTCCAGTTGTTTGGTTACTTTAGCCACCACTTCCTCGATGCGCTGAGGGTGGATCCGGCCATCTGCTACGAGGCGTTGGAGCGACAGACGGGCGATTTCGCGGCGCACAGGGTCAAAAGAGGAAAGCACGATGGCCTCCGGGGTATCGTCTACAATTACCTCTACTCCGGTAGCTGCTTCAAGGGCACGGATGTTACGACCTTCTCGGCCAATAATCTGGCCTTTCATTTCGTCGTTCTCCAGGTTGAAAACCGAGACCGTATTCTCGATCGTGAACTCTGCGGCCATACGTTGGATCGTCTGAATAACGATCTTTTTGGCCTCTTTACTGGCATTGAGCTTAGCCTGTGTAACAGCATCCCGTACGATGGTCTGTGCTTCGCTCTCACTCTTGGCACGAACTTGTTCAAGAAGTTGATCCTTGGCGTCCTGCTGGCTGAGTTTGGCGATGGTTTCCAAAGCCTTGATGCGCTCTTCGTTGGCGGTGTCTAGTTCTTCTTTTTTCTTTTGGACGATTTTGAGTTGCTTGTCCAGATTTTCGCGTAGGGTTACTATTTCCGATTCGCGAACTTCAATTTCTCCTTTTTTATTCTCCAGTTCTTTAAGTCGGGCTTCGAATGCGTCATTCTCGATCTTCAAATCCTTTTGCTGGGAGGCGATATCCATCTCCAGGTCTTTGAGTTCCAATTGTCTTTTGGTCTTCTCTTCCTCTATTTCCAGACGCATTTGAGCGTAGCGTTCTTTGGCTTCCTGAATTTTTTGTTGTTTGATACGCTCGTTGTCAGCCTCGGCAGTGCCAACAATCTTCTGTGCTTTCATAGCAGCCTCATCCTCTACCCGTTTGGCTGAAAGACGTGATTCCCGAATGATGAGGTCAGCTTGTGCGTTGGCTTCCTCGACAGCTTTGTTGCCGCCTTTTTTTGCGGCCAGGCTGGCGATAAGGTATGCGGCAACGCCCCCTATGACCAACCCTATGATGATACCAGTTATATCCATGATTGTTTAATTGTGAAATTCAGTTAGCAATATTTTTCACCCATTTCTGGGATTAAAAATTCAAAAATTATTTTCGGACCAGAGCTCCGAGTTTCCCTTCAAACGCTCCGATAAGCTGGCCCATCAGTGCGTCAATGTCTTTATCCTGTAAGGTCTTTTCAAGGTCTTCAAAAACAAAACTGACGGCATATGATTTTTTGCCCGTACCCAGTTTGGTTTCGTCCTCGAATACATCGAACAGGTTCATTTCCTTCAGCATTTTCTTGGCCGTTTTAGCCGCCAATTGACGAATATCACCAAAGCCCACCGACTGGTCAATGACCAGCGCGAGGTCCCTGCGAACGGTTGGGAATCTGTTGAGTTCTGCGAACTGGACTTTATTGCTTCCAGATGCTTTCAGCACGTTTTCAAAATTAAAATCGGCAAAAAACACAGGATTTTTGAGGTCCATTTTTTTTAAAAATGAAGGCGCAACAGCTCCAAGCGTAACCAGTTCCTGCGGTCCACGGTGAAGTCTCAATGCATATTGAAAGGGCGCATCATTCAAGGTCGTCTCTTGGAATCCGCTCACGCCCAGGCGTGTCAATAGATTCGTCACGTAAGTTTTTAGGGTGAAAAAATCAACCGATTTCTTCGCTGCAGGTTGCCAGCTTTCTGCTGCATGTGCGCCCGTCAAAAAGATACTCAGACGGTGAGTCTCTTCCATCTTTTCTGCTGCACGGGCGTACACCTTTCCAAATTCAAACAATCGCAGATCAGCCTGTTGGCGGTTTTGATTGCGCTGAATCGTTTCTAATCCGCTGAATAGCATACTTGGGCGCAAACAGTCCAGCCCTTGATTGGCTGAATTGTGAATGAATACGATCTGTTCTTTCTCAAGCGGCAAAGCCGCTGCATCTCCCAGGTAATAGGCGGAGTTAGACAGCGAAAGACACATACACTCATTGAATCCATTGGAAGCAAGGAAATCAGCTGCCAGGTTGCGTACCGTATCAGGGTTCGGCCTTGCCTGAATTTCAATGCTGCTTCTGATCTGCTTCGGGATCGGCACGGCATCCAGCCCATGTACGCGCAGGATCTCTTCCACGACATCAGCCTGCCGGGTTACTTCTGGTTTATTGGTAGGAATAACGGCTATAAAGCCCGTATTTGTTTCGCCTTCAATGCCAATTTCAAGTGCCGAAAGAATTTTTCTGATCCATTCTTTAGAGAGGTCTTCGCCAATAAGCCCATTGATGAAGGCATATTCACAAGCGATACGGGCAGGTGCAACCGGATTTGGGTAATAATCCACCAAACCAGATGCGATTTCGCCTCCGGCTAATTCCTGGATCAATGCAACGGCTCGTTCAAGCGCTCGTTCGGTGCCGTTTGGATCAACTCCTTTTTCGAAAGACCAAGCGGCCTCGGTACGGAGGTTGTGGCGCAGCATGGAACGGCGAATCCATTTGGGGTTAAAAAACGCACTTTCAAGAAATATTGCGGTAGTTTTATCTGATACTCCGCTCGTTACGCCACCAAACACCCCGGCGATACACATGGGATTTGAATCGCCGTCGCAGATCATCAGGTCCTCCGCGAAAAGCTTTCGTTCCACTTCATCCAGGGTTTTGAAAACAGTTCCTGCAGGCAGGGTTTTGACCAGAATATTGCCGCCTTGTATTTTTTCGAGATCGAAAGCATGGAGCGGTTGGCCAAGTTCGATGCGGACGAAGTTGGTCACATCGACTACATTATTGATTGGTCGTTGGCCCACTGCGAGCAATCGGTTTTTAAGCCATTCCGGGCTTTCCTGTACTTTTACATTTTGGATAACGATTCCTGTGTAGCGTGGACAGGCTTCTGTATTTTCAATCGAAACCGGAAATGGAGCCTTAGGATTGAACAGTGCCGTGCCAATTGGCATGCGGACTGACAAGGTTTCATTTTTATGTACCCGAAGGTAGGCCGCCAAATCATTTGCCACCCCGAGGTGGTTCGTCGCATCTGCCCGATTAGGCGTGAGGCCCACTTCGATGACTGTATCTGTTTCTTTCTGGAAATAATCTGCGGCACTTCGGCCGAGCGGTGTATCTGAGGGCAAAACAATGATTCCTGCATGGTCGTGACCCAGGCCAAGTTCATCTTCGGCGCATATCATACCCTGCGAAGGAACTCCCTTGACCTTTCGTTCTCCGATCGTGAACAGACTGCCATCTTTACTGAAAACGTTTGCGCCGGGGACAGCCAGAAAGACCATTTGCCCTGCAGCAACGTTGGGTGCACCGCAGACAACAGAGCGCAGAACCCCATCCCCAACATCTACTGTGGTGGCCGAAAGGTGGTCGGTATCCGGGATGCGTTCGCAAGTCAAAACCCTGCCTGTCAGCACTTTATCTAAGTCGACAGGTGAAGGCTTCACGGTATCCCATCCTTCCACTTCCAAGCCCAGCGATGTCAGTATGTCGGCGATTTCAACGGGTGATATATGTATGTCGAGAAAATCTCGAAGCCAATTCAACGATACTTTCATTACCTCAAAAAAACTAAGGGATTATGATCAGGTCTATCCCGCAAAAAATTGCGGATTGGCAAAGGTAGAAAGCTTATGTGAAAATGTATCGACTTTGACTAATTCCATATGGGCGTTAGAGTTTTTAGGGTCATTGGGGGTCATTAGGTCATTGGGAGTCTTTAGGTCATTGGGGGTCATTAGGTCATTGGGGGTCATTAGGTCATTGGGAGTCATTAGATCATTATCAGGCTCAAAACCTACCCTCCAGAAAGGCCTGAACATCTTGCCCCGTTTGTTCCGGATTTTCCTCCTGGGGCCAATGCCCGGTGTTGCGATAGATCTTTAAAACAGACCCGCGAATGCGCTTATGGAAATCGTAGGCATGCTCGGGGGAGATCCGCGTGTCTTCCGCACCCCAGAGAATGAAAGTAGGCGCAGAAATGCGCTCGATGAGGTCGATCGGAGGACGGTTGTCGCGCACAGAAGCCCGGTCCGTGAATGCTTTGCGATGGCCTGGAAGCAGCGAAAAGTCGAAGTGTCGTTGCACCAGGGAGTCGGTCACCAGCGCATCATCGGCCCATACATCTATGAGCGCGAGGCGAACAAAAGCCTTTGGGGTTACTTTCCAGAGAGATCGATTGATCACCGGGGTACTGGCCAGCCAATCGATCAAAGAATTGCTTTTGGCTTCAAACCCGGGTGCATCGAGTAGGATCAGTTTTTCTACCCGTTGAGGCGACTCTGCTGCAAATTGCCAGGCAATTTGAGCCCCAAGCCCGCAACCAGCAATTGATACTTTTTTCAGGTTTAATTTTTGCAAAAAACTGTCGAGAAAACTCGCGTACATGAATGCGCTGTAACTTCCCTGGGGGTGCGGCGAACTCAAGCCAAACCCAGGCAGGTCCACACTTACAACCTGTTGTTTATCAATGAGTATCTTCGTCCATCTTGCCCAGGTGTACAATGAACTTTGCGCATCATGGAGCAGTAAGATGGGATCGCCCTTGCCACTCATGCGATAATGGATTACCATGCCATCTACTTGCATGAATTTTGAATCCGGGAATGCGTATCTCTCGATATAGTCGGCTGAAGGCAGGTCTTCGTGCCAGTTGTCATACACCCACCAGGCCAATGAAAGGATCAGTGCCCAGCGTAGCAGCCTGGAGATACTCAGAATGCCAAGCCATTTGCGTACAACGGCTACCCTTCTGGAAGTTGAAAGTTTGGTCATGGTGCTTAATACGTCATTTGGGTTATTTGGTCATTGGGGGTCATTGGAGTCATTTTCTCCTTCTGACCAAAGCAGCCACCCCTACGGCAAGACCAAAACCACCCACCGCGCCAACGCACATTCGCATCATAACGGGGCCGAGTGGCTGGGGTTTAGGTGCCAGGAGCTCTTTCTCCAGAGCTTGTATACGCTCCCGAAATTTATTGGCTTGCTCCGGGTCACCAAGGCCAGCAGTCAATTGGCTTTTGAGCGTATCCAATTCAAGCTTCAATTCTGCTTGTAACAGGCTGGGGTCAAAAAGGTGTAATCCGTAATAAAAAAGCCAATAGCAGAGATTGATGAGTAGAAAAGTAACGAATGGCGTACGAATTACCTCTCGAAAATCACGTGCTGTGCCGTTGATAGCACAATCCTCCATGGAGGCCCGGGCCATAAAAAACAAATAAAAACCCAAACTCCCCCATTGAAACAGGGGACTTAAGAAGAAATCTTGTTTGGCGACAGAGAGTAGTGCAAAATAAAAGATCACTACTACTCCACCCAAAAATCCATTGCGTATGCCAGGGGTCATGTGTATGCAAAAAAATGTGAACGCTTAAATAATCACAAAAACGCCCTGCCAGAAGGCAAGGCGTTTCTTATCTGATGCGAAGGTAACTGCACATCCGTGACTTACATATATGGCTTGTCTTTTTTCAATGCCAGGCCAGCAACGAGGCCGCATAAAAACCCGAAAAAGATACTGGAGAGTACAATTACCATCGCAAAGAAGACCGGATTGAAAAAGAAGGACATCATTTCCATCGCTTTTTCTACCTGCTCTGCCGATTGACCACCTTTCTCCTGCATCTGCTGGACGGTCACCTCCTTGATCTTATCCAACATATCCGTAGCGATGAATGTTGTAAAGATAAAAAACCAGATGGCGCTCAATACCCCGGAAACAAGTCCGGCCAGAGTCCCCATACCAATCCCCTGACCCACACTGACATATCCACCCAAATCCTCGTCCCGATGGCTTTTAAGGGCGGCATGAATAAAATAATAGGATGAACCGATCAACAATAGCCGGTTTAGCCAGCTCACTGCAGGATTTGTGAGCGCCTCTATGTCCAGCTCGGTAATGTAGAAAACAAGATTGACCAAAATGCCCACCCCAGTCATCAGAAGGGCAACGGTCATCGCATGTTGCGACAAGGTTTTTTTAGGTTGCAAAGTGTCAAGTGAATCCATAACGATTTGAAATTGATGCGTTGATTTTCGTCCGCCAAACTACAGCTAAAAGCAAAAAGCAGTGACACTTTTTTCAAAAAGTGTCACTGCTAAGCAGACTCAAAACATATCGTAATACGTTTTCAAAGTAGGATCTGTCTCGTTCGCTTTGATCTCTGTAATAATAGCCTCAAGCTCGGTCACTTTGGCTGTATTGCCTTTTTTGCGGAATTCGTTGCGTAGGTCGGCAATTGCTTTGGTAGCGCCAAATCGCCGCCACTCACTGGTCTGGAGGTTGAGCGAGATGGATTTAAATTTTTGAACACTTGTATCCAAAAGCGCCAAATCGCCGAGCCCGATCAGGAATTTCTGATAATTATCAAAGAACGGGAAAGCACTGTAACCATCAACCTTGTCTAGTTTCTGTTCAAAAAACGCAAGATTACTGCGTTCCGGTTGCGCTGCATACAATTCAGTAAGAACAGGTGTGAACGCTTCTGAATCGTCATTTTGCAACAATTTGGATGCCTCAATTGCTGCGACAGGATCCAGTTTTTGCAGGGAAGAAAAGGCTGCACCTACTACGCTGTATGGCTGCTCATTTTCCATATTCTGCTTAATTATTGGAATGTACTGCTTATCGCCGCTGAGTCCGAGTAGTTTGATGGCCTGGGCACGAACGGCAGGCTCTGGATCTGATTCTGCCAGTTTAGCGATGATGGGAAGGGTGTTAAACCTGCCCATTCCGTCCGCCATCAGCGCATTTAGACGGATACCATGAAATTTGTCGGAAAGTGCCTCTATTAAAACAGCCTCCGTGAGTGTAGCAGATGATTGCTCCGCCTCTAACCCTTGAATCGCTTCAACGCGATCCGCGTAAAGCGGGGCGTTTCGGTACATAAAGGCCCATTCCTGCGCGTTATGGTGATCTGTTTTTTGGGCAAGCAAGGTTTTGGTTGCGTCAAAATTGATCAGTGCTGGTTTGCTGTCACAGTCGAACGTAAAGGTTTGGCTGCGTTTGGTGACGTGTATGTTTTCGCGGCGCGATTTGCCCGACACATCATAAAGATCTACTGCGAGCGGAAGTTCAAAAACGTGCGTAACTTTTGGACCTTCCTGGCTTTGGGTCACCGTTACACTGGCTTTTTTCGTGTCAGCATCCCAACCGTATTCGATGTCGAGAATCGGGTGGCCTGTGCCAAAATGCCATTGATTCCAGAACCAGTTGAGGTCTTGTCCCGTCACATCTTCAAAGGCAATGCGAAGTTCATGGCTTTCTACATCGGTATATTCATTCTTTTTGAGGTAACGATTGAGGGCGGTAAAAAACGCATCGTCCCCGAGCTGTTGGCGGAGCATGTGCAGGATACACCCCCCTTTGTTATAGGAGTGGGCGTCAAACATATCTTCGCGGCTACTATAGCCGAAATTAATAAGGGGGTGACCGCCTTCACTTGCAGCGTAAAAATAGCCCTGCTGTTCGGTCATCAGGTGCTCGTCTGCGGCATCGCGACCATATTTATGTTCAAGCCAGAGGTATTCAGAGTAATTGGCAAAGCCTTCGTTGAGGGTGAGGTTGGCCCAGCTCTCGGTAGTTACCAGATCACCGAACCATTGGTGGAACATTTCGTGGATGACTACCTTTTCGTTTGTCAGATGGTCGTCCAGTAATTCCCGTTTGTTTTTTTGCATGAATTCCCCAAAAAGTACTGCCGTGGTGTTTTCCATTGCGCCGCTAACGTAGTCGCGCACAACGATCTGTGAGAATTTAGACCAGGGGTATGGGTAATCAAGCTTGTTGGACAAAAACTCCAGCATTTCCGTGGTGTAAGGATAAATTTCACGGGCGGAAGATTCAAATTTAGGCTCTACATAGTAGTCCACATCGATACCGCGCCACTTATCATGTACCACTGCGAATTCGCCGATTGCCATCATAAACAGGTAAGGCGCTATGGGCTTGTCCATTTTCCAATAGTCCGTGCGGGTGCCGTCCGTGTTCTTTTTGGATGAAAGCAACAATCCATTGGAAAGGGTTTTGTACTTGTCTTCTACGGTAATGTACATCTCCTCGGTGCAACGTTCGTTGGGCTTGTCTACGGTAGGCATCCAGTACGAGTTGCTTTCTGTTTCACCCTGGGTCCAGATCTGTTTGGGTTTATCTTTGTCGGCGCCATCTGCGTTGATGAAGTACAAGCCTTTGTCGCTGGTGATGGCTGCTGATCCACCGAAAGATTCTCGCTCATCGGGTTTAGCGGTATAGGTGATGGCGACTTTAAATTCTTCGGTGCGCGTATAGGTTTTATTGAGGTGGATGGTCAGCTGTTCATTGTTATATTCACGTTTCAACTCTTCTGTCTTTCCATCAAGCGTAACAGAAATAATATCAAAGTTTTTAGCGTCCAAAGTCACCTTATCGGTTGTGTAGAACCATGGGCGCATCGTGAGCGTAGCCTTTCCGTTGGCATGTTTTTTTGCCCAGTCGAAAGAGATCTCGATCTTCGTGTGGATGAGGTCTACTTCAAACGTATGGGAAGCATTGTAGGGCACTAACGAGTCAAGGTTCTCCTCGGCTTTTGGCTCGATGGTCACTTCATCGAGTGCGTTGTATTCTACGGGTTCATCGTCTTCACCCGTGACCGGTTTGCCCAAGGAATCCCATTTGGCGGGCTCGCCGGGCGGGTTGGGGGTGGAGGTAATTTTGTTGCCGGTTTTGGGCGTGCACGCCAGAAAAAGCGTGAGGAGGGTGATTAGGGTTGTGTGAAGGAGTGATCTCATTGAAATGTTGTGTGTGTATGTGTTGGGGGCTACTATGATTTTTTGTTCTGGTTGCAATCTCGGCTACTCACTCCACCGTAAATGCTGGCGAGGACGCCAACATCGGCAGAAATTTTTCCTCAAAGCCATCGCCATCAACTCTATCTGTGTGTTCTGCGCTTTTGCGCGAGCAGCAATCGCCTCTAATTTTTTGTGGTCGTATCGTCCATCCATTCTTCCCCACATGGTGTACATATTATTCCGCCGAGCGGTTAGCCAAATGAACTACGCCGCCTCCGTCAATTCCAACCTTAAACTCAACGGTATAATTAGTGGCAATGAATATTCTATCGTTCATTGGCTTCGTCACGATTAAACTTGAATCCTCTTGTATCAATACTGGTGGCTACAAATTTTTTCTTCTTCGTCAATTTTTTAGACTCAGGTTTGATCATTCGGATCACCTGCAACTGCTCCAGATTTTTTAGAAAACCTAAAGCGGTATCGTTTAGTATTTCGATGGTAACAGTCATATCAGTTGTGATTTTTACACCTTACCAAACACACGAAACACCGTAGGACTCAAAATGTGGATCAATACTCAAAATCGTACGTTTTGAAGCAAGTGTCTCAGCAATCAAGAGTCTGTCAAAAGGATCCTTATGATGATGCGGCAAGTTTTGTAATAACAACAATGCAGACTCCTTAACAGGTAAAATATTGATTTTCAGTTGCTTAGTTTGCTTCAAAATATCTTCTAATGGGTATCTTAATGTCAACTTACCAATATTGATTTTGATCGAGATCTCCCAAAAGGAGGCAATATGAACAGCCACTTGATGCCGAGGGTTTTCAATAATAGCGCTAACCCGCTCAGGCAGGTTTGGATTTTTCTCCAAAAACCATAGCAGTGTGTGTGTCCATCAGATAACTCATGGCATCATGTAATCTATAAACTCCTCTTCCAAAGGCTCATTAAAATCATCCGCCATCTGCACAATCAGGCCGGGCATAGTCCCGGCTTTGCGCAGAGGTTTTGTGAGTTCTGGCTTTTTTTCGAGCGTGTATTTTTGGAACAAGTAGCCAATGAAATCCTGTACCTCTTGTTGTAAATTGGTAGGTAGGCTCTTGAATTGCAGGAGAAAAGTTTGTTCGTCCATAGGTTTAAAATCAAATTACTGTGCAAAGTTACCACCCCCCCACCTCAATTCCAACGCCTTTTCGGCAGAATACCCCGGATAACGTCTTTTCGGCAATTTCATTTCCGCTAACACAAAACTTATTACGGTGGCATACCTCAAAAACTATTGCCCATCAAACGAATTCGTATTTACTTTGTCCGAACGAAAACTTAGTATCGGCCATGTCCAAGAAAAATAGAAAGATCCAGGCAGCTCCTGTGATGTCTGATTTCAAATCTTCCGGAATTAATACAGCCAACACAAATACCTCAGCCTTTGTTTCGGAGAAGCTTTTACTCGCGTGCTGTCTGGTCCTGACATTCGCGGTCTTCGCCAGTACCTTTGGTTCTGGTTTTGTTAACTGGGACGACCATGGCTATCTCTGGCTCAACCCCATGGTAAATCCGCTCGGTAGCATGGATCTTGGACAGATCTTTAGCGGCCATACGCATGGTAACTACTCCCCGCTCGTGGTACTGACCTTTTGTGTTGAGCATAGCTTTGATACCATTGTGAAGCCTGGCCAGATGGTGGTCGAGAACTTTCAGCCCTTTCTGTATCACTTCGACAATGTGCTGCTTCATGTGGCCACCACGGCATTGGCATTTTTCTTTTTCCGCGCACTCGGTGTACGTGGCTGGGGGCTCGCACTGGGCACCGCGCTTTTTGGCGTACACCCCATGCGTTCAGAAAGTGTGGCCTGGATTACGGAGCGAAAAGACGTGCTGTATGGTCTGTTTTATATTGCTGCATTGTTGACCTACTGGAAATACGTCACCGAGCAAAAAAGTAAATTTTATGCATTCACGTTGATTCTTGGATTGCTCTCACTTTTCGCTAAGATACAAGCGGTTTCGTTACCACTTTCAATGCTGGCGATGGACTGGCTGGCTGGACGAGAGCTAAAAAGCATGAAGGTCTGGCTGGAAAAGCTGCCTTTTTTTGCCTTCTCTCTGGTATTCGGTCTGGTGGGCATTCATTTTCTAAACGAAGCGGAAGGATTTAAAGATACCGGTTATTCCACGGTGGAACGTATCTTTTTTGCCACCTCATCCCTCTGGAATTACCTCTATAAAGTGCCAGTCCCACTCGGGCTATCCGCCTATTATCCGTACCCTAAATCAGGTAGCATGCCTGCGCTGTATTATGCCTCCCCACTGGCACTGGCTGCTATTGGCTGGTGGGTATGGGGCACTGTAAAGCATGGCAAAACCATAGCGTTTGGCGTCTTATTCTTCCTGGTTAATATCGTTTTTGTACTGCAATTCAAAGGCGCTGGCAAAGCGTTCATGTCTGACCGATTCACTTATATCCCTTACCTCGGATTGTTTTTTATTCTGGCCAAAATTTATTCAGATATCGAAACAGGTCGTGTTAAATCAGGCTTGAAAAGCCTGTTGCCTTACTTCACAGCGGGCTTTGTGGGGGTGTGTGCTGTCCTGACTTTGCTGCAAAATTCGACCTGGAAATCCAGCATTTCCCTCTGGGAAAACGCGACTGCCAGAAACCCTAACGACCCCTTGTCCTGGTCAAACCTGGGGCTTGCCTACGATGAACTGGAAGACTATGAAAAATCGTCTAATGCCTACGAACAGGCTATTAAAGTTGATCCGGCCTATTTTGACGCAAACTTCAATCTTGCGGTGGCTTTCAACAAAATGAAACGGTACGATGATGCTGTAAAGATGTTTGGGCGGGCCATGGAACTGAATCCGAACTTCTCAGATTCTTGGTATGCCCGGGGACAGGTATGGCTGATCAAAGGCGATTTCCCGAAAGCGATCGTTGATATTGAAAAATTTTCCCAAATGAAATCAACAGAGCCTAAAGATAAGGTACAGTCAAGCCTCGGCTTGGCCTATGCCGGCGCCGGGCAGAATGACCGCGCACTGGCCGCCTACGATCTCGCACTCAAGATCAAGCCTGACCCGGAATACCATTTCAGGAAAGGGAATACCCTGGCAGCCATGGGTAAAATGCAGGATGCAATTGCTTGTTATGACGCCGCATTGGGATTGGCTCCCGATTATGTGGAGGCCGTAAACAACAAGGGCAATGCTTATGCGAGTATGGGTAAATTTATAGAAGCCCTTGTATCCTTTGACAAGGCGATTCAAATGAAGCCTGATGCCCCCAATTTCAAGTGCAATCGGGGAATGGCACGGCGTTCTATGGGTGACCTTGCCGGGGCGTGTGCAGATTGGCAACAGGCGGCTATGGGTGGCTATGCGCCAGCAAGGGGACTTATTCAGCAATTTTGCAAGTAAGGATCTATGATAGACTCCTACCGTAGTATCGCAGCACCGAGTACAGGCGAATTCAAAGACCGGGGAAGTAAATTCATCGCTTTTGCCTGGCCTGTGCGCAATGAAGCCGAGGCTGCGGATTATCTGGAAGGCCTCCGCAAAGAACATTTTAAAGCCCGCCACCAATGCTTTGCCTGGCGCTTTGAGCCAGACGGAAGTCGTTTTCGGTCCAATGATGATGGCGAACCCAGCGGCACCGCCGGGCGACCGATCCTGGGACAAATTGACTCCTTTTCGCTGACCTATGTTGTGGTGGTAGTGGTACGCTACTTTGGCGGAACCCTGCTCGGCACCTCAGGGCTGATCAATGCTTACCGGGAAGCTGCTGCCGAAGCACTCCGTAATGCCGAGGTGATTGAGTGCCTCGTCAAGGACATTTTTACGCTGGATTTTGACTATGCGCTCATGCCTGATGTGATGAATGCCGTAAAAAAACTTGAACTTGAAGTGGTCCGTCAAAGCTTTGAAGACCGCGGCCTGATTGAAATTGCCATTCGCCAAAGTGAGACCGAAGCTATGCTGTTGCGTTTTAAGGCCGCCCTTTGGAAAGTCAGCGAAGAAGAAGCGAGCGGGGTGGACTGGCCTTCGGGATTGGTGGTCCTACCGATGTAAAGCCGCTCTGCGGCTAAACATAAATCACCCCGAATTTTGTGAGTCCTTAGCCTCGGAGAGGCTTAATATTGGTAGAAAATGGAATTGGGATTTTTAATGGACCTCGTAGAGGTCTAACATTGGTAAATCTAATCCGCGAAAATGTTTATGTTAGACCTCTACGAGGTCCTTGTGCTCTCTCCTAACAAAATATCTACCAATGTTTAACCTCTACGAGGTCAATTTCAAAATTTGGGATATCTCATTTAAAGTCGCAGAGCGGCTAAATAGTTCCTACAACCTTTTCAAAAAGTGATATCCTTTTTTTACAAAACCCGCCCGTTCATAAAACGCATGCGCTTTTACATTCTCCAGATAGGCATCCAGCATGATCAATTCGCAGCCTTCGGCAAGGGCAAGTTCCGTTACAAAATTGGTCATTAATTGGCCGATCCCCTTCGAGCGGTGCGTATCGGCTACCACTACATTATCCATTTCAAGGTAACGGCCACTGTAGATCTTCGTAGCCACCCAGATGCCTGAAATACCCACACAGGTGTCTGCCTCAAATGCCGCCACCATCCGATAGCCATGCGCCAACATATCGTCGAGCAAATAGGCGTACCGTTCCGCTGTCACGCCAGGACTGAGTTGCTGGATAAGCGGGCAATGGGGCAGCATTTCGGATTTTTGGGTCAGTATCTGAAATGTGTATGGCATAAAAAGGATAAAATCAATTCGTAATCACAACCTTCTCCCGCAACATCGTTTGTCCTTCCCGATTCACAGCCTGCAAAAAATAAAGCCCCCTGGACACCGCAGCCACGTCCAGTATAACTTCGCCTAAAGGCTGACGGGCTACATTTTTGGTCAATACCCGCCGGCCCATTGCATCAAACAGCTCGATCTTTCCGTCAAAAACCTGTTCTGACACAGATTTGAATAGCAGCACACTGCTGGAAGGGTTTGGATAAACGTGCGCCTCCAGCATTGCCAACGTGGGATCATTTGTTCCGACTAACGTTTGGAGGTCTACGGAATAAACGCCGCGACCATGCGTGCCTGCGTACAATTTGCGGGTAGCCTGGCGTATTTTTAGATCCAGGACATAAACGGCAGGTATCCCGATACCGTAAGGTTTCCAGTCAATCTGGTCGGCGTCAGTGTAAAAGACGCCAATGTCGGTGCCAAGGATCAGGTAATTGGTCGTGGAATCGTACAGGATGCAGTTGGCTGGCACATTGGGTAAGGTGCCCGAGACATTTGTGGCTGATATCCAGCCATTGGTTGTGGCGTATACTTTTTTGCCAGCTCCATAGCCGCCTTTGGTCACCCACATCCGCTGGTTGTTGCTGGGGTGGATGGCGATACGGGTGATGTCTTCAGTGCCGGGCACCAGCCTGCTTGTCCAGTTTAGGCCACCATTGACGGTTTTATACACCCGATTGGCGCGGCAGGTGACAATAAAATTGGTGTCACTTTGCGACATGGCTATGTCACGGAGGTCATTGTCAACTCCCCCCGTCAGGTTATCGCTGATCTTTTGAAAAGTGTCGCCACGGTCATAGGAGCGGAACACATCTTCAAATGCAACGATAAAAGTTTTCGGATTCTGAGTGTTCAGGATAAAAGGGGTGACCCAGTCTCCGGAAGGTTGTCCGGGGATGTTGTCGGCGATGTTCACATTCGTAAGAAAGCCATTGGTAGAGCGGTAAATGTCGTTGCCTCCGTAGTATTCCGTAAACATAATGCTACCATTGGTGGGGTCAATGATCTGACACATAGCATCGCCACCGTTGGTATGCTTCCAGCTGCCAAAAGAACGGAGCCAGCCGCCGTTGTCCTGCGAACCCGCAGCAATTTTGAGCGTGCCGGCTTCGCTTACTGCGATTCGGTAGAATTGCGCAATCGTAAGACCATCGGAAAGATCTGTCCAGGTTTGAGTGCTTTCATCGTAGCGATACAAGCCGCCGTCATTGCAGTACCAGAGTTCGTTTGGGTTTTGTGGATTGTGGATAAAATCATGTGCATCTGCGTGGACTTCAGGATGTTCGCCGTCATTGTACCAATGCGTGATTTTTTCCCAGGTAGTACCCTGATCGCTCGAACGGCTCACCGATACGCCAGCGAGATAGACGATGTTTGAGTCGGTCGCTGAAAAGCTGAACACACCCCAATCGTCCTCCGGAGCAGCATTGTCAGTATAAGTAAGTCCGCCGTCTTTGGAGAGTAAAAACCGTTTTCCATTTGAAAAGTGAACCCCGAGCCAATCGACCATCAGGGGGCTGACGGATAACCGAAGATCGTTGTTCGTGGTTTGAAAATCAGACACTTGTATCCAGGTTTCGCCTCCATCTGTACTTTTTACCACCTGGCTCAAACCCCAATAGTCGTTGTTTGCAGCATACAGGGTAGAATCATCATTGGGCCGGAATTCGATGTCGGTGTATTCACCGGTACGAAGTACCGTCCAAGTTTCGCCACCATCTACTGTACGGCGAATTCCCTTGTTGGAAGCGACAAAAATCACCTGAGGGTTATGTGGTGCCATCACCATGTTGTAGATCACATTTTCATCAGAAAGTGCCCAATCCAGCCCTGTGGGAGCCCAGGTGCTGCCACCATCCGTACTTCTGTACACCCCAAGATTCCAGTTCCACCAGCCGCCTTTATCGCCCAGGGAGATATACATTGTATCAGGATGCTCTGGGTTGATTAGTATCACGCTGACCGGGAGGTAGGGCAATCCATCGCCCATGGCGGTCCAGTTTACAGCTCCGTCGGTGGTTTTCCAAAGGCCTCCATCAGGTGTTCCGAGGAAGAACGTGAGTGGGTCAGTGGGGTGAAAGGCCACATGCCGGGTGCTGCCCATGCCCCAGTATCCACCGTTGGGATTTTTAGTGGGGCCTTCGTTTTTCCAAAGGGGTTTTTCGTCGCGGCTTTGGGCGGCAGCGACAAAATGTTTCTGGTATTCTAACCATTGAGCACGAAGATCCGGGAAAGAGCCATCTGCCTGCACACGGTCGCGCCACCACCATTTCCAGCGTTTGTACTTCACGAGCGGATTGTCCCAGCAATCAGCCTCTTCCTTTTCAGCATCGTAACCATGAGCAAAATATTCGTCAAGCTGCTGGCAGATCTCAAAGTAGTTGTGAGAAGTGATGGGAATATCTACTTCCGGCAGTGTAGTTTGAGTAATCCCCTGGAAATGAAATAGCAGGCAGAAGGCGGCTACTTTCGCTGTAGCAAGTGAATATTTAATGGGGGAATTGGCTTTGGTAAGCAACTGAAAATGTTTTTTCATGACAACGGCTGATTGTTTTTTGCGGACAAATGTAGAAAATGGGGGCATTGAAAAATTCGAAAAAATTATACTTGCGCTATATAGAGCAAAATATTCAGCATTTGAACCGGCTACATTAGCTGACAGGCTTTGTACTCAGCCACCATAATTCCACTGGTTCATTCCGTTTCCAACAGACAATGGCCGATTGCCCGAATTCAGTTCCGATTTCCGCAGCTTTCGCCAGATCAATATCCAGGGCCCAAAAACCCTGCTCCTGCCAACTGCCATCAGCGTTTTGGCCGGTGGAATTCAGGAGCATTCGGCAATGAGGAGCGAGGCTTTCGCGCAAGGCGGCATGCCGACGCAGATTTTCTGCCAAGAGCAGCAACGCTGATTCCGGGTTGAAAGCGGTAATAATGGCAAAAGTTTGGATGTCCCACTTTTTCAAGTACAGTTCCAACGCCTCCGACCAGACCTCAAACTGGAATAGGATATTACAGTCACCCTTCAAATCCTGCAATTCAAGGTAATATTCAGCTTTCCAGTAGGCTATTGCCAGCATTCGGTCGAGCCAATCGGGGCAATCTTCCAGCTTTGTTATTATTGCGGTGGGATTTGACATACTTTTGCGGGCTTTTTGAAATGAGTGAGTGAGTGAGTTAATGAGTGAGTGAGTGAACGTGCACGGGAGTGTTCAGAAATCTGTGTCAAAGCTTGGCACAGATTTCTGAACAATCTCGAAGTGATTGATATTAAACCTACGAGGTTTAGGTATCGAAATCGATTTTAACAACAGAATCATTGAATTCAAAAGATTTGATTGACTCAGTTTTCTGAAAACTCTCCAAATGAGTCCCTTTAAGCCATAAATTTTTCCTCACTCACTCACTCACTCACTCACTCATTCACTCACTCACCAATTCACTCATTAATAATAATGGAAGAAAAACAGAGTCAACTGAGTACCTATATCGGCATGGGCCTGATATTCTTGTTGTTGTTCTTGTGGATGCAATATTCCGCCCCGCCCAAGAAAACTCCCGAACAGTTACAGGCTGAACAAACTACAGCGGCCACTTCAGCAAATCAACAGCCTCAAAACCAAACGGCTGTACCCGTAGTTAGTGCCCCCGCACAATCGCCTGTGTCCATTTCTGATACAGATAAAAATGCGCTGACGACTGCAAAATTCGGTGCATTTGCACCTGCAGCCACCGGACAGGAGCAATTCGTTGAATTGGAAAACGATCTTGTTCGCATCACATTCACCAGCAAAGGTGGCCGGATCAAAAACGTTTTCCTCAAAAAATTTCAAAAGGTACTCTCCGATACATCGGGGATGGACGTAAAAAGCGACCTGTACCTGCTCGAGGATGATCAAAATCGCTTCGAGTTTGAGCTGCCTGTTGGTGGCACTGCTACCGGAAAGGTACTCACCAGCGAACTCTATTTTACCCCCAGCTTAAACGGTAATATCCTGACTTTTCGCGCAGATGCAGGCAACGGCCGATACCTCGAGCAAAACTACACGCTTTCGCCCGACAATTATCGTCTCGATTATCGGATAGCAACCAATGGTCTGGAAAATGTGCTGACGCAGCAGGAATTGCGCTTTTATTGGGAAAACCATCTCGATAAACTGGAGCGCAATCAGACCTACGAGCGCACTATGTCTTCGATCTATTTCAAATCTTCGAATAAGACGGACTATTGCGATTGTCGCAAGGACGATACCAAAAGCCTGGGCGAAAAGCCCGTAGAATGGTTCTCTCACTCGAATCAGTTTTTTAATACCAGTATCGTAGCCCAGGGATTTTCATTCCACGACTTTACGGGTGAGATAAGGGTGCTCGGCAACACAGACTCTAATCTCAAAATATTAAAAACGACTGCTGTTGTGCCGCTCCAAAATGGTTCGGCTAATATGGCAATTTACTCAGGTCCAAACGAATTCAAACGTTTACAGGACTTTGGGGTTGCGCTTCAAGACATTATTCCCTTTGGTGCAAGCGTTTTTGGAGCCATCAACCGTTGGCTCATTCACCCGATGATGAATTTACTTGCAGGATTTATAGGCAATCAGGGCATCGTTATCCTGTTGCTTACCTTGCTTGTGAAACTGATCGTGTACCCACTCACCTATAGAATGGTGCTCAGCCAATCCAAAATGGCCGCGCTCAAGCCACGCCTGGAAGATCTGAAAAAGAAACTTGGCGACGATCAGCAGGCCATGAGTGTTGAAACTATGAAAATGTATAGTGAGTATGGCGTGAATCCGCTTGGCGGCTGTTTGCCCATATTCCTGCAAATGCCGATCTGGTTTGCACTATACCGATTCTTTCCGGCGAGTATTGAATTCCGACAACAGAGTTTCCTTTGGGCAACGGACTTGTCAAGCTATGACAGCATCATGCACCTGCCTTTCGACCTGCCGTTTGGAGCAGGCGCACACATCAGCTTGTTCACGCTGATCTGGGTGGTCACGACCCTCTGGTACACCTGGTATTCGATGAAGCAAATGGATGCGAGCCAGATGCAGAACAACGATCAGATGAAGGTGATGAAATACATGCAGTACACCATGCCGGTGTTCTTCATGTTCTTCTTCAACAACTTCGCTTCAGGTCTTACACTCTACCTTTGTTTCAGTAATATCCTGAACATCGGCCAGACGCTTTTGACCAAGGAATTCCTGATCGACAAGGAAAAAATAAAGGCGCAGTTGGAGATCAATAAATCAAAGCCTAAGAAAACCAGCGGCTTCCGCGCAAGACTCGATCAGGCGATGAAAGAGCAACAGCGGGTGCAAGAGGAGAAGGCAAAGAAGGACAAGAAGAAGTAATATTACGTTAGAAGATGCGCCACTCCTGACATTAATGCGTTTAATTGATTTAAGGAGAAGGACGGATTAAATACAATAGGCAAATAGAGCACATAGAGTCTTGATTTTCAAGAACTATGTGTCCTATATGCCTATTGTGTTTAAAAAAATCGTCGTTGATTTAGATCAGCACATTATATAATTTAATATATTTAGGAGCAGCGCGAAATTCCAGGAAATAGTCCCCGATCTAAAATCACAAATCATGTAATTGGCAATTAATCAGGACATCCCTTCCGCATCTTCTCCCACCAATTGCCGCTCGTACATTTCCGCATAATATCCGCCCCGGGCCAACAATTCATCGTGCGTGCCTTCTTCTGACACCCGGTGTTCATCCAGTACAATGATCTTGTCAAACTGTAGCATTTGATAAATACGATGGGTGATAATGATGGCCGTTTTGTCTGATAGGGCCCCGGAAAGGTAACCCAGAATACGACTCTCGGTATTGGTATCCACCGCAGAAAGGCAGTCGTCGAGCAACACCACATCTGGGTCTTTGGCGAAGGCCCGGGCGATGCTCACGCGTTGTTTTTGTCCGCCGGAGAGTGTCACCCCGCGTTCACCTACCATGGTTTCATAGCCTTCCGGAAGGCCGATGATCTCCTCGTGTACGGAAGCGCTTTTAGCAAAATATTCCGCAGCTTCGCGGCTGATGCCATCTTTACCGAAGGCAATATTTCCTAAAACAGTGTCTGAAAACAGAAAAACATCTTGCGGAACGTAGCCAATACGCTGACGCAAATGCGCCAGATCGTGTTCGCGAATGTCTTTGCCGTCTATTAAGATCCTGCCCTCATCTACGTCATACATGCGTACGAGCAGATCGGCAATGGTCGTTTTTCCGCTTCCCGTCCGACCTACGATGGCCATTTTTTGACTTGGCAACAACTCAAAAGAAACGTTTTCCAAGGCTTTGATGCCTGTATCCGGGTAACTAAAGGAGACGTTCTGGAATTGAATATGGCCCTGCAGGCTGGTGGCTGGGGAATTTGTATCATTTGCCTGCAAGGGATCCGTGGCGACCGGGTTCGTGATCGTAGGCTGCGTATTTAAAAACTCATTGATCCTTTTTTGGGAGGCTGCCGCCTGTTGTGTCAGGGATGCGATCCAGCCAATGGCCGTCACCGGCCAGGTAAGCATATTGATGTAGATGACGAACTCTGCAATGTTGCCCGGATTGATCTTTCCTGCCACCACCTGCAAGCCCCCGACATACACCGTGATGATGGTGCTGGCGCCAATGAGCAAGGCCATGAGGGGAAAGAAAAAGGCATCGATACGGATCAGTTCCAGCGATTTTTTGCGGTATTCTTCGCTTTGCGCGGAAAACCAGCTACCCATCGCCTTTTCCTGTACATAACTTTTTACCACCCGGATGCCACTGTATACCTCCTGGGTGGTACTGGTCAGCGTTGCGAGTTGCTGTTGAATTTTTTCGCTTCGGCGGTTGATCAGGGTGCTGACCCAATAAATGGAAATACTCAGAAACGGCAGGGGTAACAAGGACCACAAGGTCAGTTCAACACTCACCCGCAACATGGAGGAAATAGCGAGCACAAACAGAAAGAGCAGATCCAGGCCATACAAAATGGTCGGGCCGAGGAACATCCGTACCTTCGAGACATCCTCCGAGATACGCGACATCAGATCGCCGGTAGCATTCCGTTTGTAAAAAGCCAGGTCGAGCGACCGATAGTGCGCAAATATTTCCTTGCGCATATCGTATTCGATCAGTCGGCTGACGACAATGATCGTTTGACGCATAAAAAACATCGCCACCCCCATCAATAAGGCCAAAGCAATAACGGCAGCGCCAAACCAGGCGATCTGGCCGCCCAGCTCTCCCATCGCTTCGGGATGTGCCGTAATGCCGCCCTTAGCCTTATACACCGCTACTTCACGCACGACGGTATTCAGCGCATCGCCGATGACCCTGGGTTGCCAGACCGCAAAATAGTTTTTGAGCAACACGAAAATGACGCCCAGCAAAATCCGCCAGCGGTATTTCCAGAAAAATTTTTTGAGATAGGATAGGTGCTTCATCGTTTTGGGGTAAAAGGGTTTATTAACTGTTCGAGTGTTCGCATTTGACGAATTGGCTTCGGCTGCCAGGTTATTCGCTTGCCCATTGGCGGAATATTTTGAATGCTTCGTCGTTTGAAATAGCTGATGCTTCGTCGTCGCTATGTGAGATAGCCTCGTCGAGATCATCAATCAATTCCCGTGAGAATTGGGCTGCCAGAGGATCACTTTTTTGTAGAATTTCAATGCAGTTTTCAAACATTTTTTTCAAGACAGAAACATCTTCCACATGTGCCAAGAGTGTCACAAAGTTTCCGCGAATCGTTGAAGCATTCATATTTCAATATTTTACTGGCAAAAATAATCTGAAGGATCGGAAGTTTACCAAAATCATATAAACCTTGCCAAGAACATCTATAAACCCAAAGTGTTGTGTTCAAAAGGTTTCAAAAGGAAAATTACCGAACAGTGTACTTTTGATGCGAAAGTAAAAACTTAATGCCCTGAGGTTCCTTAGTGTTTTCAAAATCACCCCCCGGCGTTTAAAATTCTTCCAACATGCAAGAAGCATATATCGTAGCAGGTTTCCGTTCCGCCATCGGCAAAGCCGGTAAAGGCGGGTTCAAAGGTTATCGTCCTGACGACCTGGCCGTGGATGTGATCAAACATCTCCTCTCCACCGTGCCGCAGCTCGATCCAAAATTGGTAGACGACTGTATCGTGGGCTGTGCAAATCCTGAAGGCGAACAAGGCCTCCAGATCGGGCGACTTATCTCCAACCGTGCGCTTGGTATAGAAGTGCCCGGTATGACCGTAAATCGCTACTGTGCATCCGGCCTTGAAACGATCAGCATCGCGGTAGCCAAGATCCGCGCCGGAATGGGGCAGATCTATGTGGCAGGTGGCGCCGAAAGTATGTCGCTTATCCCGATGACGGGCTACAAACTTGCTCCGAACTATAACATCGCCAAAGATACGCCTGATTACCTCGTGGGAATGGGCCTGACCGCAGAAGCCGTTTCAAAAAAATGGGATATCAGCCGCGAAGCCGCCGATGAATTCAGCGTACGCAGCCATCAAAAAGCTGCTGCTGCCATTGACGGTGGTAAATTCAAGTCGGAGATCGTGCCGGTGCAGGTCCCCGAAGTCTGGGTAGAAAACGACAAACGCAAGGAGCGCGTGAACACGGTAGACACCGACGAGGGTGTTCGCCGCGACACCACTGCCGAAGGACTTGCAAAACTCCGCCCGGCCTTTGCGCAAGGCGGTGTAGTGACAGCGGGCAACTCCTCACAGACCTCCGACGGCGCAGCCTTTGTGCTTGTCATGTCAGAAGAAATGGTCAAAACGCTCGGACTACAACCGATTGCACGTTTAGCCGCCTGTTCCGTAGCGGGTGTAGAGCCCATCTACATGGGCATTGGTCCTTGTGCCGCCATTCCCAAAGCACTTAAACAAGCGGGTTTGAAACTCGGCGACATTCAAGCCATCGAACTCAACGAAGCTTTTGCAGCCCAGGCGCTCGCGGTGATCAAAGAAGCCGGACTGAATCCTGATATCGTAAATGTAAATGGCGGCGCCGTAGCGCTGGGCCACCCACTTGGATGTACCGGTGCCAAACTCAGTGTACAGATCCTCAATGAGATGCGCCGCAGCAATCAGAAATATGGTTTGGTAACGGCCTGTGTGGGCGGAGGGCAGGGGATTGCCGGGATTTGGGAGCGGCTTAATTGATTATTGGGGGTGCGACTTAGAGTCGCACCCCCAATTTTCGCCAATTCAAGCCATTTGTTCTTCCGTTCAAAAATTCTCTGTATTTAAGTAACTCTACTGAGTTTTCAAACTCGCCAGTATCCGGGATATCCCGGATACTGGTTTTTCATATTTCATAATTAACAAGATTATGTTTAATATAATAACCTTAATTCCTTGCTTTTTGCTTCCATTAATATTGCCTGCCCAAAAGGAAGATTATAATTGGATTTTAGGTGATGTAAATTATAATGACAGTGTTTTTGCAACAGTCAATATTAACTTCAACAGAACACCAGCTTTAATTGAGTATATTGATAAAAGACCAGGATTCAATTTTGTAAGTAGTAGCCTTTCCGATTCAACAGGTAGATTAATATGTTTTACTAATGGCGTAAATATTTATAATAAAAACTTTGAGATAATTGAAAATGGAAATGATGTACAAAATTCAGAAGATTATCCATTTGGGTTTGTAGGTACTCAAAGTACAATATTACTACCAATCGGTAATCAGGAATTTGTTTTGATAAGTGGAAAAATAAAATACTATAATAATGCGGCGGGGGGACTTATTGGTGGACTTTTGCCAGTATTTTTTTATAAATTTAGTTTTAAAGATGCAATGGAAACAGGGCAAGTAGTTATTAGAGAAAGCCCAATTTTTAGTGATACTGTGAATTTTCATGGCATGACGGCTGCACGACATGCCAATGGTAGGGATTGGTGGGTTACCCTTTTAAAAAATGATAGCGATAAGTATTATAAGTTGTTGGTAACAAGGAATGGAGTAAAAGTCTATGATTCTCAAACCATCGGTGAAAAAATACCCAATGGCTGGGATCATGCCGTTTTTTCGCCTGATGGCAAATGGTACATCCGGTATAGTTGGTGGGGTAATACAATTACGAATTCTCACTCCAGCATCTACCTATACAATTTCGACCGATGCAGCGGAACACTCTCCAATTTTCAATCGTATGAGTTGAAAGACAATGGGCCAGGCGGAGTGGCGGTCTCTCCCAACTCCCGCTACCTTTATGTTTCCAATTGGGACACTATTTTTCAATACGACCTTAAGGCTACCAATGTTTTCGCAACGGAAACGGTCGTGGCTTCCTATGATGGTTTTCATGAGGAAGATGGCCGACCAGTGCGCTTTTTTACACCGCAATTGGCGCCAGACAATCGGATATACCTTTGTGTGCCAAATGTACCCTCTCGTTATTTGCATTATATAGAGTATCCTGATTCAGCAGGTTTGGCCTGTAAGGTGGTGCAGCACGGGATAAAACTACCTGTATACAACAGCAATACGTTGCCAAATTTGCCATATTTCAGACTATATGAAGAAGATGGCGGGCCCTGTGATACAATATGGAAGGGCATTACGGATGATTTTATTCATATAAAAATGCAGCCCAATCCAGGAGCAGATGAAGTGATCTTGAGTATGCCCGGAGATGGCCTGCCTCAAATAGGGTTACTTAGAATGTATTCTTCTACTGGAGCAACCGTGCTTCAAATGGAGGTACCCTTAAAAATACTGGAACTTGATGTTAATACCGCAATATTGGCCAATGGTTTATATTTTTACGAATTAAATATGAATGGGAAACAAATTGCTGTAGGAAAGTGGTTAAAAGAAAGGTAAGCGTTTGATCCGAAGCATGCTAAAATTGCCCCTTTTTTGTAATCAAACGCTTCTTAATTTTCCGGTTCTCCTGTTTTCCTGTTCTCCTGTTTTACTGTTTTCTAATCTTTCAAAAATCCCCTCAACACCTCCAAAAGCTCCTTAGGCTTATCCGCATGCACCCAATGCCCGGCGCCTTCAATGGTGACCAGTTCAGCATTCGGAAATAACATTTTTGTCTTTTCCCACTCGCTGTCTTTCACATAATCCGAGCGGCTGCCGCGCACAAAAAGCGTGGGTTTTTCAAAAGGCTCTCCTGTCACGGGTGCCAGGATATCGTTGAAATGTTCCCAAAGCACCGGCAGGTTCATTTTCCAGCTGAAGCTTCCATCGTCTTCCCGGGTGATATTTTTTAGTAAAAACTGTCTGGTTCCAAAGTCCGGGATCCGATCGGCCAGATAGGCTTCGGCCTCACTTCGCGCGGTCATTTTTGACAGATCTAAGCCCAATAGTGCCCGAATAATGCCGGAATGATTGTCGTCGGCCTGGCCGGGCTCCATGTCTACGACCACCAGTTTTTCCACCATATCCGTGTAAGTCAGCGCAAGTTGCATGGCTACTTTGCCACCCATGCTATGGCCGATCACTGCTGCCTGAAACATCCATTTTTCTTCCATGAAAACGCGCAGATCTTCCGCCATTTCGGGGTAAGTATGCGTGGGTAGGTGTGGCGACCGACCATGGTTGCGGAGGTCAGGCGTGACTACCAGATGCGTTTCAGCCAGGCCTTTGGCAATGGTTTGCCAGTTGTCTGAAAAACCAAAAAGGCCGTGCAGAATGAGCACCGGCGAACCGGCGCCGAAGGTTCGGGAGAAGAGTTGTGGAGGGTTTGGCATTGGTCATTTAGGTCAATAGAGTCATTGGGGTCAATAGAGTCATTTAGGTCATTAGAGTCATTGGTCATTTAGGTCATTAGAGTCATTGGTCATTTAGGTCATTAGAGTCATTGGGGTCAATAGAGTCATTTAGGTCATTAGAGTCATTTAGGTCATTAGTCATTTAGGTCAATAGAGTCATTGGTCATTTAGGTCATTAGAGTCATTGGGGTCATTAGAGCAATGACCCCAATGACTCTAATGACTAATGACAATCAACCAGGAAAAGTAAGCACAAAACTACTCCCCTTTCCCGGCTCGCTTTGCACATCCACCAGCCCTTTGTGTGCGGTCATTATTGCTTTCACGTAACTAAGGCCGAGTCCAAAGCCTTTTACATCGTGCACATTGCCAGTGTGTTCTCGGTAGAATTTATCGAAAATGTGTTTTCGCACCTCTTTGTCGATGCCCATTCCTTTGTCGGTCACGGTGATTTCCACACCCATGGGTACCGTACGTGTACTTATGGTAATATCAGGCTTATCAGGGCTGTATTTGTTGGCGTTGTCCAGGAGGTTATGGATCACGCTGGCAATGTGGGTAGAGTCGCCTTCAATGACGGGATTTGTAGCTTGCAGATCCGTTCGGAGTATCCCTTCGCGCCGTTCCACCTGGAGGCTAAAATTGCTGACCGCTTGTTCGATCACCTCATGAAGATTCAGGTCGCTGAGGCTCAGTTCAAAATCTTTTTTGTCGATCAGAGCCATTTGCAACACCCGTTCAACCTGGCTGTTCATGCGGCGGTTTTCTTGTCGGATGATGTCCACGAAGCGTTTGATCTTGTCGGGATTGCCCAGGATCATGGGACTTCCGATGCTGTCGGCAGCGAGCGAGATGGTTGCAATGGGGGTTTTGAACTCGTGCGTCATGTTGTTGATGAAATCTGTTTTCATCTCTGAAAGTTGTTTTTGGCGGTAGATCACTTTGATCGTATACCAAAAACAAAAGAGCACGATGCCGGTGAAGACGATCGAGAGGGAGAGCATGCCCAGTGCAGAACCCAGCACGATACTGGTCCGGTTGGGAAAATAAAGGGACAGGTCGCCCGGCGATTCGATGTCCTGGGTAAAAAGCGATACTTTGTACGGCGAGTTGAAAAGGGTGGGCGCACCACCCTGAGCAATTTGCGGGCCGTTGTCTTCTACTACGAAATGGTCGTTCACAATGACATAGCTACCTCTGGCTTTGGAATAAACGCCATATTGGTAAGCGGAACGAATGCCCCGGCTTTCAATTTCTTCCTGTATAGATTTTGCCAGCAGATCCAGGGGTACCCGTTCAGCCAGGGGTTTTGAGTACACCAACTGGCTTACTTTCATGTATTCCCACAGGGTTACGTTGCTTTCAAAACCTTGCCCGCCATCACCCGGGTTCGGCAGGCTGTCCGGTTGTTGTGCGCTTAGTCGGCGTTTTGAAAATCCGTTCTCGAGCTGTTGTGCGGCCCGTCGGATGTTTCGGGTAGCCTCGCTACCCTGATCACGGGAGGAATTGAGCGCTTCCAGTACCCGCACTTCTTCATAGTATTGGAGTTTGCCCGCCACACGGTTGAGTGCAGCATACACGTTTTTGTCAAACTGCTCCTCATTCAATCGGATGTTCCAGCCGATCCAATAGATCTGTAAGCAAATGATACCAGCCAATGCCAGTGTCATAAGCCCGATAATAAGTTTGATACGGCGTGGATTCATAGATAAGGGATATTTTAAGTAAGGCAGGCCTGCGAGGTCTGCAACACTTAAAACGTCTGCAAAAGTAGAAACCCTGGGGCATTGCCTGCACGATTAACGCGGGCTTAACTGCTTTGCACAAAAAAAGGCTTGGCGCACCTTGCGCCAAGCCCCTTTTACGGTCTTAGAATTACCGAACATTACAAGAAAGCCGTGAAGCCTATCTCGAGGGTCACGCCACCCCTGCTGTCTTCCTGTTTTGATGTACCTTGTCCTGTATCGTACTCATTTTTTGTTGTAAAAACACCGTAGCCCAGTCCCAGGTCGATTGCAAAGTGTTGCGGCTGCTTACCTTCGCCGCTATGAACTGGCCAGCCGCCATACGATCCTTCCGCGATTACCTCCTTCTGGAGCGTTCTATGAGCCACCATACCATCGAGGCTTACCTCAATGATGTGGGAAAATTCCTGCAATGGCTTGAATTGGAAGGTCGTGTGCTGCCGCCACTCGCGGTTAAATCAGATGACCTGACGCAGTTTATTCTATGGGCCAATCGATTGGGGCTTGAAGCCAGCACCCAGGCCCGGATGATCTCGGGTTTGCGGGCGTTTTACAAGTATTTGCTGGTGGAGGATATGCTTGATGATGACCCGACAGAACTGCTTGAAAGTCCACGGATGCGGCGTAAGATCCCGGAAGTGCTGAGCGTACATGAAGTACAGGCTTTGCTGAATGCCATGGATCTTTCTGATCCGCAAGGCCAGCGCAACCGCGCCATGCTGGAGATGCTATACGCCTGCGGACTGCGGGTGAGCGAGTTGGTCAACCTTCGCTTAACGCAGCTTTTCCTCGAAGCCAACTTCTTAAAAGTAGTGGGCAAAAACAACAAAGAACGACTGGTACCGATCGGCGCAGAAGCCGTGAAGTATTTAAAGATCTACCTCGAAAACGTCCGAAGTTTACAGGAAAACATCAAAAAAGAAGCAGAAAACATCGTTTTTCTCAATCGCCGCGGCGGTCGGATGAGTCGGGTAATGGTCTTTCTTCTGGTCAAAGAATTCGCTGCAAAAGCAGGGATCGTCAAGAACATCAGCCCACACACCTTCCGACACACCTTTGCCACGCATCTGGTAGAAGGCGGCGCGGATCTTAAAGCGGTGCAGGACATGCTCGGACACGAGAGTATCACCACCACAGAGATTTACACCCACCTCGACACCGAGTACCTCAAAGAGACGATCTACCTTTACCACCCCAGAATGAAAATGTGAAATCAAAAAACAACCAACCAATCACCAATATAAACTCTGATTAAAGTGATTTGAATGATTTGAGTGATGCAGATGTCTGATTCTCCATTGACTAAAATCTTTTGTTGTTCAAAACCACTCTGCTTTTTCTATACCAATCACCAACACATGAACTACTGGCTAGTAAAATCTGAACCCGACGTATACAGCTACGACCAACTCGTAACAGAAGGCACCGGCCGTTGGGATGGTGTGCGCAACTACCAGGCACGCAACAATCTGCGCGCCATGAAAGTCGGTGACCTTTGCTTTTTTTACCATTCCAATATTGGTCTTTCGGTCGTAGCAGTTGCCCAAGTGTCGCGGGAGTATTATCCTGACCCCACGGCGGAATCTGGTGACTGGTCCTGTGTAGAACTACAACCAGTTAAGCCTTTCGTGCGCCCGGTTACCCTCGCGGAAATCAAGGCAAACCCCGATCTGCAACAACTACTTTTGGTCCGTAACGCACGTTTGTCGGTAATGCCCGTGTCTTCCGACGAATTTTCTATCATATTGACCATGGGAGAGACCCACCTTTGAGCCATGATGTATAATTATTCTACGGGCGGCCGTACTATGAACCAGTTTCCCGGCGGTGGTTTGGGCTGCCTTATTTTCTCGGTACTTATCTTTGCAGGAGGCTACTACCTTTTACAGGGGCTGTATTATTTGCTGCTTTGGGCGGCTCCTGCTTTGTTAGTTCTTGCGCTTATCATCAACTGGCGGGTATTTCCTGACACGATAAAAAGTTGGGTAAAAAGCTTGGAAACAAACCCATTAAGCGCCCTGATATCCCTTGCATTTGCGGGACTTGTATTCCCATTTTTCTCGCTTTATCTTTTATTGAAAGCGATCGGCTACCGCAAAATGGAGCAATTGCGCCGCCAATTTAGCGAACCTGAAAACCCACAGGAGGAAACAGGTTTTGTTGACTTTGAAGAATTGGAAAGCACGCCCAAACGGAGTTTTCAACAGGAGACTGAAATATCAGAACTCCCTGTTGAACCGGGAAAAGAGCAGCCCAAAAAGGATCAAAATCCTTATGATTCGCTTTTCAATTGAGCAGTGGACTGATCGTACTCCAGGTTAAGAACAGCTTGACTTTAGATATGAATTTCACCCTAAAATATTGAAGATCATACACTTGCTAAATCAAGTCTCAAGTCAAATCGTCCATCAACGATACATTTCCTCAATCTGCTTACTGCATTTTTGAAGGATTACCCGGCGCTTCATTTTCAAGGTTGGGGTGAGTTCCGCCTCCGAACCGTCGGCTTTTATCGCATCCCAGGAGGATGCTACGAGCGCAAATTTTTTGAGCTGATCCACATGGCTAAAATTTGGATTTACGCGTTCCAACAGCATTTCGTAACGATGTAGCACTTGCGGATTTTCAATCATTTGCTCCAGGCTTGTCCAGGTTACCCCGTGTTTTTTGCACCAGTCCTGAAGACCTTCCATGGAGGGTATGATAAGCACGGAGACAAACTTCCTGTTCTCGCCAACCACCATGGCTTGCTCCACCAGGTGGTGTTCTTTGAGTATGGATTCAATGGGAGTCGGGGCTACGTATTTGCCACCACTGGTTTTTAAAAGTTCTTTTTTGCGATCGGTAATTTTCAAAAACCGGCGTCCATCGAGACCTGTTACAAAGGTTCCGACATCTCCGGTGGTAAACCAGCGCTCACCGTTGATCTCCCGGATAACCTCAAGGGTTTGCTCCGGGTTTTTATAGTAACCAAGCATTAGACCAGGGGTTTTGGCGAAAATTTCGCCTTCTCCGGGACGGTAATCTGTGCCTTCTTCTATGCGCAGTTCTACCCCATCTATGGCTGTACCGACTGTACCAAGCATGGCTTCCTTTGGGCCAAATCCGTTTACAGTCAATCCTGGTGCCACCTCACTTAGTCCATAGAGTTCCCGCACCGGGATGCCGGCAGCATTGAAGGTACGCAACACACGCATTGGACATGCACTTGCACCCGTACTGAGGCCTTTCACGCACCCGCCGAGTCCTGCCCGCCATTTGGAGAAAATGAGACGGTCGGCGATCTTCCATTGAAAACCCTTCCAGCCCGTATATTTTTTGTCAAAATTCCAGTCCTCGGCTAGGTTCATGGCCCAGAAGAAAAGCCAGCGTTTGGGCCCGGTAAGCTCCAGCCCTTTGTTGTAGATCCTGTCGTATACTTTTTCCAACAAACGTGGCACACAAGTGAAAAAATGCGGTTTTATGGCCTGAAAATCGCCCGTTTCACCACCCAGGTTGTCGGTTCCTGTGAATGAAACGCTGGCACCGGTGGCTGTAAAAAGATACACGGCCACCCGTTCGTACACGTGACTGACCGGGAGGAAACTAAGCACCCTATCCTTGGCGACAATGGGTACGAGTTTTCCAACCTGTTCTACATTAAAAGTGATATTGCGGTGCGAAAGCATCACCCCTTTTGGATTGCCCGTGGTACCGGAAGTATAGATGATGGTGGCCAGATCATCCGGCTTTATACTATTTTTTATTTGTGCGACTGCTGAAAGGTCCCCATTTTCTGGTCCCCATAATTCGGTCCAACAACGAACACCTGGCTGTTGATGAAACGTAAAAATCTCCTTCAAGCCTGGAACGTTTTCTTTTGCGGCCTGGACTTTATTCAACAGATCGCCTTCGCCAACAATGCAGTATTTCGCTTCTGACTCATTTAAAATGTACACATACTCCCGGGAACTAATGGTGGGGTACATGGGCACATTGATCACCCCGATCTGGAGCATGGCGTAGTCAAGTGCTACCCATTCAGGGGTGGTTTGGTAAACGGCGGTGGAGACTTTATCGCCGGGTTGCAGACCGAGCCGGAGCAGGCCAACACTGGTTCGATTGACGAGTGCGACCATTTCGGCGCTGGAAAAATATCGCCATTCACCGGCTATTTTTTGGCCAAAAGCCTGGTCGAGTGGGTTGTTTTGGAGTTGGTCGTGGAGGTAATCGAATAGCCGTTCGTCAAACATGGAAAAGTTGATTAATCTCTTAATTGAGTGCAAAGTCGGCAATTTTCCATAAATCTAATTACTGGGCACATGACTTTTTTAAACATTTCCAACCAGTTATCTCAGCAAAAAGTTTCAACGATTGATTTATGAAGCTTTTGGAGTGCCACCTTTGTTTTCTTAATTATTTGCTAGATCATGACTAATGTCAAAATGTGCAATAGTCTGACAAAAAATTATAAATACCGCTCCCGAAGGACCCTGATATGGTGCAACTGATGCCCGATGATGATAAAAAAAAGTGCGCGTACGGAGACTTTCCAATTGCTGGCCGTGATCAGGAATTGAGATTGTGCTTCGGTACATTGTGCGGCAAGTATAAGGGTGTTTTCCCGCACCGTTTTCCATTCTTTCAGTAAATCTTTGATACTGCGCTCGTCTACCCTTGCTTCCTCCATCCAGAAATTCTGATTGAATCCCGGCAAAGGGGCGCGGTCGCCCCGGATACCCCATAAAGCACGAAAAGCGAACACGCGTTCCGCATCAATGACATGAATGAGTACTTGTTTGAGGGTCCATTTGCCCGACTCATAGGCATGATCACCCATCTCTTCGGGGAGGTTACCGAGCAATTGCTGCGCCTCTTTGAAGGTTTTTTTCAACAGGCTTTGGGCTGTACCCCGGGAGGGGACCGCCTGTAGATAAGCTTCGTAAAATTGGGCGAACTCGCCTTTTTTGGGCCGTTTCATTTTTTACGGTTTACGGTGGACGGTTTACGGTGGACCGTGCACCGTCCCTAAGTCTTAGCCAATTTAGTCATAAACCAAACCTCAAATGCAGTAAATACCACGTAGCACATCAAAAATATACCTACAAACCATTGATTAGTAGGTATAGCCACTTGCTGATAAACAAACAAAGCTGCCATAGCCACTACCATTTTTCCAAATACGGAAACCGAGACAAGGTTGGTAAAGGCAAATTTATTTTTGCTTTGCGCAGTGCTTGTCCCTGCATAAAAAAGTCCTGTACACACCAGGGAAAAAAGTAGCACTGAACCGATTGAAAACCTCCAGTGTTCTGCCGCCGGAGGTGCAAAAAAATGGAGTATAGCTAAAACAAGTGACGCGCCTACTGCGACAAAAAAAAGGCTTTTAAAAAAAGATCTTGGGCTCATAGGTTTGAAAAAACCGTCCCGGGCTTTAAGCGCTGGGACGGTTCGGTTTTATTTGTCGTTCAGTAATTGTTTGTAAATCAGATAAAGCGATGCGATCATAAAGAATATGGTGAGAAATACGGCCCACAGAGGACGTTCTAATCCCATCCACGCATCCAGCCATCGTCCGAGGTATGCACCAAGCAGACAAGCTCCAAATAATTGGATGGCCATGCCGCTATACCGGGCAGTAGCTTTAATTGCTGACTTCCGCCTTTCCTGCGGTGACAACTTTGGCTGTGGTACTCGTGGCATCTGTAGCGGATTTGATATCAAAGTGTTTCACAGTACCATTGTTCGAGGCGCCCAGTTCCATTTTACAGGCTACATTGAATTTGGCACCACTCTGAACAACGAGTTTGTTGGTTATGATTTCCCCGTCTACCTCAGCACTTTCTCGTACATTAAGGAGTTCGGTGACGAATAATTTGCCTTTAAAGCGGCCTTCAATGACAGCATTTTGGCAACGGATTTCGCCCTCTACAATCCCGGTAGGCCCGATGATGACCTTACTTTGGCAGCTAAGATTTCCTTTGATAGTGCCGTCCACCCGCAGATCGTTGTCACAGCGAATGGTACCATCTATAACGGTTCCTTTCACCAGCGCGTTGATTGCGCCTGTAGGCGAGGTGGTTACGGGTTTCCTGGAGTCTTCAGTTTCTTTTGAATTACCAAACATAACGTTAGAATCGGTTTCTTAAAATGAACGTTAGGAAGTTTAGCTCAAAACTATTTGAATTAAAAGCCTCCCAATGAAGAAAATAGCGGGTTGCAAAAATGAAAAAGATTCCCGGTGTGGCAAAGCCTCCGGGAATCTTTTTTCCAACAGCCCCAATATGGACTAATATGGAGATTTGACAATCACTTAGATATTGTCAAATATTCTTAGAAACTTGGGCAGTAAACGCCACGACGTTCAGGACCACAAATCTTGTAGATCAGCGAGAATTCGAAAGAACCATTACCATTGGTTGCTGTGAACAAGCTCGAGGTATTGATATCGTAGCTAAAACCGATGTTGAACTGCTCATAATCGAAGCGTGTACTTACAATAAGAGCATCCATCAATTTTTTGTCACTCAACTTGTTGGCAAGGCGTGCCCAAAGACCAAACTGGAAAGCCTGGTTGTAGCGGCGGCTGTTGCCGAGCAAGAATTTGAACGAGTTACCTACGTTTACCTGCCAGGATGGGCCCTGGAAGAAGGAAACAACGCCTGGGCTCAGGCCAAATTTCTGCCCTGCCATAAACTCACCACCTGCGTGGAAAGTGAATTTGCTGTAAAGCGGAATGTTAGCGTTCTCAAACGACTGGTTAGCACGGTTCAAGTGGCTGAAAGCACCGCCAAAGTAGAAATTGGCATCTTTGTTTAATACACTGAACCACAATACGCCTGCCGAGACATCAGCGAAAAGGAAACTTGGATCCTGGATAACATCTCCTGCGAGGTTAGGATCGAAGCCACCATTGCCATCATGTTGGCTTGGCCATTGAAGGTTGTAGCTCTTGATGCTGCGGTTGCTTATGCCGAGGTCAGCACCAAACACGAGGTAGTGTGCCTTTTGGCGGTATCCGCCCATTTTCTTGGCATAAGATCCAGAAAGACGAGCCTGGATGGTGGCAAACTCAGAGCTGCCAGCTTTGTCGCCCCAAAGTGTACCGCCTACACCGAAGTAGTCATAACGGCCTACAGGTAATTTCTGATCATAAGATGCAGAGTAGGTGTTATAGGCACGATTTTTCAGGATAGACGCCCACTGATTTCGGTAGTTGGCTACCAATCGGTGGTTACAGTTCATCACGCCAGTCAAAGCCGGATTAAGGTTAAGCGGGCTTTGGTAGAACTGTGAGAAGTGGATGTCTTGGGCTTGTGAAACTGCCGCGAACATCACGAAGCACAGGGTAATAATGTGTAGAGTAGTTTTTTTCATAATCAAGACAGACCTGAAGTTTGGTTGTAAAACGACAAATGAAGGTAGTGGCAAATGCCAATTAGAGTTAGGTCGGGTGGGCGAAGGTAGGTTTTTCTCGAACTTTTTAGCGTTGAGCGAAAAAAATTTAACAAGCCACCCTAAATTTATTTTAATAATCAGATGAAAAGTTGCAAAAATGGGGTTCTGAATTCCAAAATCTATTGCTTAATCGGCGTGCTACACCATAGAAACACAACGATTTCTGAGTTTAACGTATTTCCCGATTAATGTTAAGGTGATTAATAGATAAGAGGTTTTAACTTTTAAAAACGCTGCTTAGATACTTTCTTTCCGATTAAAACTTGTGACACTGGATTGAAACTTACGAAATCCGCTGACTTACCTTTTTTACCATTTCGTTTTTCCAGGTCAGAAAGCTACCGTCCAGGATGTGTACGCGTGCTTCTCCTACGAGCCAGAGATAAAAGCTGAGATTTTGCAAAGTGGCGAGCTGCATGCCCAAAATTTCGTTGCAAATAAAAAGGTGTCGCAGATACGCCCTTGAATGCGTCTGACTTGAGTGTGCCGTGCCATTCGGGTCAATGGGCGAGAAGTCTGTCTGCCACTTTTTGTTACGGATATTAATAATGCCTTCTGAAGTATAAATCAACCCATGCCGCGCATTTCGGGTGGGAAGGACGCAGTCGAACATATCAATGCCCCTGGCAATGCATTCCAGAATATTTTCTGGTGTACCAACGCCCATGAGGTAACGGGGTTTATCATTCGGGAGGATCTCAGTCACTAATTCAGTCATGGCGTACATTTCTTCTGCTGGTTCGCCCACGGAGAGACCACCGATGGCATTGCCTTCGCGCCCGTGCGCAGCAATGGTTTCGGCAGAAATTTTTCGCAACTCCGGATAGGTGCTGCCCTGTACGATCGGGAAAAAAGCCTGCTTGTGCCCGTAGACCGGCTCAGTATTGTCAAAACGTTCGATACAACGTTTCAGCCATCTATGTGTGAGGCCGAGCGATTTTTCGGCGTATTTAAAGTCACAAGGATAGGGTGTACACTCATCGAAGGCCATGATGATATCGGCTCCGATAATGCGCTGGATGTCCATCACGTTTTCCGGTGTGAAGGTGTGTTTTGACCCGTCTATATGACTTTGAAAGGTCACCCCTTCTTCTTTGATTTTTCGCCGATGTGCCAGTGAGTAGACCTGAAAACCACCGCTATCGGTTAATACAGGACCTTTCCATCCATTAAAGCCGTGAATGCCGCCCGCTGCCTGCAATACTTCCAGGCCTGGACGGAGGTAGAGATGATAAGTATTCCCCAAGCAGATCTGAGCACGAATATCGTCCCGGAGTTCATGCTGGTGTACAGCTTTGACGGTGGCTGCGGTGCCTACGGGCATGAAGATAGGCGTGGTGATCGTGCCGTGGTCGGTTTCGATCTGGCCTGCTCGGGCTCGGGAATTGGGGTCGGTATGTAGGAGCTGAAAATTCATAGTGTTAAGCCATATTCCGGTTGCTGTCCAATTTCAACAATACCGCGATCATCAGCGAAAATCCGATCAACGATGAGCCGCCTGCGCTAACAAACGGCAATGGTATACCAATGGTCGGAATAAGTCCCATGGTCATGCCCAGATTGATTATGACGTGTACAAAGATGATACCTGCCACGGAGTAAGCGTACACCCGGGAAAAATTGGATCGCTGTCGTTCGGCCAAAGCCGTGATTCGCCACAATAACCAGAGAAAAAGTCCGACCAAGCCGACTACGCCTACAAAACCCTGTTCTTCGCCAACCGTGCAAAAAATGTAGTCGGTGCTTTGCTTGGGTACATACCGTAGCTTGGTCATGTTGCCTTCCAGCGTGCCTTTTCCAAGAAAGCCACCCGAACCAATAGCCATTTTAGAGTGGATAAGGTTATATCCGGCGCCCCGGGCATTCGCTTCTGCTTCGCTTGGACGCAGCCAGATTTTGATGCGCTGTTGCTGGTGCGCCGGGAGGAGATTTAAAAAAGCATTGGCCGCAAAAACGAGGGATACAGAAAGGGTAAGCAGGATAACCCAAATACGTAGCTGACTTTGTATTTGCCTGTTTTTGTTCCAATAATTAGGGAAAAACACAGCAATCAAAAGCAGTATCTGTGGCGCCAATACGAGCAGATGCTTTTGATTTTCAGGTATTTGTAGGTCCAAAAAATTCAATATCTCGTTCAGAATTGGAATCCACCAAACAATGAGCGGAAGGAGCGCCACTAATACCCAGCGTAAAATATTTTTCCGCTCGCGAAAACGATTGATAAGCAGAAGATTTACAACGACAATCAACCAGACGGCGGTATAAGACGGCAATTCAAATTTCCAGCCTAAAATAGCCAGTGCTGCAGCACCAAATCCTAAGGCATACAATACTGGAGACAGCCCTTCGCGGTACAAAACCAGCATGAAAGAAAAGAAGATTAAGGCTGACCCAGTGTCGCTTTGTAGCAATACCAAAAGGGTTGGAAAGAGAAAAATACTGAAAGCTATGACCCGGTCGCGTATGACCCGTAGATCTACCCCCGGACTGCTCAGATATGCTGCCATGGCCAGACAGGTGCCGAATTTAGCAATTTCAGACGGTTGAAAAGTAAATCCGCCGATGTGATACCAGGCATTTGCCCCATTTACCTCACGTCCAAAAAGGAGCGTACCAGGTAGCAGCAAAATAGAAATAAGATAAAGTGGCAAGGCCAGTGTGCGCCAAAATGCCCAATCAGCCATCATGATCACAAACATCATTGCCAGACATATCACGATGAATACCAACTGCTTGCCTGCGATGTGCCCCAGGTCAAGAAAGGCATAGGGGGCTTCTGCGTTGTATGTGACAGCATAAATCATCAGCCAACCTATGGCCACCAATGCCAGGTAAAGCCCCAGGGTGAGGCGGTCAAAACCAAAGAGTGGAAGCTGATTCTGCTGGGACATTCTTGTTTATTTGTCGAGGTGTTTGATTTAGTTAATTGAGCGTGCCTGGTCCAAAAGTCTACTGTCCAGCTTTCCAAATATCCAGGGCTTATTGCTCCAGAAAATCCCTGGGATGAATGTTGGCATCTTTTATGGGGTAGGCGCCTGTTCGACCTGTGAGTTGCGCCATAAAAAACAAAGCTTCTTGTTTGCTGCGAAAGGCACCCACACGAAGTTTATAGTAGGGTTGTTCTTGTACAGAAGTAGCGGCTACCTCAGGATATTCAGATCGAAAACGTATGCGAGCTTGCTCCACTGAGCTGCGGTCAGTGGATGCCATGATCTGTACCCGCCAACCTTCTATGCGCGGTGTAGCCCGATTCGAACTCACCCAGTTGCTTATCACCTGCGTTACTTTCGGGTCTTCGTTCAGCTGAACATCCTGCGTCCAAACCGTTTTGGCAAAGCAAAGCGCGAAGCATAGAAGTAGGTAGATTTTTTTATGCATGATCATTGGTATATGTTCTGGTTCCATTTTGTACCCAAACCCATGACAGGTTAGGGATGTAAGCATGTTCAAAAACAGGTGTCATTTTTTGGTTGCGGCCCCTCCCCTATTAGGCTACATCATGGTTTAAGGGAAAGAGTACTTTTAAAAACAGGATTTACTGAACACGCTCAAAAGTATTAAAAATCACCTACTATACGTTTACCCGTGCCCTATCACTCCATTTCTAACAATAAATGTCCTTTTTCAACGGCGGCACCCTTTACTACAGCCACTAATTTTACCGTTCCGTCGCCAATGGCTTTTATCACATTTTCCATCTTCATCGCCTCCAGAATGAGCAATGGGTCGCCTTTGCAGACCACTTGTCCTACCTCGACCATTATGTTTAATACAAGGCCAGGCATAGGAGCTTTGACGACGTTTTGTTTCTGGCTGCTGCCCACGTTGAGTCCAAGTTCTTGTACGAGCCGTTCATAATGGTCCGCTATGTGGAGGGTATATTTTGCACCGTTGATCTGGAATGAAATCTGGCGTGCAACATAGTCTGCCTCCAAAAGTTTAGCGTGGTAAGAACGGCCTTTGTGAAGAATCTGAAACGCACCTTTGCCATCGGGCACGATATCCAAGTTTTTAGCCTCCTCTGGCAGCACAGCAAACTCGTGCTGGCCTCCATTTACGGCAATGCGGAAGGGTTCTTTTTGTTCCATATTAGGGCAAAATTAGGATAAATGAATTTGCCGATTCAAATTTGCCCAAAAACTTGCTCACTTTGCCTTTATTTTTTTTAAAAAACACAGCGGAACTACAATGAAACTCAGCTATAAACCGATTTTACTTGAACTCCGCCATCCCTTTCGCCTGGCCACAGGATCACGTACGCACACGAACGTGATGCTGACTGAAATCCATCTTAAAGGCCTCGTAGGCTATGGTGAGGCTGCAATGCCGCCCTATTATGGTGAAAACCACGACACAGCGGCGGCGTTTTTACAACGGGCAGCGCTGGTTTTACAGCAACTTCCCGATCCTGAAAAGGAGGATAAACTTTCGGGACGTTCGATTCAGCGTATTATGGTTGAAGTAGATGCAATTGCTCCTGGAAACTACGCATCAAAAGCCTCCATAGACCTTGCACTTCACGATCTTTGGGGTAAAACAGAGGGGCAGCCACTTTGGCAACTGCTCGATGTTGAGCAGAAAAGTATGCCACCCACAAGCTTCACCCTAGGCATTGATGCTCCGGAGGTTTTGCACCAAAAAATGTTGGAAGTGGATGATTTTCAAATAATTAAAATCAAACTTGGCTCAGAGGATGATCGTGGGATCATTCGAACCATTCGCGAAATTTCCGATAAACCCATCTATGCAGATGCAAACCAGGGCTGGAAAAACCGCGAAGCAGCACTCGATCTTGTACAATGGCTCGCCAGTCAAAATGTACGTCTCATTGAGCAACCCTTCCCGAAAGATGATCTGGATTCTGCGGCCTGGTTAAGTGCCCGTTCGTCCTTACCCATCATTGCAGACGAAAGTTTTCAACGACTCACCGATCTGGATCGGGTGGCGGATTGCTTCCATGGCGTGAATATCAAACTGATGAAATGTGCCGGGATCGGGGAAGGTTTCCGCATCGCTCGTGCTGCCCGCGCAAAAGGCTTACAGCTTATGGTGGGCTGTATGACCGAAACATCCTGTGGCATTTCGGCTGCGGCACTGCTTGCGCCGTTTTGCGATCATGCCGACATAGATGGCTGTTGGCTGATCCGAAACAACCCTTTCGAGATGCCGGTTTTGGAAAATGGAAAGATTAGGCTGAATGATGATGCTGGATTAGGGTTGAGGGTACACGTTTGACGGTATACGGTAACCGGTTGAGGGTACACGGAACGTGACATACATTTTCTCATCACCGTGTAGGATCAACCGTCTGCCGCCTAGTTTTCCGCGCCTGTAGCTGCCGGAATTTCTGAGCGCTTAGTCTCAACACCATCCCTTTCGGCCTCTTGCTCGGCTTTTTTGCGATCTCTTTTTGCACGTTCTTCGTTATCCACCTTATCGTAGGCTTTGATAATTTCCTTCACGAGTCGGTGGCGTACCACGTCTTCCGTAGTCAGGTGTACGCTGGCAATACCTTCAACCCCATCGAGGATCTCGACAGCCTGTCGGAGGCCACTTTTTTGGTGGTGCGGCAAATCAATCTGAGTCATATCACCAGTGATGATACACTTGGCGGAAGGGCCGAGGCGCGTGAGGAACATTTTGATCTGCAGCGGAGTTGCGTTCTGGGCCTCATCGAGAATGATAAAAGCATTGTCGAGTGTACGGCCCCGCATGAATGCAAGTGGTGCTATCTCAATGATGCGATTTTCCATGAAAAAATTGAGTTTGTCCATGGGCAACATATCGTCCAGCGCATCGTAGAGTGGACGGAGATATGGATCTACCTTGTCTTTGAGGTCGCCGGGCAGGAAGCCCAGGTTTTCACCAGCCTCTACAGCGGGGCGGGTGAGCACAATTTTTTTGACGAGCTTATTTTTCAAGGCCCGTACAGCCAGCGCCACTGCCGTATATGTTTTTCCGGTACCCGCAGGTCCAAGTGCAAATAGAATGTCATTGGTGTCGCACACCTCAATCATTATCTTTTGGTTGCGCGTTTTCGCCTTAATGGGGCGTCCTTCACGACCATACAGGATAACATTACTTCCTGATCCATCGCCCATTACCGGGATACGTACCTCAAAGGGGTTTTCTCCTCCAAGAAGGTCTTCTACGGTTTGCACAGAAAGTTCTTTGTGCTCCCGTAGGTAACGGGCCATCATCTCGAATTTGGCTTTGGCCGCTTGTGCATCTTTCTTTTCGCCAGTGATTTTCAGGGTGTTGCCACGGGAGGTAATGATGGCATCTGGATAAGCTTTGCGTAAAAGGTTTAACTTTGCGTTGTTTTCTCCGAAGAGTTCGACAGGGTCAATGCCCTCGATGGTGAGAATGATTTCGCTCAAATTATTATCCTCAGATTTTTTGTAGCAGCGGGAGGTAGTGCGATACGATCAGTTTGACCTTCAACATTTTATCAGGTATCGTGCCTCCATGCTTTTGATAAAAAAAGTAGCTTGCTTTCGCCCACAAAACTAAGGCTTTGCAGGCGGATTTTTAAACAGAAAAACAGTGGCAAGAGTTTCTTGTCTACCCTGAATTTTTTGAAAGACCTGAGTTTTTGAAAATATATTGCCCAAACCCATGCAATTCATCACCCTAACCACAGATTTTGGAACACAGGATTTTTATGTAGGGGCACTTAAAGGTGCCTTACTACGGCGTGTGCCTGCGCTTCGTTTAGTTGATATTTCACATGATATCCCACCTTTTGATATTGTACGCGGGGTTTTTGTGGTTGCTAATATGTGGCGCGAATTTCCGGAAGGTACGATTCACCTCATCGGGGTCAATTGTGTCTATCAGCAGGATTTTCGCTTTGTAGTGGCACGGCACGAGGGGCATTTTTTCATCGCTCCTGACAATGGGCTACTTTCCTTGCTTTTCACCAACCTGGATCCAACAAACCTGCGCAACCTCCTCGCCGATCCGGCCGAGCATTTTTCGGTAAAAAATATTTTTGCAGGAGCGGTGGCGTATTTAGTTGAAGGCAACCCTTTTGAAGGGCTTGGCGAATATGCAGCTCCTCTATTGGAGCGTATCAGTATTCAGCCGGTCATCACGCCCATGCAAATACGGGGTACTGTGATCCACGTGGATAATTTTGAAAATGTGGTGGTTAATATCCGCCGCGAGGTCTTTGAAAGTGCGGCCAATGGCCGACCATTCTCTTTGTTTTTCAAGCGAAATGACCCAATCACCCAACTTTCAGGTAATTATTGTGACGTAGCGGTAGGCGAACAACTTTGTCTTTTTAATACCGCAGGCTTTCTGGAGATCTCGGTGAATATGGGCCGTGCGGCCACGCTTTTTGGCCTTAAAGTTGAAGATGTGGTTGAGGTTGCATTTGAAGCGCCCGTGCAGTCGGCTGATTGATTTCTGCTTGCTCGTTTTTTTATACCATCTGGCCGAGTGCTGCGGGATCTTGCTCGAATAAAACGCACACTAGTTCTGGCTATTTGTGCACATTTGATCCTGATAAAGACAAAATCAACCTTTTGCTCAAATGGACCATAAATCAAAATCCGAACGCCCACGGATTCATATCCCTCTCCAGTCCTTTGACTATTTATTGGAGATTCTTGCAGCACTTGGACTTCTCGCTTTGTTGGGCCTGAGTACATACTACTATGGTCAACTGCCCGAACAGGTTCCCAGCCATTTTGGGCCGGACGGCCTTCCGGATAAGTATGGTTCTAAAAATAGCCTTTGGCTGTTGCCGATTTTGGGTTCAGTCATATTTGTTCTAATGACGTATGTCAACAGACGACCAGACTGGTTCAATTATCCAGTAAAGATTACGGATGAAAACGCGCGTTCTCAATACACGATGGCTTCCCGGCTTATCAGGGTGCTGAAAGCATCGGTAACAATTCTATTTGCTTATTTGGTTTGGGGGATCGTAAGCGTATCGAATGGGGTACAGGAGGGTCTGGGTATGTGGTTTCTGGTTTTCCCGGTTGGCATACCTGTTCTTTCCATTTTTTATATTTTTAAAAGCGTCGCCAATAATTCTTGATTGGATGAATCATACCCTTTAATTCACCTGTTATTTTCACCCGTTCCAAGCTGCAGTTTATATTCGGACACTTGTTAGCTCTTTTCTCACTATCATTCAAACTATCATACGCATGATCTTTATTTTTCTAGGCCTTTTTGCCATCGTCTTTGGCGCATCGATCGCCAAAGCCAACCCCAACTTCGCTGCCATTGGGAAAACGGCCCGATATGTAGGCGTTGCAGTCATGGTGCTTGGGCTTTCTTCTTCCTGTTTTGTTCAGATCGAGCCTGGTCAGGTGGGGGTAAAAACCCTCTTCGGCAAAATTCAGGATGGGACGCTGACCGAAGGCCTGAACTTTGTAAACCCGCTGGTAGAGGTCGAAAAATTTGATGTGCGCACCCAGAATTACACCATGTCTGCCGTGCATGACGAAGGTTCTAAAGCAGGCGATGATGCCATCCGCGTACTTGCGGCGGATGGTCTTGAGGTGATCATTGACCTATCGGTATTATACCACCTTATCCCGGACAAAGTCCCTGAAATTTTGCGGAATACAGGTACCCGGGACGTGATTACAGACAAGATCATCCGGCCCTTGGCACGAACCAAGATCCGCGATAATGCTGTTTATTACGATGCGGTGGCGCTGTACTCGACAAAAAGGGAAGAATTTCAGCAAAAGATCACAAAGACGATAGAGAAGGACTTTTTTGACCGCGGTATCGTGCTGGAGAACATCCTGATCCGCAATATTACCCTGCCCGAATCGGTAAAACTTGCCATTGAGTCCAAGATCAACGCGGAACAGGAATCGCAAAAAATGAGATTCGTCTTGGACAAGGAGCGTCAAGAAGCCGATCGTAAACGGGTAGAAGCCCAGGGTATTTCGGATTACCAGCGCATTCTAACCTCTACCCTGACAGACAAATTGCTTCAGTACGAGCAGATCAAGGTTCAAAAGGAACTGGTCACTTCGCCCAATGCAAAGGTCATTGTAATGGGAGGTGGCAAAACTGCGCCGATTCTTATTGGGCAATAATTAAAATGTGGTCAATGTGATTTGTACTCGGGCGACTTAAGTTTTTATCTTTTCCCAAACAAATCCCAGACTTAGGCAGGAACCCCACATTTTACCCATTGACCACATTACTTAAATTAAATATTGTTACTGCAAAAAGGCCTGCCGTTTCTGTACGCAACCGTGCTTTGCCGAGGCTCACGCCCTGAAAGCCGTTTTCAAGGGCTATTCGGATCTCTTCAGGAGAAAAATCGCCTTCCGGACCGATGACAATCACCGTGTCCATCAAGGGATCAATCGTGAATTTTAAATGGGGTAAAGGTTCGTCAGAACACCAGGCGAGGCGTTTTTGCGCCTCGCTTGTTTTTTTTGCAAAATCCTGAAATTTCGTGGGAGCGTTCAGCTTTGGCAGCCAGGACCGGAGCGATTGCTTCATGGCTGACACGAGTACTTTTTCCAAACGATCGAGTCGGAGGCTGTCGCGCTCAGACCGTTGACAGAACAGTGGAGTGATCTCTTCCACCCCAATTTCTGTGGCTTTTTCCAAAAACCACTCTAAGCGTTCCATCTGCTTCGTTGGCGCGATCCCTATGTGGAGACGGGCAGGTCGAAGCAAGGGAGCAGCCGTTTTTGAAATGATGCGGGCAAGCACCTGGCGCTTGCCCGCATCGGCTAATTCAGCCTCATAATAAAATCCTTTTCCGTCTGTAAGTTGTAGGAGATCGCCCGACTTTTTGCGCAACACAGTGCTCAAATGACGTCCTTCCTCCTCTTCGAAAACGGCAAAGCCATTTTCTATTTTTTGCGTAAAAAACAGTTGGCTCATGCTTATTTACGGGTCTTCAGGTCGGTCAATACAAACAGCCCAATCTCTTTTCCACATTTCAGACCAGCCTCATTGCCTCTTTTATAGTGAATCCCTCCGTAAAGACGGCTCATACCTACTTCTTCAGAAGCCTCATAGAATGATTTGAAGGTGCGGGGATCGATCCCAAACTCTGTTTCCGTACTGTCTATGAACGTAAAATTGTCCCCAAAAAGCCCGGTCAGTACTGCTGCAGAGGCCATAGAAATGGTGCTGTGTCCGCTCGTATGTTCTGGGAACGGTGGCGTCTGGATCAAAGGCTGCCAACTCTGATCAATATATTGGTTGATATATGATTCGGGGCGTATCAGGTTGGTTTTGTATTTGATGTCCCAACTAGTGATGAACGCATCTGCTAATGCACAGGCGACTTTTACATAGGCTTCAGCTGATTTTATAATATCAGCACTGTCTTTCCGGCAGGCATGTCCAACGATATTCATCCAGTGACCGCCCGGGCTTATTTTTTTCTTGGCATAAGCAACGTGGCCGCTCACTTCCATGGCGAATGGATTATCGTCCCAGTACCAGGCAATGGCTTCATGTTCTGGATTCTTAGCATTCACAATGTCGTGAACCTCAAGGGCTTGTTTGTAAAAATCACTTTTTTTATTCGTACTGAATGGAACAGGAGGGTCGGCTTTAAATTGCGTGCAGGAGTCCATAACCCAAGGGCGAATTTTAGCCCAATGGGGTTCAAGTGCATCCCCGTATGTAGGAGGCGTTGGGCGCCAGCGGGCTGGGCTTTCCACATCGATATTGAATTTTGGTGCACTTCGGGTTTGTGCATAATTATCTGTTTTTGACCAGGCCAGGATGTGTTTTGCCACGGCTTCGCCATAGGCCATGGAACGGTCATACACCTCCTGGGGCATGTTCATTTTCTGAAAATCTTCGAAGATCTTTTCCTTTAGATCTTCCATCTCGCCTTCAGAAAAGACCAGTTGCTTGCCCACAATCAATTGTGCATTGGCGCTTGCCAGGGGGTAGCAATATTCTTTGCCAGCCTCCGGTTTAGGGCCTGGATTGAGGCCGTTGAGCTGACCGGCAAGACTTTGGTAAGCTGGAAAGCCAGGCACAAGTGCCTCATAAGCGGCTACAGCCGAATAGGCATAAATACGCGAGGAAACAGGCGGCGCAAAGATGTCGTGGCGGATGATGTCGGTGATGCGGCGAACGCCAGCGTGCATGAATTCGGGGTTGTTCGCTTTTTGTTGGTAGTCGGTGCTGGTCTGTTTACAGCCAGGCAGCCACACCAACAATGCAAATGCTGCGATGAAAAAATATTTTATCTTCATAATGAATGATTTAAAGTAAGCTGAATAAGGATGAATCAGAGCGTAAATGTCTCGGTTAATCTTTTGGAAATGGTGAGGAATGACAATTTTTAATCCAAATTTAAGACCGCTCAGGTTTTGGCAAAAATAATACGTGTCAAAGCAAAAACAACGCCTATTTTTCCCGCTCAAAAGTAAAATACAGTCTTTCCATGCAGCATTACTTCCGAAGTATTCTTTTCCTTCTCGCCCTCACCATTTTTCTGCCAAATTGTTCCGACCACATCCCACCACGAATCCTTCTTTTTTCCAAAACTGAAGGCTATCGCCACGAATCGATTCCTACAGCAACGGCTGCATTGCGTAAACTTTGCTTGGCCAATGGTATAGCCGTAGACACGACCGAAGACGCCGAGGATTTCAATGCGAAAAACTTGCGGCGCTATAACGCTGTCGTATTTCTGTCTACTACCGGAGATGTATTAAATCCGGCACAAGAGACTGATTTTGAACGATATATTCAGGCTGGCGGCGGTTATGTCGGCATCCACGCTGCCAGTGATACGGAGTATGGATGGACCTGGTATGGGGGGCTTTCAGGGGCTTATTTTAGCAGTCATCCGGAACAGCAAACGGCCACGCTCAAGGTTGAAGATCATGATCACCCTGCGACCCGCCACCTTGGGGCCACCTGGCAGCGCTTTGACGAGTGGTACAATTTTAAAAGCCTAAATCCCAATGTCAAAGTGCTGTTAAGCTTGGATGAAAGCAGTTATAAGGGTGGTACCATGTGCGCTTCCGTGGGGAATGAAACATCGAAGACAGGAAGCTGCCACCCCGCTTCCTGGTATCATGAATACGATGGTGGGCGGGCTTTTTATACCGCCCTCGGCCACACCAAAGAAAGCTATGCCGAGCCCGAATTTTTAAAACACGTACTCGGCGGTATCCGCTATGCCATCGGCGAGCAAAAGCGCCTAGATTATTCCGCCTGCCGTACGCCAGAGCTTCCAGATCCTACACGATTTCAAAAGACCGTGCTGGCCGAAGAACTTACAGAGCCTATGGAGCTTGAGCTCATGCCCGACGGCAAAATACTGTTCATCGAACGTCGTGGCGCCATCAAACTCTACGATCCCGCCACCGGTTTAGTGAACATAGTCTGCAAGCTCCCAGTCCATTCTGAATTAGAGGATGGATTGATGGGCTCTGCCCTCGACCCACACTACCCGGAGAACCATTGGCTCTATCTTTACTATTCGCCCGTCGGCGACGAATCGGTGAACAATCTTTCGCGTTTCGTTTTCCAGGGCGATTCCCTGGATCGGGCTTCTGAAAAAGTGATCCTGCAAGTATCGGTACAGCGGGAAGAGTGTTGCCACGCAGGAGGATGCATTGAGTTTGATGGGGAGGGGAATCTTTTTCTAAGCACCGGCGACAATACCAACCCCTTTGCCTCTGAGGGTTACTCCCCTTCGGATGAACAGCCAGGTCGAAGTGCCTGGGATGCTCAAAAATCATCTTCAAATACAAATGATATGCGGGGTAAAATCCTGCGGATCAAACCTTTGCCTGATGGCGGATATGAATGCCCGGCCGGAAATTTATTTGCAGAAAAGACCATGCAAATGCATTGGCCGGAAATGAAACAGTTGTCGGAATCTAATTTGGGGCGCCCAGAGATATATGCCATGGGCTGCCGGAATCCTTTCCGTATTTCTTTTGACGAACGCCGCAAACTCCTTTTTTGGGGGGAAGTTGGTCCGGATGCTGGCGAGCCTGATACGGCCCGTGGTCCTCAAGGCCATGATGAGGTAAACCGGGCCCGTGCGGCCGGTTTTTTTGGATGGCCCTATTTTGTAGGAAATAATAAGCCTTACAGGGAACACGACTTTGCTTCCGGGAAAAACGCTCCATTGCACGACCCGGCTCACCCTATCAATAACTCACCAAACAATACCGGAATGCGTGAGCTGCCACCAGCTCAGCCAGCTTTTATCTGGTATCCTTATGGCAATTCGCCAGAGTTCCCATTGGTAGGTACGGGTGGCCGGAACGCCATGGCTGGTCCCATCTATTACTGTGATAAATACCCGAAATCAACGCGATTTCCTGACTATTACGATGGAAAACTCATTATTTATGACTGGATGCGCGGCTGGATGATGGCCGTAACTGTGGATTCATCAGGCAATTTCAGCCGGATGGAACCCTTTGGCGAACAGCTTAAACTTTCCCGCCCAATGGACATGGTAGTGGACAAAAACGGTTCCATCTGGGTGTTGGAATATGGTACCCAATGGTTTGCTACCAACCCTGATGCCCGCCTTTCCCGGATTGATTATGTTCAGGGAAACCGGCCGCCCATACCCGATATTCAGGCTAAAAAAACTGCTGGCGCAGTGCCATTCCCAGCTAAATTTTCTGTGGCAAACAGCAAAGATTATGATGGAGAAAGACTGCACTATGAACTTGATTTTGGGGATGGAACGCCCCCCAAAAAATTTGATTCAAAACGGGCAACCGCTCGGGGAGGGATCTCTTTAGAAAAAGATCCGGCGCATACAAAGCAGCCTGAATTGGACAGTATAGTCCACAATTATATAGCCCCGGGTACTTATGAAGCTACGCTGAAAGTAACTGATAACGAAGGTGCCACCAAAACTGCAAAACTGAAGATCAATGCAGGCAATGAACCACCGCTTGTGCGCTGGGATTTTAGCGGTAAAAACAGAAGTTTCTATCAGCCGGGCCAGGTGCTGAAATACCACCTGGAGGTAACAGACGTCGAAGATGGTTCGCTTGCAAATGGTACTATTGCTCCGGCTTCAGTGGCCACGACCATTGATTATTTAGAAACCGGATTTGACATTACGAGCATCGCACAAGGCCACCAAACCGCCAAGCAGAAGTCAGAATATACCCGTGGTAAAGTACTTATTGGTCGCTCTGACTGCGGCACCTGTCACGCCGAAGACCGACGGGTAAATGGCCCGGCATTTCAATCGATTGCTGAGCGATATAGCAAGAGTGAATTTGCCGTACGCGACCTTTCAAAAAAGATCATCAAAGGTGGAGCAGGTAATTGGGGACAGGTGGTCATGAGTGCCCACCCGCAGATATCAGAAGAAGATGCGGGTGAAATGGTGCGCTGGATCCTTTCATTGGGTGGTGCACCAAAACTGAAACAAGCATTTCCGCTTCAAGGTGAATACTCCTTGAGTCCACCACTGCCCACTGCCAAAAATACAAAGCCCAAAGCTGGCACATTCATCTTCAAGGCGAGTTACCTCGATAGGGGAAGCCAAAGCCAAAGTGCCCTTGAAGCTGGAGAGGCAATTGCTCTGCGTCCGGCTTTTCAGCAAGCGGAACAGGCCGATAGCATGTCTAAAAATATTCAGACCTATCGCCCGTTTAATGGTGATACGGTGGTCCTCAATGAAATCAGGTCCAACGGATTTTTTATGTTCAAACACGTTGACCTTACCGGCGTTCATTCCATAGCAATCGGCGTTGGCATGAGCGATAGCAAATACCAGTTTGAAGGTGGCAGAATGGAAATTCGCCTGGGCTCTGTCAAAGGAAAACTACTTGGACAGGCTGTTTTATCCAAAAAAGCTGCGGGGTCAAGAATGGAGTTCAGCGAGGTAAATATGCCGATTATCGCCCAAGTCGCGGAGGGTTTTTACGACGTCTTTTTTGTGCTAAAAAACGAGAATGCCCCTTCCAAATCAGTGGCAGCAATAGATTGGATAAGGTTTGATTTGAGAGAATGAGGTAAAGCCGCAACTTTTTCCGCAATTTTGCGGCATGATTCGTCATTGGGTCATTCATCGTCATTGAGTCATTAGGTCATTGGCCTAATGACTCAATGACCTAATGACTCAATGACCTAATGACTACAATGACGATTTAAATGCTCGACCTTTCTTTTCAATACCCCGCCTGGTTTCTGATCTTTTGTGTGCTGCTGGGACTTGGCTATGCACTGCTGCTTTATTATCGCGATAATACCTTTCGTGATCAAGCTCCAAACCTTAATCGCTGGCTTGGGCTGATGCGTTGGATTACCGTTACTTTGCTAAGCGCATTGTTGTTGTCGCCACTGCTCAAGAGTTTTTTCACCGAAACCAAAAAGCCTATCGTGGTACTGGCACAAGACCAGTCTGAAAGTGTGGCCACCGACCTGCAAGGGGAGGCTTTGGAGCATTATAAGCAGGATTGGTCTGCACTGAAGAATTCCCTTGCTGAAAATTACGAGGTACATGAACTCGCTTTTGGCGATCAGGTGCGCGAAGGGGTGGATTTTAACTTTACCGACAAAGTCTCTAACTATTCAGAACTGCTTCGTGGCGTATACGACCTGTACGGAGGCCAAAACCTGGGCGCCGTAGTACTCGCTTCGGACGGTATCTACAACGAAGGCAGCAATCCGGCATATTCAGATGCGCCGCTGTCGGCACCCGTATACACGGTCGCATTGGGCGATACTACGCCGAAAAAAGACCTGATCGTTAAGCGGGTTTTCCACAATAAGATTGCGTACCTCGGCGACAAGTTTATCCTGCAAATTGATCTTGCGGCGACCAATATGGCTGGCAAACAAACGGTGGTCACGGTTTCAAAATCAAGTGATTCTGGGGTTAAAGCGCTGCAGAGCATCCCCGTGGTGATTTCCGGGAATGATTTTTTCATTACCAAAGAGGTACAACTCGATGCCGATCAGGCAGGTGTAGTCTCGTACATCATCAGCGCGGCTGTGTTGCCTGGCGAAGCAAGTACAAGCAACAATCGCCGTGAAATTTTTATAGATGTGCTGGATGCCCGACAGAAGATCCTGCTCTTGGCAAATAGCCCGCACCCCGACCTTAGTGCACTAAAAACGACCCTAGAAGGCAACAAGAATTACCAGGTCAGCACCGCTTATATCAACGACCCCGGCCTGGATATAGGCAAATACGACTTTGTAATATTGCACAACCTGCCTTCCACGACCAATGATCTTTCCGGCTTGCTCAATACCATGAATGCCAAGCGGATACCCCGGCTTTTCATTGCAGGGATGCAGACCGGATACGCCGCGCTGGCAAAAGCACAGGCACTGGTAAGCCTACAGAGTGATGGCACGCAGAGTGACGAAGTACAAGGTCGGGTATCGCCTCAATTTGCGGCTTTTTCACTTAGTCCGAGGGTCATGGAGGAGCTTCCAAAGTTCAACCCGATGACCTCGGCTTTTGGCAATTTTGCTGCTACACAGCAGGCCCAGGTGCTACTCCGCAAACGAATTGGCAAAGTGGATACCGATCAGCCGCTTTTGGCGGTAGGCGAAACCAATGGTATTAAAACGGGAATATTGCTCGGAGAAGGATTGTGGCGCTGGCATTTATTTGATTACCTGCAGCATCAAAATCATGAAATTTTTGATGAATTGATCGGCAAAACGGTGCAGTATCTCTCCCTCAAAGAAGATAAACGCAAATTCCGGGTTACCCTGGATAAAAATATTTTCAACGAAAATGAGGCTGTGACCTTTGGAGGAGAACTCTACAATGACAATTACGAATTGACCAATGACCCCGACGTAGCCATGAGCATTCGCAACCGCGACGGGAAAGAATTTACCTACACGTTTAATAAACTCGGCAAAGCGTACACGCTCAACGCCGGCATTCTTCCGGTTGGGCCTTATGCCTATAAAGCCATGGTTAATTTTAACGGGCAAGGCCTGGTATATGAAGGGCGTTTCAGTGTCCAACCCATTGAATTGGAATTGTTTGAAACAACTGCCAACCATGCCGTGTTACGTCAGCTGAGTGCAAAATTTGGCGGCGAAACGGTGTTCCCCACCCAACTCGCCAGCATTGCTGAAAAGATAAAGGCGAATGAAACCGTGAAGCCCGTTATATACCAAACGACCCAGACCAACCCGCTCATCAACCTTAAATGGATCTTTGCATTGCTGGCTTTGCTGTTGGCGGGCGAGTGGTTTTTGAGGCGGTATTTTGGGGCTTATTGAGTACCTTTGTTGGACTAAATTTCACAACATGACGCTTACTCCTCACTATATCACCGACGAACTAGGCCAAAAAATTTCGGTCGTGCTCACGATAGACGAATTTGAGTTCCTGCTTGAGGAGCTGGAAGAATTAGAGGATATACGGAGCTATGACGAAGTGAAAAATCGTCAGGAAGAGCGTATGGACTTTAAAGAATACCTCCGTCAGCGCTCAGCGCAAAGTCATGCCTGAATATAAAATAGTCCTCACCAAAACAGCCCAAAAGCAATTGGACAAACTTCCGGATTCTGTGGTGGAAATCTTGTCTGTAGTCATCCTCTCCCTCGTTGATGACCCTCGTCCAATTGGCTGTAAAAAATTGAAGGGGCGCGATGGTTGGCGTATCAGGCAAGGCAACTACCGGATCATTTACGATATTTTAGAGGAGATTCTGGTGGTTGATATTATTGCAGTTGGCCATCGAAAGGATGTTTACAATTGAAAAATGTAGGGCCACCAACGTTATTCCAGACATGCGTTATTAGCCACAAAAAACCGATCTCCGCTCATGCTTCAGCAACAAGACATACGCTCCATCTCACTCGAAAACCTTGAAGTACTTTTTGCTTCCTGGGGAGAGCCGCGCTTTCGGGCCAAACAAGTCTATGAATGGCTGTGGGTAAGAGGCGTGACCGATTGGGAAGGCATGACCAATGTATCCAAAGCCCTGCGCGCCAGGCTTGCGGAGCAATTCAGCTTTTTAACCCTTATTGAAGATAAAACCCAGCACAGCGCTGACGGTACGATCAAATCGCGCTGGCTGACTCACGATGGTCACCGCATTGAAAGCGTGCTGATACCCGTGCCGGCTGATGATCGCTTCACCGTATGTGTAAGTACACAGGTTGGTTGCAGTCTCACCTGCGCGTTCTGCGCCACAGGTCAGATGGGTCGAAAACGCAATTTAAGTGCTGCTGAAATTTATGACCAAGTGGTGGGTGTAAATCGCCAGAGCCTTGAAAGCTTTGGCAAGCCGCTCACCAATGTCGTGTACATGGGCATGGGCGAGCCATTATTGACCTATTCCGGTACCATGGAAAGCATAGACCGCATTACAGCGCCTGCTCCCGGGGGCTTGGGTATGGGCGTTCGACGCATAACCGTCAGCACAGCAGGTATCGCCAAAATGATCCGCAAGATGGCTGATGACGGGTACCGCTGCAACCTGGCTCTCAGCTTACATGCGGCCGACGATGTCAAGCGCAATCAGATTATGCCGATTAATGAGAGCAACAACCTTGCTGCGCTCATGGAAAGCCTCGAATATTTTTACTGGAAAACCAAGTGTCGTATTTCCTACGAATATATTACGTTCGATGGCTTCAACGACTCTATAGAGGATGCCGTAAAACTTGTACAACTCTGTCGCCGAAAATTCCCGGTTCGGGTCAATATCATTGAATACAACCCAATTCCAGGGCTTTCTTTTGTGAAATCGGACGAGAACCGGCTGAATGCCTTTGGAGCATATCTTGCCCAGCACGATGTGACTGTTACGGTACGCCGTAGCCGGGGCAAGGATATTGATGCGGCTTGTGGGCAGTTGGCTAACAAGTGAGCATGTATTAAACACTAAGGGACTTAGAAGCACTAATTTTGAGAGGACAATGAGCGGCATAACCCTTAGTGCTTCTTAGTCCCTTAGTGGTTGAAAAAACACCGACCACGAAGTGTTCAAAACGATATTCCCACATTTCCCGAAATATACTCCGCCGTAAACTTGTGTGCTTTAATGGAAATGCCCGCATAGGCTTTTAAGTCCTTGCCCCAAAACGCTGGGAAATAGTACCGCACAGAAAGTTTGGCGTAGTTTTCATTTGGGACGTATTGATTGATGTTTTTGCCTATATATTTTCCTGTTTGTAGTACAATACTGAGGTCGCCAAACAAAAATTCCTCTGCAGCAAAAATAGCCAGACGTGTGGATCCTTGTCGTGCGGCAAGTTCATCACCAAATCGCGCTGAATGCAGGCCCCACGAATAAATAGCCTTATTTAATTCATAATCCATTCCTAAAAGTACCCGGTTAATGCGGCTGATCTGATAATATCCAGCTGTCGAGCCGCACCAGACCGCATGTTTAGGGCCATCCAAAGAGGCAATCTCCAGCAAGGCGAGTCCACCCTGTACTTGTCCGCCAAACCGCCTGTTCAATAGGTGTTTGCTATTATTAGCAGGTCTCAGATCTTCTTTTTTTACAGGTTTTAAGAACCAGGCTGCACCGGCCCATCCTGAAAAAATATTGATGCCATAATTGGGCAATGATGTGCCGCCATTGGAAATATGGGTCATGCTGCCGCCTGCGCTAAAGCGCAGGTGTTGGGCAGCGCGAAATTCGGCACCGAATCGGAATTGGGTGATGGCGTTCCAGTGCGTGCCAATTGCATTCTGATTGGGATTTTTGAACCAGTCATACGGTCTTGTTACCCAAGCCAGACCTGTACCCACTCGAAAATTTGCGGTCCAACGCCCTGCCCGAAGCAAGGGAATACTCAGATGCGGCAGCACCGTAAAAGCATTTCCATGCGAACCGTCTCCCAGGGTAAAATGGGCCAAAGAAATGCCCAATGCAGGATATTTTTGCCAGGCCTGCCAGTCTTTCCGCCCGGTGGTATGGATACGAAAGCCAAGTTCTTGTCCGCCGATGTGCTCGCCTGTTTGCGTGGTCAGTTTAGGTGTGTGACGCCATACAGAGCCCCGATATAGGGTAGCATCGAAGGATACTTTTTGCGCAGCGAGTATGGAGGCCCAGCAGGCAAAGTATACGAGCAGGCTATTTTTTTTGAAGTTCATCAATTTTTTCGAGGAGCCATTTTTTGTAAGTAGGAGCGGTGGAGGAAGCTACCTTTTCCCGAAATTTCGCAATTGTTTTTCTATCCAGGCTATAAATAGTGGGCAGTTTTTTTACAAAACCAAGATAGTTGATGTACTCCCGTTTTAAGTTTTTTGACATCACTTTATTGCGTCGAATATAAATACGAAAGCTGTCAATAAGTGACTCCATCGGTAGGATCTCATCAAGTTCATAATATGTTTGGATCATAATAATTTTTGATCCAAGCGCATAAACAACGTCATTATATTCCACATTTTGGAGCAATCCAATTACCTCTGAATATCTTTTTTGGTAAAAGAACAAATATGCAAGATTAAAAGTACGTGCATTCTCTCGGGTACTTGTTGGAAGATGAGCTGCATATTCTTCAATAAAATGCTCGATCCATTCAAACTCGCCTACCCCTAGCCCAACGGTAACGATGTTTTTGAAAATACCCTCAGAAAGGTTGCCCTCCTCCAATAAAAGTCCTTTTTGAATGATCTTTTTAAAAGTCTCAAACATTTCCCGGTAATACTCCCGTTTTCCCTGATTGATTTTCAGGGCACAATAGTTTTGGGCAATGAAATAGCATTTGCGAAGATCTGTTTTGGTAAGATCTTCTGAATGAGATTCCAGGCTTTCGAGTAGGTTTTTGAAGTGAAATTCCTCCTCTGGTTTATCCAGACAACTGACTACCAGACGGTAAACTATAAGGAGCGGGATATTGTTAAATCGTTCGTTTTCAAGATGTTCCCAAAAACCAAAGGGCAGATCCAGGCTCTTTTCAGAGACCCTTGATCCCTGATAGAGCAGCCATCCGATGTATAGTTCTAATTTTTGTGTCAGGTAAAAGCATTCCAGATAAAAATCTGCGGAGGAAAGTTTGTCCGCGTATCCTGAGACAGAAAGGTGTTTGGAGGTCTTATTTACGATGTTGTTGTGCAGGTTGAATTGTGCCAGGTAATACTCCGTGGATTGCCCGGACACCTCATCAAGCAAGCGGGTGATGTTCCGTTCTACGCCAGCCAGGTGTTTTTTGAACTCCGGCTTTTCGAGCAGCCGTTGCAAGTCCAGTGCTTCAGCAAGTGGGTTTTGGCTGCGAGCTTCAGCGGATAAAAAACGGAGGCCCAATTGATTCAGGTCAGAAGTAAGCCGGCGCAGTTGCGCATCTTTGTAAGGCTTTTTCGGGTATAATTTTTGCCAGACTTGCTGGCGTTCAAGTTGCGTAAATGTATCCTCCCGGAGCGCTTTATCAAAAATATCAAAAAGCAATGTCAGGTCCGCTTGGTCATTGAGATAGGGCGAAAGCAGGTATTTCCGAAATCGATTGCGCTCGACTTTGGAGAGGGTCTGGAGAACGGAAAGGAGTTTTTCGCTAAACAATTTTGTAAAATGTGGTCAATGGGTTTAATGTGGCTGCACCCTGTTGATTTAAGAAAAATGGAACACGTTTTTTGGATGGATGTTGGAAGAAGCTTAGTCGGCTAAAGTGACAAAATAGCCTTTCGGAAAATTCAGAACCACATCTATCATCTTGTAACCCCCAAACTTCAGTCGGGGGGCCATAACCTCAACAGGTTACATCTACCTTCTTTGCAAAACATCACATTTTCAGTACGCTATAAATGTTGATGTTTTGCAAAGAAGATAGATGTGATGAGTGGTCATTTCTTGCCGCTCGTTGAAACGAGCGGTTTCAAGATGATAGATGTGTTTAGTCAATGGCAATGTTCTAGACTGCCAAAAGGATACTTAATCTTTTGAAAATCAATTTTATAGCCTAGTTATTTTTTTTTTAAACCTCCGGCAAGTTCCGAAAATTGTCTTTATTTTTTCATAAAAAAAGACCCACCTTTGTAAAGTAAAATTCTGCCCGGAGAAATTGCCCCAACTTGAATTCAGAATAATCCGTCTTAAGAATGGGTGAATATGATCCCTTCCTCCATGAACCTTCTCAAATTTGTAAGCAGATGCAAAAGCATATCTTCTTTCTGTCTGTGCTGCTTGCGGCAACCCTTTTTTCAGGCCAGTTGGCCGCCCAATGCGAACGGGTAGCTCGGGTCGTGAGTGTCACGCCTGGTTGCGGTGCAAAAATCACTGATCTGGACAACGGCCAAACCTATAGTGCCGTGATCGGAGCAGAAGGTCTGTCAGGAGGCCAGACCTTTACGTTTAACGCAGAGGCTACCCAATTGCCTCCGGGCTGTCAGGCAGGTGAGTTTCCAGTCGTTGCCCTTACCTGTGTTTCGGAGAATTTACCATGCAAGGCTCAGTTTGCCCGCATTCCAAATGCTCAGCAATTACTCAGCTACAAATTTGTGGCCCGTATTTATGATGTGGCTTTGCAAACCTGCCATTGGGATTTTGGAGATGGACAAACCGATACTGGAGAAAAAACGGTCCATACATTTCCAGCAGAAGGCTCCTATACGGTATGCCTCACCGTCACCGATTCTTTTGGATGTTCTGCTCAAAACTGCACAATCTTTTTGGCAAGTAATCAGGACTATAATTGGTGTAATTATGATATTCAGGTTACTGCATTGGGAACTGAATTGCAGGGGACGATCTTGCCTCTGACCAACAATACAAACCTGGAGTTGGAGTCAGTTCAATGGTATACGAATAAATCAATCAAGGTCATTTCAGAATTGCCCGCGTTTTCTGCGCCACTACCAGGCTACGGGGATTATTTGGTCTGTGCCAACTATCAGGTGCGAAACACCTTTGATGGCAGTTTGTGTAATGCCACACGATGCCAAAGTGTTACGGTGGCAGAATCGGCTTGTGTGAACCCGGTTTTGGCTGACTTTACCAGTTTTTGTCCGAGTTCCGCCCAATTACCTGCACCAGTGTGTGGTTGCGACGGCATCACCTATGCCAATGAATGCGAAGCAATGTCCAAAGGGCTTTCGCAATGGTGGGCGGGGGAATGTGGATCTGTTTTTGGCACTTGTATCACAAAGCTTCAGGCGAAGATCATGAGTGGTTCGCCTGATGCGGGCTACCTGGCGCGCTTTAGCAATTTAAGCAATGGTGCCTACACTTTTGCTCAACTGGATTTTGGTGATAGTACTCCGCTTTGGGAAGGCACCAACTGGGATACTATTTTGCATCACTATGATTCAACAGGGATTTACCGCACTAACCTGACGATGTGGAGTACCAATGGTTGTATCTCTTCGGTAACGCAATTGCTTGTTACCGATGCAACAAGCATGACCATTGATGCGCTGCCGGCAGGTACTGATTATGTTATGCCCGGGGATGCTAACCGGGACCATCACGCCAATGTCTATGATCTGCTCAACCTTGGAGTAGGGCATTACAGCACAGGCGCTCCCCGTCCGGATGCCAGCACTGCCTGGAGCCCTCAATTCGCACCCAATTGGGACAATGCCGTGGCATCGTCTGTGAATTACAAACACTTAGACTGCGATGGGAATGGTTCTGTGAATGAATTTGATGCCGACGTGATCACCCAGCATTATACAGCCATTGATACCAGCGAGCTTGCTTTTTTACCTGGCTTGCCTCAATTGAGTCTTGAATTTGACGAGGACACTATATTCGTGAACCCGAACGATCCCGCCCCGGTAGAAATAACAGCAACGATCAAAGTGGGCGGCCCAAGTCAACCCGCCTTAGGGCTATATGGTCTTGGATTTGCCCTGCGGTACCCCGACTATGTGAACCACAATCCGGACGCAGATTATGACGACGACTTATTTGGCACTACCAACCACCTGCTTTGGCTCGCCAAAGATGTACACAACCGTTATCAGTTGGATCTGGGCCTGACCAGGAAAAACGGCCTGCCCGTCAACGGTTATGGCCGGATAGCAAAGGTTACATTTAGTACGGATGTCATTATCATTATCGATGTTATCGCTCGCGGAGAAAGTAAGCCCGTGCCATTCGCGGTACCCATCCGGGGACTGAAAGCCATTGATAAATACGGCAATAAGTTTGAAATATCGCTGCCAGCCACTCAGGATACAGTTTGGATCAAAACACTTCCTACCTCGGGCACCCAGGAGGAAATACTTCGTTCGAAAGTACTTCTAAGTCCTAATCCGGCGGCCGAAGCAACGGAACTCTACACCTCCGATCTACATGTGGAAACCATCGAAGTGCTGAACAGCCTGGGCCAAAAAATGCGCTCCTTCCAGCCCTCCGGAACCCGGAACACGCAATTGGATCTGGCTGGCTGGGCCAGTGGGGTGTATACGGTGCACATTCGCGCCGAAGAAGGTTCGGTGGAAAAGAAGTTGGTTGTTCGGTGAATTGGACATTAAGGACATTAAGGTCATTATAGTCATTATAGTCATTGGGGTCATTATAGTCATTATAGTCATTGGGGTCATTGCCCTAATGACCCCAATGACTATAATGACTATAATGACCCCAATAACCCCAAGAGTACCTACTTTTGCAGGCAAATGCTGTTCTGGGTAAATATTCTTTTTTGGCCGACCACCCTTTATGTAGGGTTATGTCTTGTGTTCTACTTCGGGCAAGACCCGTTTTTCTTTCGGCCAGAGCGGCTCGCCAAGTCTTTTAAATACCAATATCCTTTCCCAATCACGGAGCTAAATTTTGACATGGAAGACGGTGGCATGGTGAATGCCCTACATTTCCGTGTGCCCAATAGCAAATATACGGAAGACCGTATTGTACTTTATGGGCGTTCCTTAGGCAGCGGCCCGGGTGGCTTCCTGGAACCGACCTCGGATGCTTTTCATGGATTGCCCGTATTATTCTTTTTTGTACCACATTTCACGTTTCGCTTTTTTGCTTCCCATTCGGTGGCTGTTGCGCTACCAGATCTGTACCGACCAGTTTATCAAAAATGTACGCTGCCCGGTTCATATTATCGGAGGTGCAAAAGACCGGCTTATTCCGTACAGCCAAAGCGAGATGCTCAAAGTACTGACTCCTGATAAAATTACACTTCACCCCATTGTTGGTGCGGGACACAATGATTTGCCTGATTATCCAGCATACCACGACCTACTTTATGATATCTTGCATGAAACTTTTGAAGTATAGCAAGCTTGGCGATTGGCTGCCTGAGGTTAAGGTGATTAATGTGACAAATCAGAAGTTAGTGGATTATTCGTTTACACTCCTCAAAAAGTATTTCATCCTGCTTATGCAAAAACTCCTTTTTATTCTTTTTATAGCCTTTCAGGGTTCACTCTTTGCTCAAAAAATTGATGCTCCCACCAAATCAACTGCCAAACCGGCTACTACTACTCCGGCACCCAAGCTGGCTAACTCAACGACAGGCTCCAAACCAGGTAATACACCTGGTACTATAAAATCTATGGGCGCTGATCCTGCTGCTGCCAGGGCTGCGGCAGCTAAAAAAGACACATCTATCGTCAAATTTTTTGAAAAACCGGCAGACCTCAAATGGGTCAGATACTTCAAGGGTCGACTGGATGATGCCACAGTGGTGAATCTTACCCTTGGTTTTGATGGGCGCAATTGTCGAGGATATCTTACCTATGAGCAAAGCAGTATCCGCTTCAACTTATCCGGTCTGCTTGACACAGCCGGATTCGCGCTGGAGGAGCAGGATATGGCCCGTAATTTGACCGGCCGATTGATCGGAAACTTCAACAACCGCCGTTTGGAAGCTGATTGGATCAATGCAGACAATACGATCGGCAGGCGCCTGGAAGCGGAGGAAATAAACGCAGGGCAGACACAAATACTCAATTGTTCTGATAACAAATGGAGCAGCCGGTATATCACGCGTTTCAATGGCGCCCGCTGTGATATGGTTTTGGTTCGCTCCTATAATGGAGCCTTGGATGGATTTTTATGGGTAGAGTCCGATGCGCGTACTTACAAACTTAAAGGGGAAATCAAAAACGATGGTACTTACGAAATGGAGGTGCTGGGTTCAGGAGATGGGCTAGCAGCCTTGCTGAGCGGTAATCTCAAACCAGGTCAGAATCTGGAATGCAATTGGGTAGGTAGTGGGGAACGGCGTAGCTTCAAATTTATACTCAAAGATAATTTTCAACTCGGCTGTTATGAATACGCGGACTATGCCAGTAGTTACGATATATTGTACCCCAACACACCCTGCACCTACTGCAACGCCCAATTGAATGAAAAGGTGAGCCAATGGGTAGCGCGCTGTAAGACATCATTTTCCGAGAAAAAAATAGCACTCACTCCTGCCAACCGTTGCAGTCAAAGAGCAAGTGCATGGCCTGAAATTGTCTCTTGGACCGACAATCTCTTGGCTGGATACGTTACTTTCACAGATACATGGACAGATCAGGCCCAGGGAATTTCTTTTAACTATGACTTGCGTACCAATAAGGAGATCATTCTCGATGACCTGTTTAATAAAGGCTTTAATGCCCAAAAATACCTGATAGATTGGGCAAATCGTGAAATGCCTAAACTCTCTTCTTTTGCGAGCGACCCCAAATACCGCGAATGGCTCAACAAAGAAGGGTTTCCACTCTTTGCACTGCGACGCGAGGGATTGGAAATCAGCACCTTGTTTCATCCACAATATGGTCGACAGACCTTGTTAGTACCTTATTCAGGATTAAAAGCGTATTTTAAAAAGGATAGCCCTGTTTGGGAGTTTTTGAAATGAGTAAGTCATTGTGTTCATTGGTCATTATAGTCATTAAGTCATTGGTCATTAGGGTCATTAAGTCATTGGTCATTATAGTCATTGGGGCCATTTGAGCAATGACCAATGACCCTAATGACCCTAATGACTTAATGACCCTAATGACTTAATGACCCTAATGACCCTAATGACCCTAATGACTTAATGACCCTAATGACTTAATGACCCTAATGACCCTAATGACCCTAATGACTTAATGACCCTAATGACTTAATGACCCTAATGACTTAATGACCCTAATGACCCTAATGACTAATGACTTAATGACCACAATGACCAATGACCTAATAATCTAAAGACACTAAAACTATGGAAGACTGGCAAATAGATTTTGAATGGCTGGGCACACAGCATAAGGTAAAAGAAACGATGAAACGCGAAGTGCTGCCCGATTTGAACACGGTGCTGTTTCTCATCGGCATTCAGGAACTGGGTCGTTGGAAACGCTCCTTCTCCAAAGAAGAAAAACAAGACCTGATGCACATTGCAGTGTGCCGCTTGCTGAGCCAAGAGGGTTTTTTTGAATTTGTAGGCCGCGATGAGGATGGCTGGCCGCACTACCGTCAGGCATTGGAAATGCCGCAACGTGATATCACGGAACAAGAAAAACTCCTTAAAATAAACGCGATACGTTATTTTAAGGAGTGGGAATTAGAAGAAAACTAAGTTTATCGCCAGAATTTCTTTTGCTGCTCTGGCGTCAAAACACCGCGCACCTCATTCTTCCAGTCATCCCGGAGTTGTTTCCAGGCCTGGCGGTCGTGTTGACCAGACTGGCAGACGGACTCCATGGACTGCACTTTTTCAAGGTTTAGGGCATATACCTGACCCTTTTGTTCGTCCGTTAAATCGAGGTGACGGGACATTTTTTCGGTGATCTTACCCGCTTTTTCAGCCGTAGAAAGATGTGACCAGCGATACCATCCGATGCCTTTTGCCGCCCATTTCGCATCCGGAAGATTATGTTCCAACCAGTGATCGAGAAGCAAATCATCGGCCATTTCAGATTCTTCGACGCTTTCAGAGCTATTTTCCAGCGCCATCTGACTGAAGGACACTGTTTTCTTCTTGCGGTAATAATCGGTCACACGGTTTCTTGCGGTAGTGAATAGCCAATTGCCAATCTGCTCAATTGTAAAACAGTAGGTGTTTGATTGTAAAATTTTTACTTCCGACTACAAATATTTGATTTTCAATAGTAGAATTGGTAAATTATACTAATTTTCTTTCACCCACATTGTTCACATAGCACACATCGTTGAGAAAGGTTAAACTATGCGTGCTATATGAACAATCGGGCACATTTAATGCCTTAGTACCATGCACACATACACCCTTTTCGAGCTTAATGAGCATATCCGTCGGATCATTGCCCTCAATTTTCAGGAGTCAGTCTGGATTGTGGCTGAGCTTTCGCAGGTGGGCGAATCTCGTGGCCATCGTTATCTTGATCTGGTACAAAAGGGCGAATCTGGAGATGTATTAGCGCAAGCACAGGCGGCAATATGGGCTGCCGAGTTCAGACAGATCAATGCACGATTTCCTTTAGGGCTCGCGTCACTGCTCCGCGAAGGTCTGGAACTGCGCATTCAAGTGCGCCCGGAATTCCATGAGCGCTATGGCTTCAAGCTTCACATTACCGATATTGATCCGGCGCACACCTTTGGTCAAATGGATCTGCTACGCCGTCAGACCATACAGAATTTGCGGGATCAAGGTCTCTTCGATCTGAATCGTAGCCGGGTGCTGCCACTGGTGTTACAACGCATCGCAGTGATCAGTAGTGAAAATGCAGCAGGCTTGCAGGACTTTAGAGTGCATTTGGATAACAATTCTTTTGGATATGCTTATGAATGCCAATATTTTACAGCAGCTGTCCAAGGCAAAAATGCGGAGACGGAGATATTAGAGGCTATGGAAAAGATCAGCCGGAAAGCTAAAAATTTTGATTGTGTGGTCATCGTTCGCGGGGGTGGAGCAAAGCTCGACCTAATGGCTTTTGATGGGCTGGCACTTTGCCAAAAAGCAGCTCAAATGCCCTTGCCGCTTGTAGTTGGAATAGGGCATGATGTGGATGAATCTGTACTTGATCTGGTGGCGCATACCTCGCTCAAAACCCCAACGGCCGTTGCAGATTTTCTGGTGAATCACAACCTGACTTTTGAGGGGCGTATTCTGGAATCAGCCAGTGATCTGGAAAATACAGCCCAAAATATTTTAAAAATCAAGCATTTAGAACTTGACCGCGCAGAAACGACCGCTCGTTTTGCGGCCCGGGAACAAACGCAGGATGCCGTTCGCTACCTGGGCTTTTGGGAAGAAAAATTACCAGCATTTGCTTTCCAGCTCCTGCGGGATCAACACCGGGAACTGGGAAAAATAGAGGCTATTTGTCAAAACCTGCATCCGGACAATGTGCTGCGCCGGGGCTTTAGTATTACCACCCAAAATGGTAAAATAATCACTTCGAGCGCAGCCCTCCAAACTGGCGATCAGATTGAGACCCGCCTTTGGGAAGGTACCGTGAAGTCAGAGATTCAGCAAATACTTTAGTGAAATTTGGAGCATGTACACAAGACTTGATCAGAGGTACATAATTATTTGTCAGAAAATTCGACATTTGCCAGCCGTCTGTTTAAACTTTGATTTTTTAAAACCAACTTTGCAGGCCTTCTTTGTAATTTAATCCTCCAAAAGCCTGAATCCTTGATGATGAAAAATTACTCCGCCTTTGCAGCTCTGTTCTTCTTCTTTGGATTGAACATTCTTTCTGCCCAATCAGTGGCAGAACTTGAAGCAAAATTTAACCGTTCGACTTCCAAGAACGAGCGAATGAACTATGCGTATCAGATCGCTGAAAAAGCCATTGGGACCAGCCCCAAAAAAGCTTCCGACTATGCCATGAGGGCAAACCAGTTGGCGGTTGAAATAGGCGACAAGCGAAAAGAAGCCGATGCCGCCATTTTGGCTGCCGATGCCGAATTACGCCAGCGCAACTACAAAGAGGCTGCTGGTAGATTTAACAGGGCCTGGAATACCGCCCGCAATTACGGTTTCCGTGATCTGGTGTTGACCAGCGCTGAGAAATTGCAAGACATTGCAATGAAGCAGAATGATTTGCGAGAAGCGCTCAAATGGAGCAGCGAAACGGTGAAATACCTCCAGGAATCCGGCGGTGGCGCAAGAGGCGGCGGCGAAGCGCTTCGAAAACTGGAAGATCGATTGGCAGCTGCAGAGGCGGATAATCGATCTTTGCGTGTTCAACTTGCTTCTGCAACAGGTAAGACAGAGATTTTGCAAAACACCTACCAAACCGAACTGAAGGAAGTTAAGGAGAAAACCCAATCTGTAATTACTGAAAAAGATGAGGCTTTCAGTCAGGTTTCCAAAGAAAAAATACGGGCCGATTCTGCAGCCCGCGTATACTCAATAAAGGTTAAAAACCTGACCGAAGAGCAGATGATCAGCTCTATAGTCAAGGGACAACAGGAACGTGACATTCAAGCCCAAAAAGCCCAGTTAGCCGAGGCGGAGTTGCAACGCGAACAAAGTGATAATATTCGAAACATACTCGCTCTGGTGGTGGTGTTTGTATTCTTCCTGGCCGTACTTTTTTATGCGCGTTTCCAGGCCAAAAAACGTACCGCCAACGAACTCTCGGAAAAAAATGCACTGATCGAAGAGGAACAGAAACGCTCCAATAGCCTCTTGCTTAATATTCTGCCGCCCGCAATTGCGCAAGAATTGAAAATGCGTAACAAAGTGTCCGCCCGTAAATATGACCAAGCTACGGTAATGTTCATAGACTTTAAAGGCTTTACCACGATAGCTGAAAAGCTTAGTCCGGAACGCTTGGTTGAAGAACTTGACCATTGTTTTTCTAACTTTGACAGGATCATCAGCAATTACCGCATCGAAAAGATCAAGACTGTCGGGGATGCCTATATCTGTGCTAGTGGCCTTTCGGATATGAACGCCAGCCCTTCTGATATGGTAAAGGCAGCCCTTGAAATTCAGGACTTTCTGCTGGGACTAAAAGCAGAGCGTCTGAGTCAGGGTTTACCGTGCTTTGATGCCCGTGTTGGTATCCATACTGGTCCGGTAGTAGCCGGGGTAGTGGGCGCCAAAAAATTTGCCTATGATATTTGGGGTGACACCGTAAATACCGCCGCCCGCCTCGAAGAACAATGTGAATCGGGTCGGGTCAATGTCAGTGAAGATGCCTATTGGCTTGCCAAATATGAATTTGAATGGCAGCCCCGGGGCAAGATCGCTGCTAAAAACAAGGGCATGATGGATATGTATTATGTTACCGGGCTGAAGCAGTACTAACGGGTGATTGGTTTTTGATGATAGGTGTTTTGGTAATCCGCATCACTGTTCATCCTTTTCAATTGTAGTATGCGCCGCTACGGACTAATAGGCTGGCCGCTGGGCCATTCCTTTTCGAAGAAATTTTTCACCGAAAAATTCGGGCGCGAGGGTATACCCGATGCGCAATTCGATCTTTTCCCATTGGAAAAGATCGAAGATTTGCCTGCCTTGCTGGCGCAGCATCCTAATCTTCGCGGTCTTAATATTACCATCCCGTACAAGGAATCAGTTATTTCGTGGCTTAATGAGCTGGATGAAACTGCCCGGGAAGCAGGTGCGGTAAATTGCATTAAAATATTTGACAATCAACGACTTGTTGGGTATAATACCGACGTTATCGGCTTTGAAAAATCGCTTGTCCGCTGGTTGTCTGAAAATGAAATACCAGGGGGACTGAAGGGGTATATTCTGGGTACTGGTGGCGCATCGAAAGCAATAGCCTTTGTTTTGATAAAACTGGGCATTCTATTCCAGTTTGTTTCACGCAATCCAAAAGCCGAAAATGAGATCTCTTACGAAGCTTTGGTGCCAATGAAAGGAGTGCAGCAACAGCCCTCCATCCTTTTGATTAATGCGACCCCAATAGGTACTTTCCCAAATGTAAATGCAATGCCACCTGTGCCACTGGATTTTTTTATATCAGGGATGTTTGTATACGATTTGATCTATAATCCCGGCGAAACGCTACTTTTGCGGGAAGCTAAATCTCGTGGCTGCCTGGTGAAGAACGGTCTGGAAATGTTGGAGTTGCAAGCACACGCCGCATGGGAAATCTGGCAGAAAGACCCTTGACCCTGACTAATTGATATTTCGCCCTCAACCTAATAATATGACCACTATAGATTTTTCAAATACAGAGAATGCCTTTGCCCACCTTTCAGATGCTGAATTGAAAAAAGCCGCCTGGCTGTTCAACATGATGAACAAACCAGCGCTGGTGAAATACGGTTCGGCACTCGCCTTATGGGCCGTTGAAAATGGTATCCCGATGGCTGATTGGGCCGTAAGAAAGACGGTTTTTTCACAATTTGTAGGTGGCACAACGCTCCTGGACAGCCAGCCGAGTATCGAAAAACTTGCGGAATATAATACCCTCACCATCCTGGACTATGGCGCGGAGGCAAAGGAATCGGAACTCGATTTTAACCATACCATGAATGAGAACATCCGAGCCATTGATTTTGCATCCCGATCTGTTAAAAGCATCCCTGTTATCAGTACAAAAGTGACCGGCCTGATTCGGTTTGGCCTGCTTGAGCGGATTCAATCTGCGGATGCTCTAAGCAAGGAAGAACTCAATGAATACCGAAATTCTCTTAAACGCCTGGATGCCATTTGTTATCATGCCTCGAAAAAGAACATATCAATCTTTATTGATGCAGAGGAAAGTTGGATCCAGGATTCCATCGACCACTTGGTCTGGCTCATGATGCGTCGATACAACAAAACGCGTGTGGTGGTGTACAATACCTTTCAATACTACCGGCATGATCGTTTGGGGTTCCTGACGGAAAGTTATGACCGCGCCCGTCAGGAGGGCTTCATGCTCGGAGCAAAACTTGTACGTGGAGCCTATATGGAAAAAGAACGCGCCAGAGCTATGGAACTTAACTACCCGAGTCCGATCAACGTCGACAAAAATATTACAGATGACCTGTACAACACTGCCCTTCGTTTTTGCATCGATCATATCGATACAATGGCCGTTTGTAATGCAAGCCACAACGCAGAAAGTGCTATGCTAATGGTATCGCTAATGGATAAAAAAGGCCTAGCAAATGACCATCCGAACACCCTGTTCAGCCAGCTGTATGGCATGAGCGACAACCTCACCTTCAACCTGGCCAAGGCAGGATATCGCGTCGCGAAGTACCTTCCGTACGGACAGGTCAAAGAAGTAATTCCGTACCTCATCCGGCGGGCACAGGAGAATACTTCGGTGACTGGCGATGCGGGTCGGGAGTTGGTATTGGTGCGGCAGGAGGTGAAAAGGAGGGGGATCTAACTGTTTTTATTCTTTCCCCTTATCCGGAAAATACTTTTTCATCAGCGCCTCCCACCGCTCCTTCTGCTCCCGCAGGAGGGCTAAATTCTCGTCTGTTTGCATGCCTTGATAATCGTCATAGCCCTTTTGGATGGCCTGTTCCAGGTAGGAAAACGCTATTTGCAAGTCGCCCGTTTTGATTTTCAACCTGGCGTAGTTTCGGTAAGTGGGCATGAATTCGGCATCCAGCGCAAATGCCTTGCGGTACATTTTTTCGGATTCGTCGTATCGGTTTGTTTTCCGGTAGATGTTGCCAAGGTTGTTCCAGCCGGGGAGGAAGGTGGAATCCGCTGTTACCAGGCGCCAAAAAATAGGCTCTGCTTCGGCGTAGCGCTTGGTTTTGAGGTACAAGAACCCGAGGTTGTTCCAGGAGTCGATATCCGTCGAATCGAGCGCTATGGCTTTTTTAATAGTTACTTTAGATTAAGCAAAACTTTAATCAGGGCACATTGAAACCGCTCACCGCCCCAGATGCACCAGTAAAACACTCACATCCGCCGGATTCACCCCGGAGATCCGGCTCGCCTGCCCGATCGTGCGCGGCTTTGTGTGCGCCAGTTTTTGCCGGGCCTCAATGCTCAGTCCATGCAGACTGGCATAATCAAAGTCGGCATTCAAAGCCAGGTCTTCGAGCCGGGTCATGCGCGATACCATTTCTTCTTCCTTCCGGATATAGCCATCGTATTTGATGTTGATCTCGGCCATTTCCACAAATTCCTGATCGTAGGGGCGTAGAAAATTAGCGAGTTCGGGTAGTACATTGGCCATGCCTGAAATATCCACCTGCGGACGGAGCAGAATGTTAAGCAGTTTTGTCTTTTGCCCGATCAGCGCAGAATCAACACTTTGCAGATAGCCGTTCAACTCATCCGGATTCACCGAAGCATTGCGGAAAAAGGTATCGATCTCTTTGACCGCCTTGTTTTTTGCATTGACCCGCTCCATCCGGGGCTCCGAGCCCTGCAAACCCAAACGATGGGCAATGGGCGTAAGCCGCAGGTCAGCATTATCCTGGCGCAGCAGGATGCGGTATTCTGCGCGGCTGGTAAACATCCGATAAGGTTCCTCGGTACCCTTATTCACCAGGTCGTCGATTAACACCCCGATATAAGCTTCGGAGCGTTTCAGCACGAGCGGAGTTTCATTTTTGGCGGCCAGCGCAGCATTAAGTCCGGCCATTAAACCCTGACAGGCAGCTTCTTCATAGCCCGTGGTACCATTGATTTGTCCGGCAAAAAAGAGGTTTTTGACCAGATTCGTTTCCAGCGTTGTTTGCAGTTGGGTAGGCGGAAAATAGTCGTATTCTATGGCATAACCCGGACGAAACATTTTGGCGTTTTCCAGGCCTGGAACCAGTTGAAGTGCTTTATACTGAACATCTTCAGGCAGCGAACTGGAGAAACCATTGATATAAATCTCCACCGTATCGCGTCCTTCAGGTTCTACAAAAAGCTGGTGCCGGTCTTTATCACTGAAGCGGTCGATCTTATCCTCAATACTGGGGCAATAGCGCGGTCCGAGTCCCTGAATGCGCCCGTTGAACATGGGCGATTTGTCAAAGCCCGTGCGCAGCATATCGTGCACTTTCTGGTTGGTATAAGTGCTCCAGCAGCAGAGTTGGTTTTTGAGTGCCGGCGTATCGGTATATGAAAATTTTCCTGGTGGATTGTCGCCATCCTGAATCTCCATTTTGGAATAATCGAGGCTGCGGCCGTCGAGGCGTGGAGGTGTTCCCGTTTTCATCCGTCCGGCCTCAAAGCCCAATTCCACCAGTTGTTCGGTGATGCCACGCGCGGCGCTTTCGCCGGCTCGTCCTCCACCGAATTGTTTTTCACCAATGTGGATGATCCCGTTCAGAAAAGTGCCGTTGGTCAGCACAACGGTCTCGCTTTCGATCTCAAGGCCCATGCTGGTGCGTACGCCGCAAGCCCGGCCGTCTTTGATGAGCAGACCGCCCACCATTTCCTGCCAGAAGTCAATGTTGGGGTTTTCCTCCAGCATCTGCCGCCATTTGGCCGCAAATTGCATGCGATCACTCTGCGCCCGGGGGCTCCACATGGCGGGGCCTTTGGAGCGGTTGAGCATCCGGAATTGTACCGCAGTATGGTCGGTAATGATACCTGAGTAGCCGCACAAAGCATCCACCTCGCGCACAATCTGGCCCTTCGCTACGCCACCCATGGCGGGGTTGCAACTCATCTGCCCGATGGTCTGCATATTCATGGTGGCCAACAGGACTTTGCAGCCCAGATTGGCGGCCGCTACAGCCGCTTCGCAACCCGCGTGGCCGGCACCCACTACTATCACGTCGTATTTTGGAAACATTTTTCTTAAAAAAGTACGCAAAGGTACGGGTTTACCCCTTCAGTAAGGCTTCCTGCAATTCCAACAATGCCTTCATCCGGTTGAAATAGATCTCTTCCAACGCCTGACCGATCTCGTACGCCAGATCCCGGAGGTTTCCCAGATTGGTGTGATGTGGTATTCCTCTGTATTGATATTCAATGAGATCGCCTAAAAAAGTGGTCCTGATCTTTTCTTGTAATTCAGGTGAAAACACCTGTAGATTCATGGTTTTAAAAAAAATCCGCAAGGCTGGCACATGAGTGTAATTCAGGTCTTGGACAGGGAACACCAATTCGTTGGAAACATTGAAATCGTTCTCCACCAAAAGATGAATGGTAACAAAAACGGCCCTGCAGGGTTCGCTGCAGTCTATTTTCCAGGCCCTTGCTTCTAAAACGGAGCGATGGTTTGTCAAAAGCTCGGGAAGGCGGCCAGGGTGTTTCGCCAGGGTATGGGCATAAAAAGCATGGGCGATCTCTAGATCGCGTTGGTTGCGGTCTTTTTCTGCGGCTGCTTTTTCATTTGCCAGTTGAGCGATGACCTCATTGGCCAGTTCTTTTTCAAATTTCCGACCGTCAAAATCAAAGGTTTTGGTCTCAATATTTCCTTCGGCAATGGCGCTCAGCACCTGGACATCCGTTGCAATAGCTTCGATTTTTTGATCCAGGTTTTCTTCAAAAAAAGCATTCAGGTCTGAGGAGGAAAGCACCTTGGGTGCCGTGTTTTCTTCCAGGGCCGCCAGATCAGGATCGATCATCATATGCCCGTCGAAGTAGTGATTGTATATCTTCGGGAATTGCCGCTTGTTTTCGTCTTGCAACAGGCTGTTGGCAAACGTGTGATCGTCCACATCGCCGACTTTGACATCTACATCCTTGTAGATATAGTTCGTTAATTTCTTTTGCCAGTGCTCCGGGTTTTGAAAAATAGCCCAGGCAGGTGTTTCAACGACAGGCACATCAATGCCCAAACTGAGGAGTTTTCCCTCCCGTTCATCCGTGGTAGGGTGCGAGGCCCATTGATTGGTGAATACCACCCGGGTAAGCTGCTGATTTTCCCGGAATTGCTGGTCAATCACTGGAAGCCCCTGCCGCAAAGGAAGGTTGTTTGCCGCAGCAAATTGCGCCGCAGAAGCCCGTTGGCCGGCATAAAAATTTAGGGGCGCAGTCTGGGAGCTCAATAGCTCATTGCATTTGACGATGGTCCTTTGGTAATTAATACTGCCTATTTCCACCTGACGAAGTGCCTGCGCTGCATTATTCCCGCCGGCCACACTGGCTGCAATGGCATCCGCATGGAATTCCATTTCTCTTGATAGGCGCAAATATTGCCGGTTAATGATCGAATACATCCCGCGCAAGACCCATTGGATGAATTGAACGATGAGTATCGCTCCCTGAACCATCAATCCCAAAAACACATGCGCACTGGCAATGCTATTTGCAGCGGCAACCCAGCCGTTGTTGCGGTAAAGCATGTTGAAGATCACCTGATTTACATAATAAACATAGCTGCCCAGCCGCATGCTCTTTTGAGAAAAGTGGCCAAATTCGTGCGCCAAAACGGCTTTAAACTCGCTGCTGTTCAGCGCGTTGACCAGGCCCAGGCCGATGTTCAGGTTTTTTCTTGTCGGGAAAAACAAACTCCAGAAACTGGAACTATAGAACACCGACGCATTCACTTCAGGAATGAGAAATACCTTTTTAGGGAAATGCGTACCCACTTCCAAGGCTACCTTGCCGATGAAGGCAAACAACTGCGGGTCGTCACTTTCCTGGATTTCAATTCCTTTAGAATCGCTTTCACCAGAAGAAGCAAACAAAAATTTCAACAGGAAAAAAACCACCATTAAGCCCATCAACATGAGCCCAACACCCAGGATCAGGCCCCAGAGCCCCCGAAAGGTCATCATGATCACCATCCCGATCTTAAAACAACACCACAACAAACCCAGTGACAGGCCTACCATTAAAAGGTAGGTAAATACGAATGCGATGATGGCGATCACCACGCCCCGGACCTGGGAGCGAAAAGCATCAGAAGCCTCGGTAAGTCCGGGCGGAACATTGGCAGGGGCCGGTGGGTAGCTTGTGTTTATTTGCATTTTGGTTGATTTGTTGTCAAAGGTATGGCATTGTTTTCAAACACCCCAGCCACTAATGGCAACCAAATAGTTTTTTCTTTAACCACATAGTTCACATTTCGGGAGTCCTTAGCCTCGGAGAGGCTTAACATTGGTAGCAAATGGATTTTTGATTTTTGATGGACCTCGAAGAGGTCTAATATTGGCAATTCTAACCCACGAAAATATTTATGTTAGACCTCTCCGAGGTCCTTGTGCTCTATCCTAACGTCTACCAATGTTAAGCCTCTCCGAGGCTGGTTGTCGAATTTGGGATGGCTCATGTTTGTGTTCGAATGGTTAGGTTACAAAATTTTACCGAACTACAGTAACATCTCCTTTTTTGTAAATTTCGAGCTCGCGCCCGCAAAAAGCCACCCGTACCCACATCTGCCATACAAAAACCTGCGTGCCCACAGAGGCCTGGTTAAAGTTTCCCGGCCAGCCATTTTCAGGGGTTTCACTTTCGAATACAAAATTTCCCCAGCGGTCATACACTTCCAGGCGGTAACTGAGCAAATTCAGATTTTTGCCGAAGAAGGGTCTGAACAGGGCGTTTTCGGTCAATTTGGATTCCGGTGCAAAAACATTGGGAAGGAAGATCAAAACGGTGTCGCCTTCAGAATCAGCCCAGGACACTTCTCCTTCACTTCGAAGGGTCTCGCAATGGTTGGAGGCCTCCAGCCAAATGGCCCGGGGTTCGCCAACGGTTACCGAGGGTGTTTTTGCGCCATTCCACCAAAGCAATTGTAGTCCTGTGGTATCGCCACCAATCGTAGGCACAATGGTGATCTGCGCGCTGTCACATGGGATGACAAAGGCATTGGGCAGCTCAAGTGCTAAACCCGGAGAAGCTGGTATGACAGCCGTTTTTTCAAATACACAGCCTTTTTCATCGCGCACAAATACCGTTTGACTGCCTGCTCCGAGGGATTCAAACACGGGTGAATTTTGGAAAGTAATATTGTCCAGGGAATAAGCGTCAGGCAAACTTCCACCGGGCAATACGGAAACAGACAGACTTCCTGTTGGCGTGTTGGGACAGGATATTTCGGTCTCTAACTCGACATTCGGAGCAGGCCAGGACGTTACAAAAATCGTGATGGTGCTGTCGCAGCCTTCCGAATTTATCAATTGGAAAGTCCTGGTTTCTCCGATTGCAATTGCTTGATTTTCAAAAATATACACTTCGCCTGGGCAAACATTTTCTGTTCGAAATTCCAAAGAACTTGGCTTTCCAAACACGGTGACGGTCACTACAGAATCGCAACCTGCCGAATTGGTGAGTACGAAATCCTGTGTTGTATTCTCCGTAAGTACCACCCCAGCGTAGGTATAGGTTTCATGGGCACATACCCCCACGGAAATGGCCGAACTGGAAGTAGGTAAAACCGAAACCGTAACGGTCACGACAGAATCACAGCCTGCCGAATTCGTCAGGGTGAAATTTTGTATTTGTCCGGGAGCCAGATCCACGCCATTGTAGGTGTAAAAACTTCCCGGACAAGCTTTGGCATTCAAGGTGGAACTGGAAGTCGGGAATGCAGAAACCGTGACAGTAACAATAGAATCACATCCCAGGAAATTGCTCAAGGTGAAATCTTGCGATTGCCCGACGGCTAGATCCACGCCATTGTAAGTGTAAAAACTACCCGGACAAGCTTTGGCATTCAGGGTGGAACTGGACGTCTGGAATGCAGAAACCGTGACGGTGACAATAGAATCGCAGCCCAGCCAATTGCTCAGGGTGAAATTCTGCGATTGCCCGACGGCCAGATCCACGCCATTATAGGTGTAAAAACTTCCCGGACAAGCCTTGGCATTTAAGGTGGAACTGGAAGCCGGGAATGCAGAAACGCTGACCGTAACAATAGAATCGCAGCCCAGCCAATTGCTCAGGGTGAAATTCTGCGATTGCCCGACGGCCAGATCCACACCGTTGTAGGTGTAAAAACTACCCGGGCAAGCTTTGGCATTTAAGGTGGAACTGGAAGTTGGGAATGCAGAAATGTTGACCGAAACAATGGAATCGCAGCTCAGCCAATTGCTCAGGGTGAAATTCTGCGATTGCCCGACGGCCAGATCCACGCCATTATAGGTGTAAAAACTTCCCGGACAAGCCTTGGCATTTAAGGTGGAACTGGAAGCCGGAAATGCAGAAACGGTGACCGTAACAATAGAATCGCAGCCCAGGAAATTCTTGAATGTAAAATTCTGCGATTGACCGGTAGGAACGGCCGTGCCGTTGAACAACGCAGATTGACCAGCGCAAGCCATCAAAGAGACTGTAGCAGTAATGGGCGGACAGGTGTACGCATCCACCAACAAACTGGCGAAGACTTTTCCACCACAACCCTTTAGCCCCACTGAATCAGAAAAGAGGACAATTTCCCAAAGCGGACTGAGTAACTGAGTATCGATCTGCACGGTATAGTCCGTCGAAGGCACACTCAGCCAGTCAAAACTGCCGTTGGCTCCAGATTGGCCCGGAGCGATGAATGTGCCATTTTGAAGCAATTGCACCGGGATCCCGGATACGAGGGTATCGGCTGCATCAATGATCCCGTTGTCGTTCACGTCCGACCAGACCTGGCCGAGGATGTTGCCAAATCCATTATAAAGTTCAACCGTGAGTGGTGCACTGCTGGCCTCACAGCCGTTTATATCCATTAATTCTGCCCAATAAGTACCACTTTGCGTCGCGGCAAATTGATGACTTGTGGCACCGGGAATGGCCGAACCTTCAAAGAACCATTGCCAGCTTACGATTTCGGGCAAAGGGGGCAGGCAAAGTGTATCGGGGTTGCAACGTTCATGACAGCCGGAAGGCAAAGCCGAAATGTTCGGGCCGGGGAAGATCACGACGGTATTGCTTTGTGCCGAGCAGCCAAATTCATTCACCACCCGCACGAAATATAACCCGGATTCATCGGTTTGGAGGCTCGGACCGGCATCGCCGGTGTTCCAGAAAATTTGCCATCCGGGCGGTTTCGGGCCGGTGTAGGTGATCGTGGAAGGCGTTCCGGCGCAAATGTTGTTGGTAGACAGGCTAAAATTGTTCGGAACCGGATTTACGGTCACGGTAAAAGGCGTGAGTACCGTCGTACAACCAGTGGACGGATTCGTTACCGTCACAGTAAACGTATGTGTTCCAACACTCAGCAGATTATTCCGGTCTTCCGAAAAAACCAGCACGCCGTCACTCCCATTGCCGCCGCTCCAGGAGAACGTGTAATTGCCGTTGTCCTGGATCTGAAGGGTCACATCATCACCCGCACAAACGCTTGCTTCCGGGTATTGGACGCCTACAACCTGTCCTAAATCATTGACTTCCAAAAACTTGATCGTTCCGATGGGGGCCGGGTTCACATCCACCGTTTTGGCTGGGGGCGAATACGAACAGCCATTGCCGTTGGTCAGGGTCACGTCGTATATCCCTTCGGCATTGACCAGGAGTGTCGGCTGATTGGTTCCGTCGTTCCAGACGTACATTGCACCCGGTCCCAAAGGCGCGCTCAGGGTCAGACTGCTGCCCTGACAAATGGTGGAGGTGGGCGGGAATATATTCCCTGAAAATGGGTTTGCTGTGATGTTCACTGGCTGGGTGACCGATGCAGTGCAACCATAGCCATTGGTAGCGGTCACGGTGACAGGATAATTCCCGGCCGGGGAATAATTGTGGTAGGCCGGATTGGCGCTGCTTTGGTTCAAAGCACCGGAAACCGGATCTCCAAAATTCCAGGCTGATCCGATGAGCCCTGCATTGCTGGCCAGTACAAAGGCCGTGGCATTGCCCGCACAATTGGCGAGCGGTGGCGCGAAGGCCGGGGAGGGTACATTGGGTACCAACACATTTTCTGAGTAGGAAGAGGTGCAGCCCGTGGCGGTGGTGATCGTGAGTGTGGCTGTGTAGTTCCCCGAACTGGCATAAGGATAGCCCGGAGAGGCCAGACGGCTCGTATCCGCATTTCCGGCGCTGCCAAAATCCCAGTCCCAGTTGCTAATGGTCATATTGGGCAGACGGGTACTTTCATCACTGAACAAAGTGGAGTCGCCCGGACAGGCCAGTTTTTGAGAAAATTGCGCTGAGGCCTCCACGTCTACCGAATCAAGCAGGACACAATGCGCGCCGTTGGTCAGATCTGCATACAGGACAATGATATATTTTCCGGCATTGGGGAATACAAAACCGGGGGTGTCTCCGGTAGCATTGCCAAGGTAGTCGCTGCCCGACTCGCCAAAATGCCACACCGCCGAACCAGCCTGATATAAACCTGCCGTTGTGAGCTGAAATTGAAAAGAATCGCAGCGTGGCGTAAGGTCATAACTGAATTTGACATCTCCAGGCTGACACTTTGGGCCGTGATTGGGGTTATGGCAAACGCCACCGCAGTATTCGAATACCCGGACAATTCCGTCGTCGGCCGTGCAGCCATACGCGTTGGTGACCACCACGGAATAGTCGCCGTATTGGTTGGTGCTGTACACCGGCACATTCGCATTGAGCGGCACCCCATCCTGATACCATTCGTAGTCGAAAACGCCATCATCCGGCACCAGGGCGGTGATAGAGACGAATCGGGAGTTGTTGCAAAAACCGGTAGGGTCAGAAGTAGTGGCCGTGACATTGGGCGCGGGCAATGGGTCAATCGAGAACTCGCTCGTGCCACGGCAGCCGTGTATATCGGTGACCGCGATGGTATAAGCACCAGCTGGGATATTGACGTTAGGGTTGTTTCCTAAGGGTGTTCCGCTGGCTTCTTCCCAGGTATAAGAACCATAAGAACCTGCCACGCTTGCCACGCCAAAAGTCCCTTGGCAAAGCCCATCCGGGTGATTGGGCATAGGCTTTGGATTGGCCCAGACCGAGACATTGAAACTGGTGCTCAGGCCACAAATTGTTACTTTCAACTGATACACTCCAGGCGTTTGCCAGAATATTTCGATATTGTTTTTTCCTTGTCCCTGCTTGATGCTGCCAGCATTGGCCGGGATCAGTTCCCATTGATAATCAAAGCCCTGATAAAAATCGGCCTGGTAAAAAGCCACCCCTCCTTCACAAGTATTGGGCGGCCCGCTAATGCTGATCGCAGTGGCATTTTGAATATTCAAACGGGTGGTATCTGATTTGCAACCCAGGCCATCCAGAGAGATCTGGGCTGCGCTGATCCAGTGGGTTGGGTTGGTGTTCCAATTGATGTTTACAGGATTTCCTGTTTGCAAGGCGGGCGTTCCGTTGCCTGTTTTCCACTCAATTTCATAGGGCGGGTTTCCGGGGACTTCGTATTGGAGGGGCGTACCCGGGCAAACCAGTTTTGGGCCGGAAATGGCCACTGGTTTAGACGGTTGTTCCGCAACGCTCACCTTTAGTTCTGCATTCTGGGAGCAGCTTTGATTCGGGCTGGTGGGCACTGCAAACAAGCGATAGTTGCCTGGCCCGGCAGCAGGGGTAAAATTAAAAAATGCCCCCGTGAGGCTGGAAACCAATGCTCCATTGGGACCATAAACTGACCAGTTGCAGTTTACGTCTAAATTGGTCGAGGTTTTGGAGTGGTAATTTTTGGTGGAGTGCTCACACATTTCCACCGGACCATCAATGAAAAACGGCGACAGAATTTTCACCGGAATCGAATCTGTTCCGCCACAACCGAGATAACAATTGTAATAATCTACGATCAGCCAGTGGGTTGCGGAAGTTAATTGGGCATTCCAGGCCACCGCCACCTTGTTAGTGCCTTGTCCACGCAGGATGTTTCCACCGGTAGGCAAAGTCCAGGTGTATTCTGTGCCGTTGAAAAGGTCAATGCTGTATGCTTCCTCACTATTGGGACAAACAAATTCGTTCCCCCGGATCTCTACATTGTCAGAAATGATGGAAATATTGAACACGCTGGCCTGTGGACAAGCTGCACCGGCACAACCCGAGGCACTGAGTGAAATGCTGCCTGTGGGGCCATCCGCCCATTGAATGGTGATGGTGTTATCGCCGGATTGCCCACCCTGAAGAATGCTGCCATTGGGCGAAACCTGCCAGGTGTATGCACTACAACTACCAGAGGTTGAATAGGTTACGGTTTCTCCGGGGCATACTGAGCCCACACAATCCAGCAGCGGAGGTTCTGTATCCAGGACCTGAATCAGTAAAATACTGGTGTCGGCGCAAAGGCAATTGCTGCGGGCGATGAGGGTCACCTTGAAATCGCCAGGGGTAAAAAAGGTGTGTTTCGGGTTTTCGGTAGAAAGGATGGATAGGTCGTCGCTGAATTGCCATTCAAAAAGCTCGGCATTCAGGCTTTCATTTTTAAAGGCCAAAGTTTGGCCTTTGCACAATTGCATCACTGCATTGGGCATAGCGGGCGGGTCGGTACTGAATTTAGCGACGGGCTCTTCCAATACAGTCACGCAATGTTGACCTTGGTAACAAGTGCCCTGGCCGCTGCCAGAAAACTCAACCAACCCAGGTCCGGCCTCGCCCCAATTGACCACCACCTCATTTCCGTTGACACTATAGCTCTCGGCGCCGCTCACGATCCAGGTGGCCCCGGAGAAGAAGACGGGCAAAAAGCAAATCACCGGCGGGTCCACGAAGTAGGTAACCGTCGTTTTCGGACAAACCATCTCGCAGGTGGGGGAATTGCCGCCTGGATCAAAGTTGCAAAATGCAGAATTACTGGATTGGATTGGGAGGGTTTGTGATTGGTTTTGGCCAACAAAAAAATCCTCAAAAGCCAATTGGCCTGCTCCATCATTAATTTGAATTTGGTAAGCTCCTGGACACAAGGAAGGGAGAACAAACGATGCCTGATCTGATGATCCACTAATATTACTAATGGCTGAGGCTAAAGTATAATAGTACGGCACAAACCCATTGTTGATGGTTATTTCAATACTTCCATCACAATTCATCCCGCATCCTCCATTGGTTACTTGTCCGCTAAGCAAGATAGAATTGTTGCCGCCGCCGTTATTTTGAATAGTGTAACAGGAAGTGCGCGTACATCCAAGGGCATCCGTGACTGTAATGCAATAGGATCCAGCAGATAAATTCGTGATATCAAAGGCTGTTGAAAATAACGGACCATTTTGGCTTCCCCATGCTGGTGTATATGGGGGTGTTCCGCCGATTACGGTTATATCAATTGCGCCATTATTTATCCCGTTTGAGGCATTAACAATTGAGGAATTGATGACAATTGCTGCAGGCTGCCCAACAGTTGCCGAGGCTGTTTTGGTACAGGCCTTTGCATCCGTAACTGTAACGGTATAGGTGCCTGCACAAATGTTGCTCAGATCCTGGGTAGTGGCTCCATTTCCCCAGGTATAAGTATAGCCGGGTGAGCCGCCGGTTACAGACAGGTCAATCATGCCTCCGGTACACCCGCCAAAACATTTGACATTGGTCACGCAGAGGGTGGGGTTCAGCGCCGGGGGTTCTGTGATGGTTCGACAGTCCGTCATCGAACAGCCATTGGCATCTACTACGGTGAGGCAATAAGTGCCAGCCACAAGGTTATTTATGCTGTTTGTGGTGGCCCCATTACTCCAGGTGTAGGTTAAGGGCGGCATTCCTCCGTTCGGGACTGCATTAATTAGGCCAGTGTTCCCGCCAAAGCAAGCGACATCCAACCAGGAATATGCCGGGAGAATCTGAGTTGCCTGGTTCACTGAAATTGTGGCCGACTTGGTGATCCCGACCGCATCGGTCACCGTCACAATGTAAGTGCTACCACAAAGGTTGGTCAGATCTGCCGGGTCGTTTGTCCCCGGTATAGAAAGCCAGTTATAGTTGTAAGGAGGCGTTCCTCCTGTTACCGTTAGATCAATAGAGCCATTGCAGGCATTGCAGGTTGCAGAAGCGACTTGCGAATTAATGACGATCGGCTGAGCTGCAATTTTCAGGCTAAAAAAAAGCGTGAGGACAGTAGAGGCGAGCAGGCGGGTGTAATTGTTTTTCATAAAATTTGGTATCGTGAAGAAAGCAGAAACCTTAAAATTGCTTCTAAATTCCAAGACACACAAAGATCATGATACGCTTTCTGATATAGAAATACAGTTTGGGGCGATTGTAGTGGGTTATTTGTAAAATAAACTCTAAAAGCATTGATAATGAACGAAATAATTTAGCCGAAATCATTCAGCTAATAAACTCATTTCCGAATAAAATAAACCGCTAATACCAAAAACACAAATCCCACCAGGTGATTCCATTTCAAAGCCTCATTTTTAACTATGAACGATGAACTATGAACACTTGGATCAAGCGCAAATATATCTTTCTCAAAAACGTTTCAGGGCGGTGTAATTTTGCAGCACCCTTTTGGTGTTCACCGTTTTTATCCGCCGAAGCCAAAGCGTTCATAGTTTATCGTTCATAGTTCATAGTTAAAAAACATGCGTACAGTCCTCCAGTTTTTCATGATCGTTTTCCTGCTGTCCAATTGCAAACAGAAACCGCAGGCATTACAGCAAACCAAAGCAATGGGTGATTTACCCAAAGACTTTCTCGAGTTTTACCAAAAATTTCATGCGGATAGTACCTATCAAATGGCACATATCGAGTGGCCGCTCAAAGGGGAAAAGGGAATCTCTCAAGACACTACAGCCAGACGTCAGCTCACCGAATGGATGCCCGAAGCCTGGCATTTGATGCACTTACCCGACACTACTATGAGCACGCTTAAATGCAGTTTTGAAACGGTAGGGGATGTCATGGTGATCGAAAGGATGTCGTATCCAATGGTTGGATTTGGCTACGAGCGGCAGTTTTATAAGGAAGAAGATGGGCAGTGGTGGCTTATATTTTATGGCGAAAACACGCAGATGGTGCAATAGCGAAAAGCGCAAGCGCAAAAAATCCGTGTCTCGTATGTTCGCCCCGCGATCTTCGCGGGGCCAACATACGAGACACGGATTTTTTAATTCAGATATCCAAAGTTAGTATTTCAGCAATTGCTCCAATTGTCCTTTTAGCCTGCCCAGTGGAAAAAAGTTGTTTTCCAATGGAATCGCGAACGGAACCGGCGTATCCAGACTAGCTGCGCGGATTACCGGCGCGTCCAGGTACTCAAATAAATGCTCCGAGATCCAGGCTGCGAGCTCCCCACCGATGCCACCAAAAAGCGTATCTTCGTGCAGGATCATTACCCGGTTGGTACGTTTTACGGAGGCGGTAATGGCTTCATAATCCAGCGGCACCAGGGAGCGCAGGTCTACAATATCGGCATCCAGGCCCATTTCATCGGCGGTATGTGCTGCCCAGCGAACGCCGAGGCCATAGGTCAGGATACTCACTTCTTTTCCTTCGCGTACCTGTCTTGCTTTGCCTATTTCTGTGGTATAAAAACCATCGGGCACGAGGCCGCTTTCGGAACGATACAGTCCTTTGTGCTCAAAAAACATCACCGGATTGGGGTCTTCAAATGCCGCCAGCATGAGTCCTTTCGCATCTTCAGGGGTGCTCGGGTATACGACTTTTAGGCCCGGCACGTGCGTAAACCAGGCTTCGTTGGATTGAGAGTGAAAAGGCCCTGCCCCACTACCGCCACCCGTAGGCATCCGGATCACCATGTCGGCGGTCTGTCCCCAGCGCCAGTGGAGCTTTGCCAGGTTGTTGACGATCTGGTTGAAACCGCAGGTCACAAAATCGGCGAACTGCATTTCTACCATGCTTTTGATGCCTTTCAGACTCAATCCCAGACCAATTCCAACAATGGCAGATTCGCAAAGCGGGGTGTTGCGCACCCGGTTTTTGCCAAATTCCTCCGTGAAACCATTGGTGATCTTGAATACCCCGCCATAATCGGCAATGTCTTGTCCCATGAGCACCAGTTCCGGGTGCCGGTGCATGGCTTCGCGCAGACCCTCGGAAATGGCATCTATGAAGCGCATTTCTTTCCCCGGTGCACTGGCCGGCGTAATGGCGGAGTCGGGCGCAACCGCATAAACATCGGCCAGTTCTTCTGCCGTATCTGCCACGGGTTCAGACGCTTCGAACATCACGTCCACCGCTTTTTGCACGGCTTTTTTGTAGCGGTCCTTGAGTGCTTTGATGAAGTCTTCGGTAATGATCCCTTCCTTCAGCAGCCATTTTTCGTAGTTCTCGATGGGATCCTTTTTGGCCCATTCGTCCATGAGTTCCTGGGGTACGTATTTCGTACCGCTGGCTTCCTCGTGTCCGCGCATCCGGAACGTAATACATTCTAAAAGAAAGGGTTGCGGGTCCTTTCGCATCTCTTCCGCGATGTTTTTGATGGTGGAATACACTTCCAGGATGTTGTTGCCATCAATTTTTGCCGAGCGCATGCCGTAGCCCTGGGCACGATCGATCAGGTCCTTGCAGGCGTATTGTTCGTTGGGGCGGGTACTCAGGCCGTAACCGTTGTTTTCGATGAGGAAAATGACCGGGAGCTTCCAGACGGCTGCTACATTGAGTGCCTCGTGGAATTCGCCCTGACTCGTAGCGCCATCCCCAGTAAACGCCAGGGAGACCTTCCCTTCCTGCCTTTGTTTATGTGCCATGGCGACGCCGGCTGCCAGCGAAAGTTGCGGCCCCAGGTGCGAGATCATGCCGACAATGCCATGCTCCATCGCGCCAAAATGGAAGGAGCGGTCGCGGGCTTTGGTGTAACCGAGGCGTTTGCCCTGCCATTGGCAAAACATTCGATCCAGCGGCATATCGCGGGCAGTGAACACGCCCAGATTGCGGTGCATGGTAAAAATCACCTCATCGGACTCGAGTGCACAAGCCGCACCCACGGAGATCGCCTCTTGACCAATGCCCGAGAACCACTTGGAGATCTTTCCCTGCCGCAGCAGGTTGAGCATTTTTTCCTCGATCAGGCGGGGCTTGGCGAGTTGTTCGTAGAGGTGGAGCAGGGTTTCTTTTGTGAACCCTTTTTTGTTGTATTTTATGGTGGACATGGCATAAAAATGCTACATAATGAACAATAAGTCCATTAATGGCAACTAAATTGTCAAAAGTGTTGATCGAAATTATTTAAACAAGCGAGCCAAGCTGCTCAAAATAGCTTTTCATTTTTTTGACCTGGCTGGGAGTAATATCCGTAAAAACAATCACTGCTCGAAGTACATCCAAACCATACTTATCGGCTAAATCTCCAAACGAAGTATTCAAAAAAGAGGTAGAAAATGGTGTGGCTTTGGCTAAAGAGAGTCTTATTTTTTGGTTGGAGGAGACGGCTTTTTCTAGTTGAAAAAATAGGTTGATCCCATCTGCTGCAGTAGCCTTGCCAGAAACGACATCCATAAGGCGAATCGTTACAAGTGAATTTTGCATGCTGTAGATGAGTGATTTGTGGAGCAAAATTAGGTTTAAAACGAGAAATCAGTACTTAAAATTTCCGCTTCTCTTTCCTCAAATGCCAAAGTGTCCAAGATGACTTCAAAATGCGAGCCAACAAAACTGTGATTTTTCCGCCTTGCACGGTCTTCCCCAAACGCACTCCTGGGATTTTAAGTGTCAAAACCGATCTCCCCGCCGCGCTGGGGTCTTTTTTTACCCTCGCGCGAGCAGGGGGGCTGTCTATCAGGTTGTGCTAAAAGCGGTACACCATCCTCAACTGAAAATAAACTCCGTGCCCCTTTTTGTAAACTACTTTCCGCGAGCCAGGTTTGCATTTCTAGCTGCAATAGAAATTAGCCTGAAGGCTCTCTAAGCTCATTTATTGAAAAAAGTATGGATTCATACGGCCTTAAATCATTGCGGTAGGGGAGAGGAACCGTATTTTTATTTCCTAAAGCAGGGTGTCAAAAATTGGGTCTGCAAAATGTCACCCATGTTAATACGCGCTCCTGTTCACCTGAAAATCCTCTATCCCATGGAACATCAAAAATTCAAAACGAAACTCGAACTCATCAAAGCACTCGGCCTCTCCAAATCCGCTTTTTACCGCTTGCTGGCAGAGAAAAAAATCAAGACTACCCCCAACCTGATTGACCCCAAAACCGAAAATCAGCTGCGCATTGCCCTCGGCTTTTCTCCAGATCCTGGCTCTGAGCCTCCGGTGGGACACATTGGGATGGATTGGGACACATTGGGACAACGAAGAAAGGACGTAGTACCGACCTTTGACTCATCCAAATGAGCTTTGAAAATTTCTCAAAAGTGTAATTAGTGCCATTTTGACTCTAATGCTTAGAGTCGTATGAAAAATGATCATTGGGTTGAAAACGCCTCTTTGGGAACCTTTGCGGCGCGTCTTTTAAAGCACTTTTGTGCATTATTTTAGGATTTAAGTGAGTTATATTGACTCTTTTTGGAAAGGGGTTAGCGTTCATTCGCTTTATATGTCCTCTTAATATCATAGGTTTTAATCCGAAATGGCCTGGCAAAACAATCAAAGTAGGGGGTATTTAAATTTCTAACTAAAAATGAAACTATTCTTAAAAACTAGATTCTTACACCTAGCTCTTACTGCTTTGTTTTTTGCAATTTTTGCAGCATTCATAATTGTGAGCTGCAAGAAGGAAACAGCCAAACTGGAAATTAAGGCTTCGGATAGAAGCGAGGAGACCATGTTGACACCAAGTTGTGAAGATTACTGCTCCGATTGCGGCGATGATGTTTGCACCCCTGGCACCGTTTTAGAAGCAATAACGGATACAGGTGATGCCCAAAATAACAAGGTTAATATGATTCTATTTCATTATGCACAAGCTGTCAGGGAGGCAGCAAAAAACGCTACTTACCGCCATTATATGGAAACTGCATTAACGGCGAATAATGTCGGTGTATCAGTATCACTTCTTACCCTTGCGAGCAACAATTCATCATTTGCCACATTCTTGAATAGTAAGCTACGTCAATCAATGTCAGAAAATTACATCTATCCTCGTGGCGTAATCACAGGGATAGATACATACATCGCTAACTCCAGTTGGGATGCAAACACCTTTTTAAAAGGTCAGTTGGCTTACGGAAGTGATTATTATGAACCAGTAATTTATTACTTAACCAAACCAGATGCTGGCGCAGCGGATTACCCGGTCTCAGTACTTATCTCTCAAGAAGTGAACGATTGTGATGATATAGCTGGTTGGAAAGGTGACACTCCGGCATTAGTAGGTGAAACAGAAGGACGGGATGATGGCCGATCTGTGATGATTGTTGGCCCTGGAGTAGACGGAAATCCTTCCGAAGGGATGGCTCCACCGACAGAGGCGTCTGCCGGAGATCGCACAACTTCAGCTGTAGATATGAAGAATTTAAAAATAAAGGGGTCAGATTATCGTTATGAAAGATCTGGCAAATCAGAAGTGACGGGAACATGGATTAAGTTTGCTCCATCACTCGTTGAGAAGAGTAGTTATAACTTTTATTTAAAAGTTTGCAAGGATGACATTAAGGATCAAACAACCATCAACAGTAGTATCAACATTGTAAGTGATGTGAATTGGAATACGGACAGTTATTGGATTGGATTTTATGAATATGATTGGTTCGCACAGTTTTGGACTATGCCCACTCCTACAGGTTGTACAACTGAAACTGTAAAGACGCAAAGAAAATATTTTCATGAATGGTATAATTACGATTTTTGTGGCACTGGTTTGTCCTACTTCGGCTCAACAAGTGGTGGAGATGCTACCAGCGAAAACTCAAAAAGCAAATTCGTTATAACTGGTCATTGAGTATTCAAAGAATTTAATCACAATAAACACCCCATGTATCATAAATATATGGGGTGTTTTCATATTCCTTACATTTTTTATGAAAAAATGCGCTCTTTTCATTTGTTTATTGCTTGCCTCCTCGGCAATATTTTCTCAACAATTAAGCAATTTTCATTTCAGCTTAATTCTTGGAACTAAATTATTCACTGATAATTATGAAGGCCCAAATATATCAGATGCCTGGCAACTTAATTCCGGGTTAATTGCCGGTCTCGAACTGAGTCATCGCAAATTTCCGCATGTAGCAATTCAATATTTACATGACGAACATTTTCTAATTTATGCATTTGTTCGTGATTCCATATCCCCGTCAACCAATTTTTTCGGCAGAACAACCGGAAATTTCCTGGGGGTTCAGTATAAAAGAAAAAAAATGATATATGGCATTGGATATTATGGGAGTTTCCACCAGGATATATTCAATTATATAATTTTAAATTTAAAAGGTAAAAGGAAGCATGTCGCATTAACTTTTGGCTTTGAATTGGGTCGCACTGATTTCGAATTTGTTAAACTAATTCGATACAGTAGATATATTTCAGTGTTCCAGATTGACGACCAATATGTGTCTATAAAATACCATCTATGCGAGAACAAACAGGATAAAATAAAATCTAAAGAACAAGACTTTAAATTATTGACAGGCAGAAGACTATTTGTCATACAGAATGAACACCTAAATGGTGAAATAAGAAACACCGTTGGCCTTTCATTTAGCGCCGGGATCGAGTATAAAATTAAGAAAATTAGTAAAGACTTAGGCACACAACCCAAGTCTGTAAAAAACTGTTTTAGTGAATAAATCTGGTTCATGACGTTATCAGACGACATAAAGGTATTAAAGGATTTGGTCATGGCCTTGCTTGCCAAGGTTGAAGCACTAGAATCCGAGAATGCT
>CANJPT010000002.1 GCA_947476195.1 Lewinellaceae bacterium | reverse complement strand
TCAGACACCGATACCGGGCATTTGATAGAATTCGAGATCAGACAATAGCGGTGTGCTTTCTCCAGGATTTTCATAGCAATGGCCTCGTCTTCGTAGTTCTGCAGGGTAATGATTGGGTTTAGCATAACGCCAGTGAAGGCATACTTGCCATTCAGCAGTGCAACCGTACCAGCGGCTTCACACTCCAATGATACAGGCTTCAATTTATATTTATCACAAAATGACTGAAAAGTATTGATATAACAACCCGCGATGGATGCCAGAAAAAAAGTTTCAGGCGACCATGCCCCGGCAATCCCATTTGGAAATTCAGATGGGGTAGCGCACTCTATGGGGGTTTCCACTTCTACAGCAGTTAATTTACTGATCCGGTTTTCGTTTTGAATGGCTTTTACCCGGTAATCAAATTGAACATCGTTGTTATCCATAAGAGTCGTTGTTTAATAAATTGTTCCTACAAAGATGGGGGTTAGGGACATGACTATAGATGATGTTAGTCAGTACCTGGAAAGATCATAGTCAGTTCTTACCCGAAGGATTAAGTAATTCACATTCAAAAACCGATCAGGTCAAAAACATACTGTTTTAAAAGTGACCAATACAAGAAGGCTGAATTAGAAAGCTGTTCATTCGGGTGTTGTCGCAGTTCTAATAGGGCAACTTTCAGGCGCACATTGGCGCGGTAGGCTTTGAAATACGTGAATAACAGTTGGTCTTCCTGATTTTCAAAACAGGGCCAAAGCTTCGTATAGGCTGTTAGAAAGCTTTCGGCCAGGTCTTTTCGGTCGTAATAATCCAGATCCATGCATAGAAAAGCCAGCTCATTCAACACGTCCATCCGTCGGAAGTGTTCGTTGAACTCCAGGCAGTCAAATATGACAGGAGGGGTGTTTTGGGGTAAAAAAATATTGCGGGAGTGCAGATCACCATGTCCTTCGACCCAAAACCCGCGCTGGATACGATCCTCCGAACGTGATCTATGCTTATAGAGAAAAGCAGGGATCGTTTCTGCCCAAGTGCGTAGTAGATCAGCATCGGGTACTTTTAAAGCGGCCAAATCGGCCTTTAAGGCAAACAGATCTGCAAAATCGTGGGCATCTTCGGCTGGTTGGTAGGGTAGGGTGGAATCGAGTCGGTTTTGGAGGTGAAATCCGGCAAGTAGTCCGGCCAGATGTTCCATGTCAAGGGTACTTACCTCATTTGCCAGTAGCAGTTTATCCATCTCCCGGGTATTGTCCATCCGATGCATTTGCACGGCATAGTCTGTTGCGGGCGACTGCTCCGATCCGATGCCTCCTGCCCCCACAGGCAACACGCCCAGGTACATCTGTGGCGAAAGGCGTCGGTTGAGGCGCAATTCTTCTTCGCAGAAATGCTTCCGTTGTTCCAGGGTACTGAAATCAAGGAAATCAAATCGGACGGGTTTCTTCATTTTGAACGCAAACTCATCTGTCAGGAGAACCCAGGAAATATGTGTTTCAACCAGTGAAACGCCCTTTTTTGAGCCCGGAAACAAGCCTTCCGACACAATTCGATGGATATCTTCGCTGCTCATACCTTAAGATATTGCTGGATTTTTAACGCGGCAGATTCGGGCGTTTCAGTGTCTGTGTTGACAATGAGCCGTTCGTCCAGCAAGGGTTCGAATGCATCGCGGATTTTTTCATATACACTAAAATCTGCCTCACTATCTGGCCGGGGATGGCTCAGTCGCTCACGCAAGGTATGTTCTTCCGCTCGTACTTCTACCCAGCGCAGCGGCACACTGCATTCGGAAGCCAAGGCACGAAACGGCTCGCGAACGCTTTCTTTAAAAAAGGTGCTGTCCACCACCACGGTCTTGCCCTGCAACAAAGCTTTACGGCTGCGCTCAAGCAGTGTAAAATATACCTTTTCCTTGTTTTCCGGACGATAATGCCCCATCAGCCCCAACTCGTGACGAATGGTGTCGCTGTTCAGGTGCACCGATCCGCTTAGGGCGGCAAAAGCGCGGGCGACGGTGGTTTTGCCCGAGCCAGGAAGTCCGGCGATCAGGAGGAGCATGAGTTTGTTTTTTATTCAAAATGCGGTGGACGATTTTTCTTTTTTGACAGGATTTACAGGATAAACAGGATTTTGTCGGCTTCGCCGACTACGTGCTATCTTAAATCCTGTTTATCCTGTAAATCCTGTCAAAAAAATATTCTTTGTAATACCCTGAAAATCAATTTCAAACCGCCTGACTAAATACCCGCCCACCAGGCACCTTGTCCCAATACCGGGCATCAAATGCCAGACAAATATTGCGCAAATAACCTTTGCCTGGCTCGGTCACCCGTACGCCAAATGGCCTGATTTCAACCAGTCCATCGGCAAAGGGTTCGGCTAACCTGGCCAAAATCAAATCCTTTTTGTCGTTCGGTTGCCAGTTTGTTTCATATCTACACATCAAATTCAGGATGTGCATGCGGATCCGCTTATCTTCTTCTGTTAAAAAATGACCGCGCAACAAAGGCAAATGACCTTCAGCAATCGCGTTTTGATATTCGGCCAGCGTCTTTAAGTTTTGGGCAAAAGCGCTAAACGTATCGCCGATCGCCGAGACGCCCAAACCGATGCTTAGCGGGGTAAAAACGGGCGTATAACCCATGAAATTTCGGTGTAATGCACCTGTTTGGGCGGATTGATACAAGGCATCGTTTTCAAGTGAAAAATGATCCATGCCAACATCATGGTAGCCCAATTGCTCCAGCAGCGTTTTACCAGTCTCATACAAGGCACGTTTGGAAACAGCATTCGGGAGGTCGGCCTCATCAAAAGCACGTTGTCCGTTTTTTAGCCATGGAACGTGGGCATAGCTATAAAAAGCGATCCGGTCGGGCATCAAATTACCGACCAGATCCATGGTCTTGACGATATGCGCTTGTTGCTGAAATGGCAGACCGAAGATAAGGTCAAAATTGACCGAATCATAGCCGATTTCACGGGCGGTTCGGGTTACAAAGCGCACTTGCTCTAACGTCTGGAAGCGGTTGATGACGTGCAAAATTTCCTCATCCACATCCTGTACCCCAATGCTGATGCGCCGGAAACCCAATTCGTACAGCACCTCCAGATGTTCGAGGGTGGTGCTGGAGGGGTGGGCTTCAAAACTGAATTCATGTTCCGGCGCAATGTCTGCCGTCTCAAAAATGGCCTCCATCAATTGTCTCAGATTTTCCGGATGAAAAAAGGTGGGAGTGCCGCCGCCCAGATGCAGTTCGCTCAAAACGGGTCGTCCGGGCAAACGATCCAGATACATTTTCCATTCCGCCAGAATTGCCTGGATATAAGGCGATTCCACCGCGTGGTTCTTGGTGATATGCTTGTTGCAGCCACAATAGGTGCATAATTTTTCGCAAAAGGGCAAGTGAAGGTAGAGACTCAAACGCTGATCGCGCTCGAACACCCTGACTACATGTTCCGTCCATTCGGATTCAGCAATAGTCTCTTCTTCCCAATAAGGTACCGTTGGGTAGCTGGTGTACCGCGGTGCGGGGATGTCGTATTTTTCTAATAATTCCTGCATTTTCTGCGGATCTAAGTAATTAAGATGCTGGCTCAAAACGAGCCGTAAAATGCCTCAAAAACGGTGGTTCATAGGCAATCCTGAAGCCGTCTTTTTGGTCTCTGCTTTTGGCCAATTCACCAAAAGCTTCTACCACATAATCCACGTGGCTTTGGGTATACACCCGACGTGGGATAGCGAGGCGAACCAGATCCATTTTTGCAGGTATCAGCTGACCTTCCGCATCGTATTTTCCAAACATTACGGAGCCGATTTCACAGCAACGGATACCGCCCAATCGATACAATTCGCAGGCCATCACCTGACCAGGGTATTGATCCAGGGGAATGTCGGGGTAGAAGGCTCGCGCATCTACATATACGGCATGCCCACCCGCCGGGCGCATGATCGGGATGCCCAGCGCATGTAATTTGTCGGCCAGATACGCGGTGCTTTTGATGCGATAATTTAAATAATCCGTATCAAACACCTCCTCCAAACCAATCGCAATGGCCTCCATATCCCGACCGGAAAGTCCGCCATAAGTAGAAAACCCTTCCGTGACGATGAGTACAGTACGGCATATAACGGCCAGATCGAGGTCGCGAAGGGCAAGGAAGCCGCCCATATTCACCAATGCATCTTTTTTGGCGCTCATGATGCAACCGTCGGAGAGTGCAAACATTTGTTGCGCAATTTCACGGTAGCTGACATTTTCAAATCCAGCTTCCTGGTGTTTAATGAACCAAGCGTTCTCGGCGATCCGGCAAGCATCAAGGATGAAACGGATGCCGTGTTTTTTGCAGATATTGGATACTGCACGGGCATTTTCCATACTCACAGGCTGTCCGCCGCCGCTGTTGTTTGTTACTGTTAGGATTACTGCAGCAATGTTTGCAGCACCGTGCAGGGTGATATTTTCTTCCAATTTTCCTATATCCAGGTTCCCTTTGAAAGGATGCAACAAAGATGGATTGCTGTTCTCCGGGATTGGACAATCAATGGCCATTGCTCCAGAGAATTCAATATTAGCCCGTGTCGTATCAAAATGCGTATTGCTGATAAATACTTTTCCCGGGCCACCAATACGGGAATACAACAGATGTTCTGCCGCACGACCCTGGTGTGTTGGTAGAATATAGGGACATCCCGTAAGGTCTTGCACTGCTTTTTCCATGCGCAGCCAGCTGGTAGCTCCTGCATAGCTTTCATCGCCACGCATGATGCCCGCCCATTGTTCGCTACTCATTGCGGAGGTGCCGCTGTCTGTAAGCAGGTCAATGATGACTTCCGTGGAATGCAGTAAAAAAGGGTTGTAGTGTGCGTTTTGGAGAAAGGCCTCCCGTTCTTCCGGAGTTGTGAGGCGAATCCGCTCAACGGTTTTGATGCGGAAGGGTTCTATGATGGTCTTGAAAGTCATTCAAATATTAGTAAACAAGGTGATAATCACCACAAAGAATGGGCGCAAAATTGGCTTGCAGGATGACGACCATCACCCCGTGGCAAGACTTCAGTCAGTACGGTAGTAATCCTGGGAGAATGCGCCAGAAGTGTACTTTTTAAAGAGATATCGGTCTGTTTCGAAGTGGGTGGCAAAAATTGCCTCCTTGGAGGATACCTGAGCTTCGGCGACACCGTTTCAGACGCATCCAACGTATACAATTGGTGGTATAAAACGGTCACCAATGCAGGCTTCAGCGGGTTACTTGTCCGCAGGTTTTTTGCCTGACAATGCTGGTAAAATCTGGTCAATTGGCAGTAGAACGGCATTTGCTTTTTGTGCATTGGATGTCGGAGGATTTTAAAATCCTTGCACGGAAAAACGGTCCTAAGCAAATACGGACACTGCGTTTTTGCCTTCAACACGATGTGTTTAAACTTTAATCATTCAGATTTCTTCCATATCACGCCGCTTTGTTTCAGGTAATCAAGGATAAAATCAAAACAGCCTTTATCCTTACCCAGCAGTTATAAGTGCTACATGCTCAGGATAGCGCAGTGTCTTATCCTTTAGGTAAGAAATAGTATATTTTTCCCCTTGGCAGTACCTGTCTGGGAAATGAGCCTCGCTACAGCGTGCCAACCAGAATTTGAGTTTTGGGAAAAGTGGCGTTTTGGTGGAGCAATTTTTTTCCATTCAGATTTAGGTGTTTATGATAAAACTCACCTCAAGTGATGATATTCATCAACTTTTAAAATCGCATACCTCCTTTCCTTTGTAAATCCTGATATCTACTTATTGGGAGAAATAGCCTCCTCACGCTTGAGGAAAATGGTGTTGTTAAATACGCCCTAAGATTTGGTGGAGCGGTATGCTGACTCATTTGTCCAAAATTGGGACTTCTGAACAAAGTGTGCATCCATTTTTTTTGGCCTAAATTTAAGATATTATTGTCTTAAATAAAAAGACATCATAGATATCTTATGGCAAAGAGCCTTCAAAAGGTAAACTGCGCAGAAAAAAGTAAAAAACTGGTAATAGCTCGTATGAATAATATAAATGTAATCATTCAAACCTGCAAGGAACTGTCCTTCGATTTGGATTTCAACTACGCTAAACAGTGGAAATCCGCAAAAGAAGGGCGCGTCATAGTCGGCTACCTACCCATTTATTTTCCCCGGGAAATCATCCATGCAGCGGGCGGCATAGCGGTGGGGATTTTTGGCGGCGGTGACCGGAAGCAAATCGTGAAAGGAGACGCTTACTACCAATCCTACATCTGCCACATACCAAGGAGTGTCATTGAACTGGCACTGGACAAACAATTGGACCATTTCGATGGATTTATTTTCCCATCTATTTGTGATGTGATTCGCAATCTGTCAGGGATTTTCAAGCAGAAGGGAATCGGTAAATTTGTCAAATACATGGATTTCCCCCAAAACTTCCTGCCGGAGATTGGGGGTGTTTATTACCAGCAGGAAATGCTGCACATCCTACAATACATGAAGGAAATCAATGGAGTAGAAGTCACCACAGAGCGTCTGAACCATGCCATACAGCTGTACAACCGAAACCGCCAGTTGATCAAATTTATGTACGATATCCGGCAGGAATACCCTTGGCGGCTGAGTATTGAAGACGTTTACCATATCATCCGGGCGGGAACGGTTATGCCAGTAGAAGAACACAATGAACTGCTCGAACAAGTCTGTGAACACATTCAAAACGACATTGGCAAACCTCAAGACAAAGTCAAGGTGGTCGTATCAGGGGCATTCTGCGAACAACCCGCTGTCGGCCTGATTAAGGCCATCGAAGAAGCCGGATGCTATGTAGTAGACGACGACTATATGTTGGGCTCCCGCATGATCCTTGGCGACATTGATGATTCGACCGATAAGCCTCTGGAAGCCATCGCCAACGCCTACATCCGGCAGAGTCAGTACTCCTCCTCTATTTATGACGTAAACGATCCCAAGGAATTCCGTCTGGCTCAAATTGTAAAAGATAGGGGCGCTGCAGGGGTCATATTCGCCTCAGCCAGCTTTTGTGATCCCAGTTTGCTCGATGCACCGATCTTCCAAAATGCCTTTAATAAAATGGGTATCCGCTACATCGCGTTCCAGTACAGTGAAAATATCAACCAATTTAAGGTCATCAAAGAGCAGGTCGGTGCTTTCTCCGACTCTATCAAGTTGTGGGAAGACGAACCAGCCGAATTATTGGTACAAATGACTCAATGACCAACGCTCCAATGACCAACGCCCCAACGCCCAACGTCTAAAACATCCTGTAAATATGTCAAAAGAAGTTCAAAAAGAGAAAAGTATGATCCTCCAGAAGGAGATGATCGAAGGTCTTTTCAACGATTTGTCAACTGCTAAGGAGACCGGAAAGAAAGTGTGCTATACGTTCGTGCCAGGCAATCTCTCTGAATTGATCCGAACCTTCGACATGTTGCCGGTATATCCCGAAATCAATGCGCTGCAAAGCGCAATGCGAAAAAAATCCGCTGCCTACATCAAGGAAGCGGAACGTCACGCCCACTCTGAAGACGTATGCACCTATGTTAAGTGCGACGTTGGCATGATGATGAAGGGAAATATTGGCCCCACCGGACAGGTAATCCCAGAACCCGACATCCTTCTGCTGAGCTACACCGGATGTTTCACATTCATGAAGTGGTTTGAAACTTTAAAACGGGAGTATCCCAATGCAAAAGTGATCATGATCCACACCCCCTACCAGGAGAATGGCCGGATAACGCCGGAAATGCTCGAGTACATGATAGAACAATTGAAGGTAGAGGTTATCCCTCAAATGGAAGCCGTGACAGGAATAAAATTCGATGAGGGAAAACTGAAAAGAATTTTAGCCCTGTCCAAAGAGGCAGAGGACTGGATTACCAAAATATTCGATACCACCAAAAACAAACCATCGCCCATTGATGCCTACTTCGCTGGCGTCTATTATATAGGCCCAATCAATATAGGCTTCCGTGGCACGCAAGAGGCAGTGGAATACTACAAAGAGCTTTACAGCGAGATTCAGGAACGAGTGCGTCTGGGGCTTGGACCTATTACCCCGGAAGGAGAAATGAAAGAAGAAAAATACCGGTTGGTTGTAGAAGGACCACCTAACTGGACCAACTTCCGCGAATTCTGGAAAATTTTCTATGATATGGGTGCTGTCATTGTGGCCTCCTCCTACACCAAAGTAGGCGGGGTGTATGATCTGGGATGGCGGCATGATCCCGACAGACCGCTGGAATCTTTGGCAGAATATTGTATGAATTGCTATACCAATATGAATATTCCCCAGCGCATAGACCTGCTCTCGAAATATATCCGTGACTACGATGCCGACGGCTACATCACCAACTCCATTAAGAGCTGCAACTCCTTCTCCGCCGGTCAATTGGCTATGATGAGAGAAATTGAAGACCGTATGGAAGTACCCGTCGGATTTATCGAATCGGATTTGGTTGACCCGCGCTATTTCTCCTATTCCAACATCAAAAACAGGTTAGAGTCCTATTTTCAGATGCTGGAACAGCGGAAAATCATTCACTCCACGGAAAAAGTTTTAGCCCATGAATAAGTATTACTTAGGTATTGATTTAGGCTCTACCACTTCGAAGGCCGTCATTATCAATGAAAAAGATGAGATCATTGGGCGTGGCATCACCAACACCCGCGCCAATTACAAGGTGGCAGCCGATATAGCACGGGAAGAGGCAATCTATGATGCTCGGTTCACACTCCTGGCCAATCGGATCAAGCAGGATATGGATTCCAAGCCCGAGTTCAAAAGATACATGACGGATATCCGGGCGGTCTTTCAGTATCGCCAGTTTAAACGGCGGATGGACCGTTTAGAAACAGTGTTGCAGAAAACTGTGGCGGAGTTTCCATACCCAAACAAAGCTGCCGTTAAAGAAAAACTGAACGAAATCATTGAAACCATCCGCCCTCAAATCCGCCACGGGTTTATCAATGAGGATCTTGGTTCTAAAAACCAATTCTTTCGCGACATCGTCAGCGAACGCTACAATGCAGAAGTCGAGACAAAAGGCAAATCGCTTTACGAACCCCTGATGCTCGCCTTCGACAAAAGTATTACCCCCGTTGAAAACGAAATGATGCAGTTCAACTTCAAAGAGTTGGTCTTTGAATCCATGAAGATTCTGGATGAAAAGTATCGGGGATTGGCGGATCAACAAGAAGACGGCAGCAAAGAAGATTGGTATTATGCAGAACTGAACGCCGTGAAAAACAACTACAAAAATGTAGAATATACGCTGCGTCAGCATATTGAAGACATCGTCGGCGAGGAAATACACATCTCTAAAATGGTCGGAACGGGCTACGGAAGGGCGCTGCTGCCTTTCCCGGAGGACTGTATCAAGTCGGAAATTCTCTGTCATGCTTTTGGTGCGCATGCCATATTTCCCAACACCAGAACCGTATTGGATATTGGCGGACAGGATACCAAAGCTATTCAGGTGGACAGTCACGGTTTAGTGACCAGCTTCCACATGAACGACCGCTGTGCCGCTGGCTGTGGCCGCTACCTGGGCTACATAGCTGACGAATTTGGCTTGTCGCTGAACGAATTAGGCCCAGAAGCTATGAGCGCTACCCGGGAAACCACAATCTGTTCCACCTGTACGGTTTTTGCAGGCGCGGAAGTCAAAGAACTCTTGCATAACGGTGAAGCAAGGCCCAATATTCTGGCGGGCCTGCACAAGGCAATCGTTCAACGCGCCATGTCGCTCATTGCTCGCTCTGGCGGCATAAAAAACGAATTTACGTTCACGGGTGGTGTGGCGAGGAATCAGGCGGTCCTAAAATATGTCAGGCAAATGGTGACCGACTCTTATGGCGAAGTGACCATGAATATCCACACCGATTCAATTTTTATGGGAGCGCTCGGCGGAGCCATGTTTGCTCGCAGAAATATCAGTGCTGATTTGCCCATGGCAAGCAAAACAGCTGAGTTAGTGGAAGATTAGTTTTTTGGAGGTGTCACCTGCAGAGGCAACTGTTTCGATTTTCTAAAAAAAACAATATGCAAAAGATAATTAAAACAATGGGTATTGACGTTGGAGGCAGCTACGTCAAAGTTGCCTTGATGTCCTATGATCATCATTCGGGGAATCATCAGTTGATAGACAAGCAAACAGAAAAAATCAGGAAGCGGAATCCCAAAGAGGTTGTGGTGGAAGCCATTGACATGATCTTAGACCGAAACAACCTCAACTACGATAAAGACATTGCATACCTGGCCTCCACGGGCGAAGGCGAGATGGTGGAGAAAAAGACTGGCCACTTTTACAGCATGACCTCTCATGCGCGGGGTGGAATATTTTTCGCTCCCGAGGCTAAAACCGTTGTAGATATGGGTGGACTTTACGTCCGGGCAATCAAGGTGGATCCTCGAGGTAAGGTCATGGACTACAAAATGACGGGCCAGTGCGCTTCCGGATCAGGCCAGTTCATCGAAAATATTTCCAGGTATTTGGGCCTTGCCATTGAGGAAGTCGGCGAGATTTCACTGAAAGCCGATAATCCTGAAGTCCCTTCTGGCATCTGCGCGGTATTGGCGGAGACTGATGTCATCAACCTCGTTTCAAAGGGGCTCTCTACGCCCAACATCGTCAAAGGGATCAACATCTCTATTGCGCAAAGGGTCATCAAATTAATGAGTTCTCTGCGCGCAGAATCGCCGGTCGCTTTAGTTGGTGGTATGGGTATGAATGTGGGCATGATTCAAGCTATCGAAGAGTTATCCAACGAAAGCAAAAAAAACAGTCTGGTATTCGTGTCCCATCCGGAAGCGATATATTCCGGTGCCATCGGAGCTGCATTGTGGGGCGGATTTCGCTATTATAAACTTAATGAAAAAAATGCTGCCGTTGTGATGCAAGCTATTTAAGTGCAAGTTTTAAATCGGATATCATGAACATGTTACACGCTGAACACCCGGTAGGCGAAATATTGCCCAACGTAGCCATAATGCTGAACCGAAACGCTCAGTGTTTCGGGCAAAAAATAGTTTTTCAGCATAAAAATGAGCAGGGATATTATGCCGGCATCAGTTGGGGCGACTTCTACATCAATATCCGCAATATTATCCAAAGCCTGCAGCAGGCTGGGTTTTCCCATGGTGACAAAATGGCAATCTTTTCCCGAAACTGCCTGCAAATGCTGGAATTGGAACTCGCCGTCATGGCTTCCGGCGGAATAGCCGTGCCAATTTTTGCCAATTTCAAACAACAAACAGCCGAATTACTGATTGATCACTCCGATGCCGAATGGCTTGCCGTAGAAGGCGAACATCAATTGGACAATATTAGCACTGACTTAAAGATCAAGCACCTGTATGTCTTCGACGACGATGTGCAGGACAAGAGATTCCCCGGCTTAACTCCTTTCAGCCAATTAATAAAACCTCAGACTGGTAACGATTCTATTCTGGCGGAAAATATCCACCCAGATACCATTTGCCTCAACATGTACACCTCGGGCACCATGGGGACTCCCAAGTGCGTACAGCTTACCCACAAAAACATCCTTTCCCAACAGGCCGCGATCCAGTCTCTCCTGGGCATCAACGAACACGATCGGTTTTTGTCCTACCTACCCTGGCACCACAGTTTTGGCGGCATTTTCGAGCTTTTCTCCGCGCTATATAGCGGTGCTACTTACGCGCTTGAAAGCAGTTATGGCAAAGATCCGAATGCCATTTTCGACAATTGGAGACAGATACGGCCTACCGTTTTTTTTAGCGTGCCCAAAGTGTATCAGTCGCTCTTCGATTTAACCCGCGCGAGCAATGAGGCAGAAGATATTCTTTTTAACTCCGGCTTGAAATTCATCTTTACTGCCGCGGCGGCGCTGTCTGAAAGATTGTCTGATGAATTTGAAAAACGGGGCATTCCAGTTGTCGAAGGATGGGGCCTTACAGAAACTTCGCCCTGCTGTACCCTCACCGACCCAAGCCTTAAAAGAGCGCCAGGTGTGGTTGGTAAGCCCATTCCAGGTGTGAGTATCCGAATTGCTGACGATGGTGAAATACAGGTGAAAGGCCCCAATGTCATGGTCTCTTATTACCACAACGACGAAGCAAATGAGCACATTTTTACCCCAGACGGCTGGTACCGCACCGGTGATGTCGGTGAGATAACCGAAAACGGTCTGAAACTTATTTCGCGTAAAGACCGGATTTTTAAGCTTTCCAACGGTGAAAAAGTAATCCCGACAGATCTTGAACGGGCCATTGAACTGAAATGTCATTACGTCCAGTACGCAGTGGTATCCGGCAACGGGGAGCAACACCCGGTGGCGCTGATTTTTCCGAATAAAAAGATGCTCGAAAAGCCAGATTTCGAAATTACACCTGAAGAAGGCTGTTTCTGCCCCAGAACCCTCAACGAACTCGGTCGCTGCCTAACGGGTTGCCTTGAAAAAGCAAATGAGAGCATTGGACAAAAATTCGCAAAAATCAAATCTGCTGCCATCATCCTTGACGAGTTATCTCTGGACAGCAATACCCTCACCCCCTCCATGAAAATGGCCCCCAAAAATGTCGTCGAAAAATACCGGGCACACCTCCTGAATCTCTACGGTGAATCTGTTCCGGTGGATGAGGAAGTATATGTCATCGAACTGGAAACAAAAAAAACAACCGCAGCATGTACAAAATAGCCGCTACGGAACGCATGAAAGAATTAATGGGAGCCTATTTCCGCTCCCTGGAATCGGGTGCCAAAAAGATTGCCTGGTGTACCAGTGTGGGCCCGGCAGAGTTGTTGCGCTCCTTTGGTTTTGAAGTGTATTTTCCCGAAAACCATGGGGCATTGCTCGGTACTACCCGTACTGCGATGGACTTTATCCCCGAGGCCGTGAAATGTGGTTATTCCGGCCATGTTTGCTCGTACACGACGGCTGATATCGGTGCTTTTCTTAAAAAAGAATCACCGTTACAAAAGCATTACGGTATCAAAGGTGCCCCCAAACCCGACCTCATCGCGTTCAATACCAATCAGTGCCGTGAAGTGGAAGACTGGTTTGCCTTTTATGCTGAGCAATTTAACTGTCCTATCGTGGGTATTCAGCCCCCCCGGCACTTAGATGAGGTGAGCCAAGACGAGGTGGATCTGGTGGTGAAACAGTTCAAAAAAATGATTCCCGTTTGTGAGCAGGTAAGCGGCCAAAAATTCGACCTGGACCGCTTCAGGGAAGTCGTCAAACTTAGTAAGGAAGCTACCCTGCTCTGGCAAAAGGTTTTGAAAACATCTGCCGCCGCCAATGCTCCGCTAAGCTTTTTCGACGGCACCATTCACATGGGGCCTATCGTAGTGCTGAGGGGCACCCAAATGGCCAAAGACTATTATACGATTTTGTTGGCAGAGTTGGAGGACAACGTACTCAACGGCATCGGTTTTTTACCCAAGGCCCAAACCCGCATTTTCTGGGAAGGTATGCCGATTTGGGGGAAATTGCGGATGATGAGTGATCTCTTCGCTGCCAATGGTGCTGCGGTGGTCGCTTCTACGTATTGCAGCAGCTGGGTGTTCGATCAGTTCGATGAAAACGACCCTTGGAATTCAACAGCGCGTGCCTACACTGAAATCTTTATCAACCGCAGTGAAAAAGCAAAAATGAAGATGCTCAGCGACTGGTTTCGGGAATTCAGTATCGACGGTATCGTATATCATGATAGTAAAACCTGTTTCAATAATTCCAATGCGAAATTCGGAATGCCACAACGGCTCAGGACGTTGACCAGCGTTCCCGCTTTAGTGATCGAAGGTGACTTGTGCGATCTGCGCTTTTTCTCAGAAGGGCAAAGCATTACCAAAATCGAAACCTTCCTGGAGCAACTGGAAGAATTCAAAATTTACAGCTGATGATGAGCAATCAAAAAATCAAGGTTGGTATCATAGGCATGGGGCCCGTAGGCTCGGTTTTGGGTGTTAAACTTCAGGAAGCTGGATGTGTCGTGGCGCTTTGCGAACTGAACGAAGTAAAGCGCAACAAAATCGTATTAGAAGGACTATTCCTCGAAAATGCAATTTGCGCAGCCGCTCGCTTCGATAAAGTATATGCCAGTATCGGAGAGATGGCTGACGTTGGTCTGGATTACCTGTTTTTCGCGGTAAAGACTTACCATTTACCGGCTGCTTTGAAAGAAGCGATGGCCCTTAATTCAGAAAAACTGAAGGTCGTCAGTGCACAAAACGGTATTGATGTGGAAGAAATGCTCTCAGAAGCTTTCGGAGAATCCAAAACCTTGCGCATGGTCGTGAATTTTGCCGGCGGATTCGTTGCTCCCAATACCGTCAAAGTTAGCTTTTTCCTGCCCCCCAATTATATCGGTTCTGTTAATGATGCCTGTCCCGAAAGTGCCCGACAATTGGCTGAATTGCTTAGCAGCGTAGATTTGGATACAGAAGCGGTCGATTCATTCGAAATTCAGAAAAGAATCTGGGAGAAAACCATCCTAAATGCCTCCTTGAGTGCATTGTGCGGTATAGGTCGGTTGACTATGGCCGAAGCAATGGCCGACCCGGATACAGTAGAACTCATCGAACAGATCATCTCTGAAGCCATGCAGGTTGCCGAATGTGAAAAAATGCGCTTCCCTGATGACTTTGTCCGACAATGCTTGCGCTACCTAAAAAATGGCGGCGATCACTTCCCTTCCCTGGCGCTGGATATCATCAATAACCGGCCGACTGAAATAGACTTTTTCAACAGCAAAATCGTCGCTTACGGGCGAAAGCACTATATCCGGACTTCGCTGAACCTCTCCTTTACGAACATGGTGAAGGCCATGACCAATAAGAACATCGTGTACCGCATTCCCGGCGTAAGCGGGCAGGTCAACAAAAAAATTCTTCATAAAGGGCTGGCAAACAAAAATCTTGTGCTGGCGGAGTTCAAAAATACAGATTGCTTTCTCGGTGTTGATCTTGGTTCAGCTTTCACCAAGTTTGTTGTCATGGATGAGAAAGGCAATTCCCTGTTCCGATATTGCCTTCCCTCGCTCGGCAGCGATAAGCATGCGCCCAAAAATGTAATGCAAACCATTGCATCCAACTTCAACATCCGGTACAGCTGCGCCACCGGGTATGGCCGAAAATATTTTGATCAAGCCGATATTGTTAAGACTGAAATCAATTGCGCAGCGGCAGCCGTTTCGCATCTTTATCCAGGCGATAAAAACATTCTTGATATCGGTGGCGAGGATATCAAGATCATCCGATGCGACAAAGACAACAACGTCGAAAATTTCTACATGAACGACAAATGTGCCGCCGGAACGGGATCCTTTTTATCAGAAATAGCGGAACGCGCCCAGATCAACATCGCTGAAATGAGCAGCCTGGCCACCCTTTCCAATTATAACAAACCGCTGAACAGTTTCTGCACCGTTTTCGCCAAAACTGAAATCATGAACTGGATTTTTGAAGGCATTAGCCCGCAGGATATTTCCCGGGGGGTCTATCTGTCTATTGCCGGTAAAGTGGCCAAAATGCGCCTCGACCCGGGTATTCCGACTTTTATGATTGGCGGCGTGGCGGCGAATCATCCCTACCTCAAAACCATGCTGAACGAACAATTCAACAAGGACATTCAAGTGATTGATATGCCCCAGTACGTTGTGGCTTTAGGTGCCGCAATCACTGCCCGCGATGCTTTTGTCAGATCGGGGCAGAAAATACGCTCTATGGAAGAGGAGGAAAGCACCGTTTGCTAACCCTTGGAGGTGTGGAGAAGACGGCGAAGTTGAAACAAAAATTCTGGTCAATATACATAACAAATAACGAAGAAGGTATGGCTTATCCATTCAAAACACTGAGTATTTCGAAAATTGCGGTGGTCGGAGCCGGCCAGATAGGCCCCGACATTGCCTTGCATTTCGCCAAATCACTCTCGCCGTACGACGTGGAGGTTATTGTAGTGGATATTTCCCAGGATGCACTTGTACTGGCGGAGACTAAGATTGGAAAAAAGATACAAAAGTCCGTTGAAACAGGTTCGTTTAAGCCAGAACAGGCTGAAAGGATCAAAAAATCCTTGATTTTTTCCCTGGATTACGAACGAATTCGAGGGGCAGGAATGGTCGTGGAAGCCGCTACTGAAGATGCCCGGATTAAGGATAACATCTTCCGCCAGGTGGAAGCACTGACTGATGACCATTGTATTTTGCTGTCCAATTCCTCTCACCTACAGCCAGAAGTGATCTTTGGAAACCTCCAAAACCAATCCCGCTGTTTGGTAGCCCATTATTTTTTTCCCGCGGAGATCAATCCTGTGGTAGAAATAGTGCCTGGTGAAAAGACAGACACTGCAATGGCTGATTTGTTGTTGGCATTTTACGAATCCATTGGCAAGATCCCCATTCGGGTGAAAAGCGCCTATGGATATGCCATAGACCCCATTTTTGAAGGGCTTTGCCAGACCGCTATCCTTTGCCTGGAAAAAGGTTGGGGCAACGAAAAGGAAATAGACGCCGCCGCTGTAAAGGCACTCGGATTGGGCGTAGGACCATTCACTGCATTAAACCTTACCGGCGGTAATCCGATCACCGCCCATGGCCTCGACGAAATGGGGCGACTTGTCCTGCCTTGGTTCAAAACCCCTGTATTATTGGTGGAAAAAAATCAACGGAAGGAACCCTGGGAAACAGCTAAGCGTGGTGAATTGGTTTCGCTGGATCCTGAACAGGAAGCAAAACTGATCAAGATTTTTCAAGGCGCCTTCTTTGCCTTGTCAGCTTTTATCCTCGATACCGGGATCGTTCAGATCGATGATCTGAATATGGCCTGCGAAACCTCCCTCGTGATCAAGGCTCCTTTTAGTTTTATGAATGAGCTGGGTATTGAACTTGCCCAGGATCTCACGGCCACATTTTGCGCAGCGCACCCGGGCTTTCCATTTCCAGGCTCCTTGCAGAAAGCAAAAGAGGCAGGAGGCTGGAAATTGCGTGACATTGTTTGTCGCACCAAGGAGCAGGTGCTGTTTATCACGATCCGGCGGCCAAAGGTGATGAACGCCTTGAACCTGGCAGTACTCGGGCAGTTACAAGAAGCCCTGGAGGAAGCCAAAGAGGATGCTTCCGTCCGGGCAGTCGTTCTCACAGGTTTTGGGGTCAAAGCGTTCGTTTCCGGGGCAGATCTGAATATGATCACCTCCCTAAAAACACCAGAAGAAGGCGTGCAGAATTCCCGGAGTTTCCAGTCTGTCCTGAATTATGTAGCCGATTATCCTAAACCGGTCGTGTGTGCACTGAACGGCTTCGCATTCGGCGGCGGCAACGAACTGGCGATGGCCTGCACGGCTCGCATCACCAAAAAAGGCTTGCCTATTGTCTTTTGCCAACCAGAGGTTAACCTCGGATTTATCCCCGGAGCGGGCGGCACCCAACGGTTGCCACGCATCATCGGCGTGGAAAAAGCAGCCGAGATCCTGCGTACCGGGCGTCCGGTTACTTCAAAAGAAGCGTTGGAACTCGGGTTTATTCACCAGGAGGCAGGAGGTGATCTGCTTAGTGAAGCCGCGAGGCTGGCCCTGGATATAGCAGACGGCAAATTTAAACCCAAGCAGATTTCCAGGGAGCCACTGCCTCAGAACGGAAGTCCTATCGAACTCGAAATCGGCCACCTGAGCAAAAAGATCGATGAAATTATTGTCAGGAGTATTTACGATGGTTACCGAATGACCCTGCATGACGGACTTGCGCTGGAGTCGAAATTGTTCGGAAACTGTATGCAGACCGAGGACATGAAGCTAGGGCTGGAAAATTTCAAAATAAACGGACCGAAAGCCCAGGCCCATTTTGTTCACCGATAAGTATTTGAGGATTATGAAAGGATACCACGATAAAATAAAAGGATTTGGGATTACCTACGACGACATATATCTGGTGAATGGCGCCAGGACGCCGTTTGGAAAATTGTGCGGCACCCTGGGCAATATTTCACCGACCGACCTTGGAATCTATGCGACCATAGCAGCGCTTCAGGGATCAGGAATTGTCGGTGCGGACATCGACCAGCTGATGTACGCCAACATCGGCCAAAGCGCTGTCGACACATACTTTCTACCCCGTCATATCGGGTTGTATTCAGGGATTCCTGAAACCATTCCTGCGGTGATGCTTCAGCGGATCTGTGGATCTGGCTTCGAGACCATCATCGCAGGGGCTGAGCAGATTGCCCTGGGCAAAGCCCAAACGGCCCTTTGCGGTGGAACGGAAAATATGACGCTTTCGCCTACTGCCGCCTTCGGTAACCGAATGGGATACCAACTCGGGAAGCCAGGTTTTGTGGATATGCTTTGGGAAGCTTTGAATGATACGGCCTCCGTGTCGATGGGCTGCACCGCCGAGAATATAGCCAAACAATATGGCATCACCCGAGAAGATGCGGACGTCTTCGCCCGCTTATCCATTGAGCGATATCTGGCGGCGAAGGAAAGAGGGTTCTTTCAGGAGGAGGTCCTGAAGATGAATTCGACGGTGTTCGAAGGGAAAGGACTGAACCCTCGGAAGGTATTCCTACCTAAAAAAGTCAATGAGTTCAATACCGACGAGAATGTACGACTGACCGACCCGGAGTCCATGGCCAGGTTGCCGGCCGCATTCACAAAGGATGGGATACAGACGGCTGCCAACTCGAGTGGCATTGTTGACGGAGCCGCTTCTGTTGTGGTTGCACACGGCAATTTTGTCAGAGACCGGGGACTAAAACCGTTGAGCCGCATTGCTGCTTCAGCCACCAGCGCACTCGACCCTTCGGTGATGGGCCTGGGACCTATTCCGGCCATCCGTCTGGTTTTGGAAATTGCCGGATTAAGCCTTTCCGATGTTGGACTGATCGAAATAAATGAGGCTTTTGCGGCCCAATTTATCGGCTGCGAGCGTGAATTGGGTCTTAATCGCGATCGATGCAACGTCAATGGTGGTGCCATTGCGCTTGGACATCCGCTGGCAGCAACCGGAATCCGGCTATCTCTGACCCTTTCGAGGGAAATGAATGCCCGTCGTGTACGGTACGGCATTGCTTCTGCCTGTATCGGGGGGGGGCAGGGAACTGCGATTCTGTTCGAGAATATGATTTAAACTTATTGGTGGGAACGCTGATGATGACAACGAATATGCAATGGAAAAGATAAAACAATGGCAAATGACGGCACTCCGGGAGGATTTCACCTTAGTGGAGTCCGAGATACCGTCGATCCTGGAAGACGAAGCTCTGGTGAAAATTGCAGGCTGTGGGGTTTGCCACACCGATCTGAGCTTCTGGCATGATGGAGTACATACCAAAAAAGAAATGCCCCTTACGCTGGGCCACGAGATCAGTGGTTCCGTCGTACAAGGCCCAGTGGGGTTGATTGGTAAAAATGTAATCATCCCAGCTGTGCTGCCCTGTGGATATTGCGAACTGTGCAAAAAAGGCCGTAGTAATATCTGCCAGAACCAGCGAATGCCCGGCAATGATTTCCATGGCGGTTTCGCTTCCCATATTGTCGTGCCGCATCAGTTTCTATGCCCTGTACCGGATGGCATTTTAGAAAAATATCCACTGGAACAACTTTCAGTCATTGCCGATGCCATTTCTACCCCTTATCAGGTGGTCCAAAAATCGGAACTGGAGCCCGGCGATCTGGCCATTGTCATCGGCATTGGAGGTGTTGGGATGTATGGGGCTTTGATTGCAAAGATCATGGGTGCCCGGGTTCTGGCCATCGACCTCAATGAGGAGAAATTAGCCGTGGCAAAAAAGCATGGGGTGGATGCTACCCTGAACTCCAAGGGTTTGGATCACAAAGAAGTAAAGAACCGGGTAAAAGAAATCGCCCGTGAATTGGGTGCTTCCAAATATGGTTGGAAAATATTTGAAATTTCCGGCACAAGCGCAGGTCAGGCGCTGGCTTTCAGCTTGATCACGTACAGTGCTACCCTGAGTATCGTCGGATTTACCCTCGACAAACTGGAAGTTCGGCTGAGTAACCTCATGGCCTTCGATGCTAAACTGATCGGTACCTGGGGCTGCAAACCTGAACTCTATCCGGCGGTCATAGATCTGATCGCCTCCGGGCAGTTGGAGATCCGGGATTTTGTACAAACCTTTCCAATGAGCAGGATCAATGAGGTGTTTCAAAACGCCCTGGAACACAAATACGACAAACGTCCGGTGTTGGTACCAGACTTTAGATAAATCCAAAATTGTACATCCAAAATGCAGTTGCCATGACTAAACTTAAAGACCATAACCTGACGGAACACGAGTACACCGATATTATTTTTGAAAGGCGCCCGTGTCTGGATCATGGCGGCACACCTGTTTCAGGGCTTTACAACGCCTGGATCGTTTTGAACAACCCACAACAGTTTAACTCCTATACCACCCGTGCTGTCAAGGAGGTCATACTCGCCTTTGGCGAAGCCTCTAACGACAGGAGTGTAGTAGCTGTGATTTTCACTGCGGTTGGGGATAAAGCCTTTTGCACAGGCGGTAACACCAAGGAATACGCCGAGTATTATGCAGGCAATCCACAGGAATACGCACAATACATGCGTTTGTTCAACGATATGGTGAGCGCCATCCTAAAATGTGAGAAGCCGGTCATTTGCCGGGTCAACGGTATGCGTATTGGCGGTGGACAAGAAATTGGTATGGCTGCGGATTTTACTATTGCTTCTGACCTCGCCCGATTCGGTCAGGCTGGCCCTAAACACGGTAGTGCTGCCATCGGCGGCGCTACGGATTTCTTGCACTTGTTCGTAGGCATCGAACGCGCCATGGCTTCCCTGACTCTTTGCGAACCCTGGACAGCCCATCAGGCCTATCAGTTGGGTTTGATCACAGACATAGCTCCTGTGCTAAAAGTGGATGGGCAATTTGTGCCCAATCCTTTGGTCAATATTGACCGCTATGCAGATGAATTTGGCCGGATCATTTTCGGCACTCAGAAAACGGGGGAGGAACTTCAAAAGGGAAAGGAACTAATGGCCAAAGGAACTCTGGACCTGACTAAGTTGGACGAGACAGTGAACAAATTAGTCGCCAAATTGCTCCACACCTTCCCAAACTGCATGGCCAAAACGCTGTCTGAGATGCGCAAGAAAAAACTCGAGCACTGGGATAAAAACAAAGAAAGCAGTCGCGAATGGCTGGCCCTCAATATGATGACCGAAGCCAAAGCCGGCTTTAGGGCCTTCAATGAAGGACCAAAGCATGATCGGGAAATTGATTTTATCAAACTCCGCCAATTGCTCGCGGAGGGCGCAGAATGGAATGAAGAATTGCTCATAAGCACCTCACCACAATACAAAATCGAAACGGTTTGACCGATTATGGAAAAGATCAATGTTGAGTATACACACGGCGGATCCGTCGCTAAAATTGTCCTGCAGGACGAAAATGGAAATGTTTTGGACTACCTTATGATGGAGCAATTACAGACGCAATTGGACCGCTTTAGCCAAAACTGCGAATTGAAACTCATCACTTTTGAAGGCGCCGGAAAACATTTCTCTTTTGGCGCGAGCGTAGAAGAGCATCAAAAAGAATTCGCAGCCACCATGCTGCGCGGATTTCACCGCTTGTTTCTAAGCCTACGTGAATTATCCATTCCCAGCTTGGCCAAAATCAGCGGCCAATGCCTGGGTGGCGGACTGGAACTCGCACTAATGTGCAACCAGATGTTTGCTGACAAAACGGCCAGGCTCGGACAACCAGAAATCACGTTGGGCGTGTTCCCTCCACCCGCCTCGATCCTTTTACCGGAAAAAATAGGCCTGTCGCGTGCAGAAGACTTGCTGCTCACAGGAAGAATTATTGAGGCGGAAGAAGCGGAATCCTTCGGGCTGATAAACAGGATATTTGAAAACAAGACCGAATTACAGTCTGGTACAGATGCCTGGATTGAGCAATACATTCTGCCCAAAAGTGCTGCTTCCTTGCGATTTGCCGTACGGGCTGCGCGCATAAAATTCAACCATGTACTCGGAAATTTCCTGCCACAGCTGGAGTCAATATATGTAAATCAATTGATGAACACGGCAGATGCCAATGAAGGTATTGCTGCATTTATTGAAAAAAGGAAACCAATTTGGACCAATGCTTAAGCGCTTTATATGACAAATAATCTCGACATAGGTGCCTTGATTTTAAGCGGCGGAAGCTCCTCCCGGATGGGTTTTCCAAAGGCGTTTCTGCAGCTTAATGGGCAAACTTTGTCCGAAAAACTGCTTTCGATTTATCGATCAGCAGGGGTTTTGAAGTCTGTTTTGGTGCTAAATGCCGGGCTTTACACAAAAGAATGGCGGGCCACATTGGATAATCTCTCTGAAAAAACTTTGTTGGTCAAAAATGATTTTCCAGAACGCGACCGGGCGTATTCCCTGCAGATCGGTTTGGAGAACCTGAAGGTGGAAGGAGGTTGTTTTATCCACAATATTGACAATCCTGCACTGGATACAGCCTTGATCAGCAACATGGTCGGGGTGCTTAACCCGGAGCAATATGTAGTGCCGGCCTTCAAAGGTGAAAATGGTCATCCGGTACTAATCGGCCCGCGCATTCTGGAGCATCTCAGGTCTCTTCGCTCCGGGACCTGGATCCTGAGGGATGAATTGAAGCGCTTTGAAAAAATAACTGTGGATGCCGGAGCTACCAACGTAATGCACAATCTGAATACAAAGCAGGATTGGGCAGCTTATTTGCTTTCCGAAAAGCATCCCAATCTGAGTAGTTATGCTGACATTGAATTGATACAGGCAGCAATCCTTGAACCGCTCGCGCTGTGTATCGTAGTGGCCACCAAAGGTTCCACGCCCCGAAAGGCCGGGGCCAAAATGATCGTGAGTAAAAGCGGGAGATTATTTGGCAGTATCGGAGGCGGCCATCTGGAGAAAAAAGTGACCGAAGATGCCCTGGAGGTGATCGGACAAAATAAGCCTAAACTGTTTCGGCACGAATTACTCCAACAACACGAAATGTGCTGCGGCGGAACGGTGGACATCTTTATTGAGCCAATTATTAGGAAAAATAAGCTGTACATCTTCGGGGCTGGTCATACGGGTCAAGCACTTTCAAACTACGCTGCGGACATGGATTTCGACATAACCGTGGTGGATGATCGGGAAGAATATATCGGGCAGATCAATAAACCGGGCGTCAAAATCCTCTGTGCAGATTTTGACCAGGCCCTCAATGCTTTGTCCTTCGACGAATATACCAGCATTGTCATCCTGACATACAACCACGACACAGACCGAAAAATTCTTGCTTATTGTCTTGGAAAGCAGCATGCCTATCTCGGCATGATCGGTAGTCGCCGGAAGATACTGATAACTAAAAAGAGGTTCCGGGATTCAGGAATCGCAACAGCAGCAGTACTGGACCGAATTGATATGCCAATAGGCCTCGACATAGGCGCAGAAACGCCGCAGGAAATCGCAGTCAGTATATTGGCCAAATTGATCGAAGTAAAACGTAAGGTAACCATATGACAAGCAAAAGGATCGCAGTAGTTACGGGCGCTGCAAAAGGAATCGGCCGGGCAATTGTGGAGCGATTGATCAGCGATGACTATTTTGTCATAGCTGCTGATATTGATGCGGTAGGCGGTCAGGAACTTGTTGCGGTGTTTGGGGAAAACCAGCTTTCGTTTGAAGCAGTGGATGTTACCAGTGAATCTGGCATAAACGCTTTGTTTGACAAAATTGACCAGAAATTTGGACGCTTGGAGGTACTGGTGAACAATGCAGGGATCATCCGAGACAATATGATCTGGAACATGCCCGCCGAGGATTTTGATCTGGTGATTAGCGTGAATCTGAAAGGCCCCTGGCTCCTTTGCAAGGAAGCGGCCCGTCTGATGAAACGTCAAAACAGCGGGCGCATTATTAACATCGCCTCACGTGCCTGGTTGGGCAATCGTGGTCAAACCAATTACTCCGCTTCTAAAGCGGGCGTGGTAGGTATGGGCCGTGCCCTGGCGTTGGAGCTTGGAAAATACAACGTGTACGTAAATACCATTGCCCCGGGACTGATTGATACCACCCTGACCCGGAACCTGGAACCGGATGTGCTCCAAAAATTGATACAAGCCCAACCGACCAGAACCATGGGAAAGCCTGAAGACGTGGCCAATGCCGTCGCTTTTCTGGCTTCCCCTCAAACTCATTTTATCACTGGCCAGACGATTTATGTGGATGGCGGCAAAAGCATCGGAGCCGGCGGCTGAAAACAGCGCAGGTACTAAAACGACCTTGTAATGGAACGGATCAAGCTCAAAATTAACGGTAAACAACACGAACTTCTGGTGGAAAGCCACGAGATGCTGTCTGCCGTCCTACGTGACAAAATTGGCCTGACCGGCACTAAAATAGGCTGCGAGCAGGGTACCTGTGGCGCCTGCACCGTGCTGGCTGCCGGCAAACCGGTATTGAGCTGCATCACGCCGGCCCTTCGCTTCCACAACGCTGAAATTACTACCATTGAAGCACTGGCCCAAAATGGAGCACTGCATGCGCTTCAGCAAAAATTCGTGGGAAAAGGAGCTATTCAATGCGGATTCTGTACCCCTGGCATGGTGCTGACCGCCCTGGATTTTGTGAACAATCATCCCAATCCCTCGATCCAGGAGATCAAAGAGGCGCTGTCCGGAAATCTGTGCCGCTGCACGGGCTACAAAAAAATCATTGAAGCAGTGGCTTCATACGCTGCCGGGACACCGGAATCAAAACCAGCGGTCCGACAGGCAGGCGCTTCCGCTGTGGGCGTATCCAGGCCCTATATCGAAGCTGGCAAAAAAGTCTGTGGTATCGCTGAATATGCAGACGACCTGCGCATAAAAAATGCCTTGAATTGCAAATTCCTGCGCAGCATTTATCCGCATGCTAAAATTGAGGACATTGATCTTTCAGAAGCGTTGAAATTGGAGGGTGTTCATTACATAGCCACCGGCCCGGAACTCCCGGTCAAATTCGGGGTACTGCCAATCTCCCAGGATGAGACAGCAATGGCCATTGAAAAAACACGCTATCTGGGTGAGATCGTCGCCGCCGTCGCTGCCGATACAGCATCCATTGCAGCTGAAGCCTGCAAGTTGATCAGGGTAAAATATCGCCCGATCAAAGCATTTTTAACGATTGACGATTCACTCAATGATATAGGCGATTGCGAAAAAATTCATGACTACGGCAAATTCAATAACAACGTTCACAAAAAGGCTGAGCTCCGTTTCGGCGATCAGCAACAGGGATTGCGGGATGCGGACCTGAGCTCCAAAATGACCTTCGAATTTCAAGGGGTCAACCATGGATTTACAGAGCCACATGCAGCGACAGCATATTGGGATGAAAATGGGTTGACCATGCACACCGCCACTCAGGTTCCCCATTACCTGCATCGAAGCCTGGCCAAAGTCATGGGTGTGCCTCTCAGCAGGGTCCGGGTTATCAAACCATACGTAGGTGGCGGATTCGGGGGCAAGAGCGACCCTTTCCCGCATGAGGTCATCATCGCCCATCTTGCACGTAAAACTGGTCGGCCCGTACGGGTGCGGCTCACGCGAGAAGAGGTGTTTCTGACCAATCACGGCCGGCACCCATCAAAAATGACCGTGGAAATGGGGATTTCCCTGGAAGGCATCATTCAGGTACTGGATGCCGACATTGCCATAGACGGAGGCGCGTATGGAAGCTTTGGGGTCGTTACTTCCTATTATAACGGGGTGCTCCTTCAAGCGCCTTATAAATTGGACAACTTTGGCTTCCGGACATTCCGGGTTTATACCAACAAACCACAATGTGGCGCCATGCGTGGTCACGGAGCCGTCAATTCCAGATTTGCGGTCGAGTCTCTCATCGATGATCTGGCACACAGAATCCAGATGGATCCAGGCGAGATGCGGATGAAAAATTTTCTGGACGCCAATACGCTCACCGTTGGACAATACCGTATCACCTCGAACGGTAGCCGTGAATCTCTGCAAAAGGTCATGGAACAGTCGGGGTGGAAAGAACGTATCGGGAAACTGCCACCGGGGCATGGCCTTGGGCTCGCTTGTGGTTTTTTTATCAGCGGCAGTGCTTTGCCAATCATTTGGAATGAATTGCCACAATCGGTCGTCCACCTCAAAGTCGATTTTGACGGGCGGGTGCTGGTAACTTCCGGTGCAAGCGACATCGGACAGGGCAGCGATACCATGTTAGTCATTATGGTAGCTGAAGTGCTTGGAATTGATCCGGAATTGATCTTCGTGCTGGCTGCGGATACCTTGCTAACGCCCGTAGACTTAGGCAGTTATTCCAGCCGTGTGACCTTTATGGCAGGTAATGCAGCTAAGGACGCGGCAGAAAATCTCAAATCTGAGATTCTCACTGCCGTATCTGCCCATAAAGAGATACAAGAATCAGAATTGAATCTTGTCGGCAGTCGCGTCTTTTCGAATGACAGATCTGTAGACCTGTCCTGGATCGAGGCCGTCGATCTGCTCATTGCAGGGCGGGGCGCCGTCAATGTGAGTGGTAAATACATCTCGCCAAAGTTGGGTGGTGATTTTAAAGGAGCTGGTGCGGGCCTGAGTCCTTCGTACAGTTTTGGCGCCTGTGTCGCTGAAGTACAGGTGGACGCAGACACTGGCCAGGTTAAAGTACTCCAGGTTTGGGGTGCGCATGATTGTGGAAAAGCCATTAATCCAATGGCTGTGGAGGGCCAGTTGGAAGGTTCGTGGCACATGGGTCTTGGTCAGGCATTGACTGAACAGATGCGCTATTTCAACGGACTACTGGTTAACAACAATTTTCTTGATTATAAGATACCGACCAGCCTCGATACCCCGGATATACACACCAACATCATTGAGACCATAGACCCTGAAGGCCCGTTTGGGGCCAAGGAGTGTGGGGAAGGTGCATTGCATCCTGTGATCCCGGCGGTCACGAATGCTATTTTTAATGCAATAGGCGTGCGTATCACCAAACTTCCGATCGATGCAGAAGAGGTGCTTCGCCAAATGAGCGAAATTAAAAAGACAGAAGTTTCTTCAGAATCAAACCTGGCCTGATATGAATATTGAAAAAACATATTTTCGGCCTCAATCGATCGGAGAGGCCGTACAATTGGCCGCCGGACACGAAAACGACTTTCGCTATCTGGCAGGCGGTACTGACGTGATTGTCAACAAATTTCAGGAAACTGAAACCAGTTCCTGCCTGATTGACCTGACCGGGATCGGAGAAATGAGGCAGGTGCAGACGCTGGATCATTGCCTGAGTATCGGGGCTTTGGTTTGTCTGGACGAGTTAAAAAATTATCCCGTGCTTGCTGTGGAGTTCCCGGTCTTGCTTGAAGCTGCACAAGCGGTTGCTTCACCGGTTATCCGCAAAACAGCCACTATTGGCGGCAATGTATTATGCGAAAACCGCTGCTCCTTTTTCAACCAAACAGAATGGTGGCGCGAAGCAGTTGGATACTGCCTGAAATGCAAGGGGGACATTTGCATTGCTACCGGGGGAACAGAAAATTGTTTCTCCAAATTTGCTTCCGATACCGCGATTGCCCTGATCAGTTTGGATGCTACGATCTCTGTTTTGGAGAAGGATGCAGCGTACGTCGTTCCCCTCGAGGAGATCTACACTGGCGATGGTATCCAACCCAGGAAATTCAATAAAACTACGCTGATAAAATCCATCGAAATTCCGCTCGATCGAGGGTTCCGGTCTGTTTTTAAAAAATTGCGCCAGCGCGAAACGTTGGAATTTAGTTCGCTAACAACTGTAGTCACCACAGACCGGCAGGGGAAGATCAAAATTGTGCTGGGGGGCGTTGATCCAAAGCCGGTAGTTATCACCGGAAAGGTAGGAGATGATCCAAAGGAATTGATCCGGAAAGCGGTCAAAAAATCGCGTATTGTGAACAATGACGTATACTCCAGACAATATCGAAAGGATATGATCACTGTTTACCTGAATAATAGTTTTGAAGCATTGGCCCGATAGAGCGCTTGTTGGGGAATTGGATTTTGGCCTGTAACCGTCATTATGCTGAAATCAGTATTAAAACTATTGGCTGTTAAAATATTATGATCGAATTGCCGTGATTTTAAATTGATACCTATGAACTACCTTCTACTTCCGATTAGAGTTGTTTACAAACTGTATTATTTGCTGTGTTTTGCGCTTTCGCTTACCCTGCTTTATCCAGTTTTTAGGTATTTTTTAGCGAATCCAAGTCGCTATCCGAAAGCATTCGTTGTGATGCGGTTTTGGGCTAAATTGCTTAATACCCTTGGTATGCAACGCATCAAAGTGGAGGGTATTGATAATATTCCGGAAAGCGGTTCCTATATAATTTGTCCCAACCATAGTTCCTTTTTGGATATTACTTGTTTGTACAGCATCTTTAAAAATTACTTTGTTTTTACCGGAAAGAAAGAGATTGAAAAATGGCCGTTGTTTCATATTTTTTATACTTCAGGAATGAATATTTTAGTGGATAGAGATAACAAAAGTGATGCGATCAGAGTGGTAAAGAGAATTTCTGAAGAAATAAACAGAGGCAGACCGTTGATTATGTTTCCGGAAGGAACCATCTCAAAGCAAGCGCCAAAACTTACCTCTTTTAAACCTGGTGTATTTGTAATGGCCATTCAAAAGCAGATCCCCATTCTGCCGGTTACTTTTATTACCAATTGGGAACGATTACAGAGAGGTGGTTTGTTTGCCGGAAAAGCTTCGCCGGGACTGGCGGAAGTCGTAATTCATAAACCCATTCTTACAACAGGCTTAACAAAGAATGAGGTGGTTCTGCTCCAGAATCAAGTTCGCGAAATAATTAATATGCCTTTAAAAAAAAGATATGGTTTGAGTCTTTAGGCATACTACTGGACATTTTTGTTTTGTCCCCAGACCTGTAAGGTTTTTGAAAAACTTACAGGTCTCGATTTTAGAAAATGTCCAGTAGTCTGGTCTTTAGGGATTGTTTGGGAATTGGATTTTAGTCTGCAATCGGCAAATGTTTTTCATCCATCGGTATACGGATTCAAGCAGAACCCAGGATCGCCCACATGCAAATACAAATTTTGTGTTGCCAGGAATAAATTTTGCTCAATTTCGACTCAAAACCAATGTCCGAATAAACGCTTAGTCAGTATTAAATTTCATTCACCAACAGGAGGTATGCATCCCAATTCTTTGGACGATTCAAACCCTTCCTGAAAATAGTAAACCAAAAGATTATGGCAATAATTATCACAGACGATTGCATCAATTGCGCCGCGTGCGAGCCGGAATGTCCTAATGGCGCGATCTACAAACATGGAAAGGAATGGCGATTCTCGGACAAGACCGACGTTTCTGGCATGGTCACTTCGAAAAGCGGCAACAATTGTGATGCGGACGATGCTCACTCTCCCATATCCGATGAATATTATTACATCGTTCCTGACAAATGCACAGAATGCGTAGGTTTTCACGATGAGCCTCAATGTGCTTCTGTTTGTCCGGTAGAATGCTGTGTTCAGGACCCTGATTATGTGGAATTGGAGGCAGATCTGATTGAGAAAATGTACTCCTTACACGATCAATAAATGGCAATGAGAGAGAATCTAGACAACAGGGCTACCCCTTCAGGAATCGTGATCGAAATGGAAAACGTTGTCGTGCGCTTTTCAGGTGATTCCGGCGATGGTATGCAACTTACCGGAATACAGTTTTCGGATACAGCGGCACTTTTGGGAAATGACCTGAGTACATTTCCGGATTATCCCTCCGAGATTCGTGCGCCTGGTGGAACCATTGCAGGCGTTTCAGGATTCCAGGTGAATTTTGGCAGTAAAGAAATTTTCACGCCAGGCGACAGCTACGATCTATTGGTAGCCATGAACGCCGCAGCCTTAAAGGTCGAGTTGCCAAAACTAAAAAAAGGCGGCATCATCATTGTCAATGCCGCTGGTTTTGACCGGAATAACCTGGAGTTGGCGCAATATCCTCCGGGTGTGGATCCCCTGGAAGACGGCAGTCTCGACAACTATACCGTTCATAAAGTGGATGTGTCCAAACTAACGAAAGAGGCTCTGGCCGGAACAGGCCTGGGAACCAAGGAGGTGGAACGCTCCAAGAATATGTTCGTACTGGGTCTGCTTTTTTGGTTGTTCGACAAGGAGACAGACTCCAGTATCCAGTTCTTTAAGGATAAATTTAAAAAGAAGCCAGAGATTGCAGATGCAAATATCAGGATGCTAAAAACCGGCTGGGATTACGGCGAAAATGCCGAAATATTCAATACGCGCTATACCGTCCGTCCAGCAAAATTACCACCGGGTAATTACAGAAGCATCACCGGTAATCATGCCACAGCGCTTGGATTGGTTGCTGCCGCCGAGTGTTCCGGATTGCTACTTTTTCTTGGTTCCTACCCGATCACTCCGGCCACCGACATTTTGCAAGACCTGGCTCGCTACAAATCTAACGGCGTAAAGACCTTTCAGGCTGAAGATGAAATTGCAGGGATATGCGCTGCGATTGGCGCGTCCTATGCCGGTAATCTAGCCGTTACGACTACTTCCGGTCCGGGCATGTCTTTGAAAACGGAGGCGGCCGGACTCGCAGTCATGCTTGAGATTCCACTCGTCATTGTTAACGTTCAACGAGGGGGTCCATCCACAGGCCTGCCAACCAAAACCGAGCAGGCGGATCTGTTGATGGCTATGTATTGCCGACATGGCGAAGCACCATTGCCGGTCATAGCAGCAGCCTCACCCTCCGATTGTTTCAACATGGCTTACGAGGCCTGCCGTTTAGCAGTAGAACATATGACCCCTGTGGTCCTACTCACGGATGGTTATATCGCCAATGGAGCAGAACCCTGGCGATTCCCATCTGAAGACGAGTTGAAAGCCATTCAATATGAATTTTTGGAACAACGGAACGGGCCGGATGACAAACTGCTTCCCTATAAACGAAACGAAAAAGGTGCGCGGCCCTGGATAATACCAGGGACCAAAGGTTTGGAGCATCGCATCGGTGGATTGGAGAAGCAATTTGAAACGGGAAATGTTTCCTATGAAGCGCCTAACCACGAGATCATGGTGCGGCTGCGCGCCGAAAAAATTGAAAAAATAGCAGATCATATTCCACTTGCGGCTCCCGATTCAGGAAACGAAAACGCCCGCTTACTGGTGCTGGGATGGGGTTCTACCTATGGTGCGATCAAAACCGCCGTTCAGGAGTTGATCGCACAAGGGCACAGTGTTGCACACCTACACCTTCGGCACCTCAATCCTTTTCCCAAAAATCTGGGTGAACTTTTAAAGGGTTATGAACAAGTTATGATCCCGGAAATGAACAGTGGACAATTGCTGCAACTGATCCGGGCTAAATACCTGATCCCGGCAATTGGGTACTCCAAAATACAGGGACAGCCGTTTTCAACGAAGGAGATGAGATCAAAAATCATTGAACTACTAAACCCGTAAATGATATGGAAGTTGCTATTACAGAACAGGATATCCTACTTAGTCCGAAAGATTTTGTGTCCAGCCAGGAGGTAAAATGGTGTCCGGGATGTGGAGATTATTCCATCCTGAAACAGGTGCAGACCGTGTTTCCAGATTTGGGCGTCCCTAAGGAAAATTTTGTTTTTATCTCTGGTATTGGATGCTCTTCGAGGTTTACCTATTACATGGATACGTACGGTATGCACAGCATACACGGTCGGGCAGTTGCCATTGCCTCCGGAGTAAAGGCGGCAAATCCAAAACTCAGCGTCTGGGTGATATCGGGGGATGGAGACTCATTGTCCATTGGCGGAAACCATTTTATCCATGCGGTCCGAAAAAATTTCGACCTCAATTACCTCCTGTTCAACAACCAAATTTACAGCCTTACGAAAGGCCAATATTCGCCAACCTCTGAAAAAGGAAAAGTGACGAAAACTTCTCCGTTTGGCTCCTTGGAGGAACCTTTCAACCCTTCCGAACTGGCACTTGGAGCCAATGGCTCATTTGTAGCCCGTACCCTCGATCGCGACCCCAAACATATGCAGAGCATCATCAAACGGGCACACGAATTCAAAGGCACCTCTTTTGTAGAGGTTTATCAAAACTGCCCGATATTCAACGACGCTACTTTTTTTGCATATTCCGACAAGGAAACCAAAAAAGAAGAAGCTATATATCTGGAACATGGCAAGCCACTGATCTTTGGAAATAACAGGGATAAAGGGATTAAACTGGATGGATTACTCCCGGTCATTGTTAACCTCAGCGAAACCGGTATCACTTCTGACGAACTATGGCTCCATGATGAACAGGATAAAACCAAGGCAAACTTACTTGCACGATTCCTAAGTAATGAGGATGGCAGCCAACATTTTCCGCGTCCTTTTGGGGTGCTTTACGCACGCCAGCGCCCGGTTTATGAAGAAAATATGGAGGAGCAGCTACATGAGGCCGAAGCCAGGAGTGGCCGGATGCCATTGAATAAAATATTGTCTGGCAGCAGAACCTGGCAGATCTTTTAATGGTTTGGTTGGGGATTGGTTTTGAGCTCAAAATGAGCAAGTTGTATTTCAGGCAAAGCGAAATTTGAAGTCGTATGTGGGCGATCCTGCAAAAGTTTTTACGCTGTATGGAATAAAATTTTCCGGGTGCAGGCCAAAATTTAATTCCCGAACAAATTCTACATCACTTGAGCAAAAAATTATGTCAAATAGCAATCCAATAGAGGTTCTTGTAAAAGAACATGACATCATCAGTATGGCGGAAGGGATCGTTCGGTCGCTCCAAAATACCTGGGAAATCAATGAGAATAAATACAGCCAGAAGGTAGGGCATCTGATCCTATTTTTCAGAGAATACAGTGATCAATTCCATCACCATAAGGAGGAGGAGGTGCTCTTTAAAAAACTTAGAGACAATCCTGATTTTCTGCTAAACGATATCATTTCCGAACTTGAGGGGCATCACGAGATGTTTCGGGAAACGGTGGCTGAAATTGAGGACGCGCTGCAAAATAAGGATTGGCCTCAAACCCAGAAACTCCTCAAGGAGTATGTGAACGACCTGCTTGACCACATTGCGGTAGAAAATGACGAATTGTTCAACATGGCTGAGTCGGTTTTTAGCGACGACGAGTTAGAGCGTATTTATTTCCTGTTCGAAGATATTGATCGGGATCTGGGGCAGGAGCGCAAGCTTGAATTAGAGGAGGGTTTGAAACGCTTGTAACAGGCTTATGAAATTAAAGGATGCACACCGGGCAATAGTCCCAGCGGGCATGCATTGGGTGTTACACCTCTTCGACTATCCCGGATTTCATTCTGGACTATACATTCAATCCCTTCGGGGTTTTGAGATTGTGCTATTCAACTTACGTTATGTCATACGGACAGCCTTTAATTGGGCAAATCCAATTTGCCCGATTAAAAAGGCTGTCCGTATGACGTGCAAACACTATGCGAGGGCTTTTATTTTTCTAATTTGAATAGACTTGGATTCACGATTAGCATAAAATAGCCCCAAATACCAGTTTCGCTGGCGAGGCCGCCAGGCACTTTGTTCAAGGTCTCCAGTGCATCTTGTCCGAGCATGACAGAAAAACCGCACTGAGCTTTTGCGTATGCATTTACTTGGTGCGTTGCTGTCAAATCAAGCTCGGTACCAAGTGACAGGTCAACCAAGCTATTGCTAGCCGACCTTACTTTGTTGGCAAGCAGAAAATAGTGTGCATTCATGGCCAGATCTGTGCGCATCGAAGGGCTATACTTGAATTTTACAAATACATTTTGTAGTCCGCCACCTTTGGTATCCTTGGGTACGTTGAGGAAATAATCCATGTACCCATAAAATTTGTGGTTGGTGCCATAAAGCGTGTTGAATTGGTGGGTCTCATTCGATTTGGTACGTACCGGGTCGTTGCCAGAAATATATTCGTAGCCAAGCGAGGTGCAGAATTTTTTTGAAACCGTATAATCCAAAGAAGCAGACGCAAAAAACGCAGTGATCGTTTTGTCAAAGGCATCTTTGCCGAATTGCCCAAAAAGGGTTGCATTTGCCATCATCTTTCCCGAAGTGTAATGCATCAATGGGCCTGTAGTACCCCGGAAAAATGTCTTATTGCTTTTCAGGGTTCCATCTGCGGCGAATCCATCCGACACAGCATAGAACGAGAGTTCAAATTTTTCCTGATTGAATTTTCGGTTGTACCAAAGCCAGCCAAGCCCCTGGTAGTTGTCGACCGGGTCGCTTTTGCCAAACAGGCTTTCCTTTGTTTGATTGAAGGCGGCACCGAGATGAACTGCGTTTTTTCCGATTTTCATCTTTAAAATTGCAGCATCATGGCTACGCCCTTGGCCCAGCCAGTCATTGTTGCCAAACAGTCGTTGATCATCATAGACGAGTTCCTGTCTGCCAAATTTGAACGCAGTATTCTTGCCTAACCCGACTTCTGCCCAGCCTTCATGCAGGCCAAAAGAGGCAACGTCCGCTGATTGCGGCTCTTCGCCCCAAACCCTGACATCCTGAATGCTTAGTCCAAGCTTTATTTTTTCGTTGCTGAAGGCTGCGTTGAGCCGGCTGCGCTGCGAAACAAAAAATGCAGCATTGGCATTTGGAGGTGGCAGCGTTAGATAACCTCGGCGCATTTCAGGGCGTGATATCACTTGAGCGGAAAGTTCAAATACTTGCTGAGCGTTTACAGCAAATTGTGCCGATAAAAAGAGTGCAAGGGTAAATGTAAATTTCATCATGTTATTTAATGTTTAAGACTATTTTATCTTAAATAAATACGAAGGCTCCAAAATCAAAATATATTTGACCGTCGCCTCAGCATCATTTTGTCCTATGGTTTTGTCTTAGCGCTTGTGCTGGAATTGGATTTCAGCCTATAACCGGCAATTTTATTTCATCCAGCGTTATCCCACTTCAAGCGGGACGCTGGATCTCCCATTTACGACTGCAAATTTTGCCATGATTGAAATAAAAACTGCTCGCTTTCGGCTCTAAACCAATTCCCGAACAAGCGCTAATATTTTACTTGATCTTCTCGAACCGAGCTTGAAAAAAACGCAGATACTTTGGTTCATAGACCATTTTGAGTCCTTTGATCTTTTTTCGGTTATCATATACATTGCAAACTGATTCAGCGATGACATCCATGTGTGCCTGGGTGTAGACCCTGCGTGGAATGGTAAGTCGAACTAGCTCCAGCTTGGGGCAGTAGTTTTCTCCCGTTTTTGCGTTCCTGCCTGCAGAAACAATGCCGCGTTCCATCGTTCTGATTCCTGCATCAATAAATAATTCAGCAGCAAGGGCTTGTGCTGGAAACAATTCTTGGTGCAGGTGTGGCAAAAAACGTTTGGCATCAATAAAAATGCCATGGCCGCCAATTGGTTCGGTTATCGGAATATCCATCTGCTTCATTTGTTCACCGAGGTATATCACCTGCCCGATTCTGGCCTTGATATGCGCATCTGAGATGGACTCTTTTATGCCAATGGCCATCGCTTCCATATCCCGGCCGGCTAAGCCACCATAGGTGTGTAAGCCTTCATAGACGACCACCAGATTACTGGCTTCTTCATAAGCATCGGTATTGTTTAAGGCAAGGAAACCACCGATATTGACCAATGCATCCTTTTTTGCGCTCATGGTGGCACCATCCGTGTAGCTGCATATTTCCTTTACAAGGCTGCGAATTGATCTTTGAGCATAACCGGGTTCGCGATTCTGAATGAAATAAGCATTCTCAGCGATGCGGGTCATATCGAGGATGATCTTGATTCCAAGATTTTCGGTGTAAGCCCGCAAGGCTTTCAGGTTGCCCATGGAGATGGGTTGGCCCCCGGCCATATTCACTGTGACGGCAATACAGACGTATGGTATTTTATCTGCCCCATATTCCTTGACCAAGGCCTCCAGTTTGTTCAAATCAACATCTCCTTTGAAGGGATGGTAATTGGCGGCATCATGCGCTTCTTCAATGATGATATCGTGAAAAACCCCGCCTGCTAATTCCTGGTGCAATCGGGTGGTCGTAAAATACATGTTTCCCGGAATAATATCACCTTTCTTGATCATGACCTGCGAGAGGATGTTTTCTGCTCCTCGTCCCTGGTGGGTTGGAATCATGTATTTGTAGCCGTAGACTTCCTGAACCACTTTTTCCAGGTGATAAAAATTGGCACTTCCGGCATAAGCTTCATCCCCCAGCATCATACCTGCCCATTGTTGATCACTCATGGCCGAAGTGCCGCTGTCTGTTAGCAGGTCTATGTAGACATCCTCTGATTTTAACAGGAACGTATTGTATCCCGCATTGTCAATCGCTTTTCTGCGTTGGGGTAGGGTGGTTATTTTCAGGAGCTCCACCATTTTGATCTTATATGGTTCGGCCCAGGAATGTTTCTTCATCATCTCTTTTGTATTGTAGTGGTATTATTGGTGTGTGGTTATTAATTGGACTAGACGTTCTCTGTTTGCAATTCTTTGCCAGGAATTGTCCAATAGGATCGCAATAGAATAGATACAATGGTAAAGAGCGCCGTCGCCAACACTAAGCCAGCGACAAAGAAGATCCCAAAATATAAGTGGAGCCCTTTCATCATTGTGCTGAAAGGGATTTGAGGCTCGCTCATTTGCCAGATTCCTTTTTTTATCCCTGCCAGATTGAGGGATACCCAAAATACTAGCAATGCGCTTTGGGTTGTCCAGAAAGAAAGCGTAATCCACCGGTTTTTCGTGTTGAATGCGATGCTTCCATTCCCCAAAAACTCGAAGCATGCAGCAAATAAGATCATACTATTGATCCCGATGGTAGTGCCCATGGCGTGTGCGACGGTTACATGGGTGCCATGCGTATAAAGATTAAGTGCTGGGATAGACATCAAAATGGCCTGGCTCAAATTGATCAGAACCCATATATCGGCAGCCATTAAAAAACGGTAAGGGAAGTAATGGTAATGTTTTTGTGCCTCACTGATGCTTTGCCGCCAGTTGTAAACAATCTTGGCAAAAAACACCCATTCTGTCATACTGACGATATAACCGGTATACCGCACATAGTCGTCTGTTGGAAGGGTATAAATATGATGTCCCCAATTGAACATGAGGTTGAATAAGCCCAGAAAATACATCCCGAATGCAAGTTTGCTGTGGCCTACAGTAGAATTTTTATTGATGCGCTCCATCAAAAAGAAAGCCGTCCCGTATAGCATCTGATTCCAGGAGCCTGATAGAGAACCGTTTACCTTCCATTGAATGGTCATATCTGTCACGAAATGCCCCCTAAAATATGGGAATAGCCACAAATAGTTTTCGGTAAAGGCAAAAATGAAAAACACGATACCAGTCATCCACATCCAAACATAGACTGGCCAGGGTTTTATTTTTTTAACGGCTTTTATGAAGTTTAGGATAAAAAGCAACCAGGCCATTGCCAGCGGAAGGGCCCAAATTGGGTTGAACTCCCAATATTCGCGGCCGCCAAAATCACCTTTCGTATAGGAATAAAATATGCCTCCAATGGCTATAATCCATAGAAACCATTGGGTTCGGGCGATTGGGTTTGGCGACTCAAACTTGTAAAAAAAAGCCAAACCACTGTAAACACAACCCGTAGCGCCCAGTAATATCCAGAACATGATTGCGGAAACATGCATGGGCCTTAAAGAATTGAACCCTAAAAGATGGCTTTCAGCACCTGGGATGATGTAATAGAGTGCGGTTGTTAGGCCAAAGACCAACCCGATACACAACATCAGTAATGCAGTAGCCAGATAGTATTTCCCAATATTTTGATAGAGATTAGTCATTTTCGTTGTGTCATTCCGTTGGACAGGATTAAAAACATTCGGGGATCGGCAGTGCCGCTTGCATTGGTCTCTTTAAGAAAGGCTACTAAAAGTGCTATTTCCTCCTCGGGTAGGTTAAAAGAGGGCATCGGCGGAATGCCTATTTGAAGCATTGCCCGGATCAAAGGTTCTCCCTTGTTAGGGGCTGCATAAACATTGGTCAAGTCAGGCCCTAAATAACCCCCCAGGCCATACAATTGATGACAGCTCTGACAATTGTATTTTTGCCATGTCAGTCGTCCCTTTGAAGCTTCTGGTTTTGCTATATCAATAGTTGGTAAGGAAAAGGCCGGTTTTAGGTAAATACTGAGCGAAAAAGCGAGAAATACTACGCTTAAAAAGCTGAAGGAATGTACAGGTCTTAACGTCATATTGTAATCAAATTCGGCACTATGGAAAGATATGATAGGCATCCTAAAAAACTAATCAAGTGCGTATTCGAGTTTAATGGCAACAATTTCCTTTTCAGCACGCTGCAATGCATGCATAAATTCAGCCTGCTTTACCACGATATTTTGTAAAATGCTTTGATAATAATGGATGGCATCCGTTAAATTTCGGAGGAAAGTTTGGTAGTAATTCTTTCTTTTTGTATCTACGGTATCCCCATTTCCATCCATCAGTTGTTCTTTCAAAAAATGGAGGTAAATTTTCATTTCAGCGATAAATACATGGGGGCGCTGTTGGTTACTGACAATGTTTGTTCTTCCATAAATGTGGTCTGTCATTGTCTTTAGCGACACGATTTCCGAAAAATTTACAATGTTTGGTCCCGGACAAATTGTTACGGCTTTCATTTTTCTCAAAAAAGGTTCTTTGTAGCATATAGAAGCAGCATTGCAAAGGCCTACACACAAGCATTCTTTTGCCAGGACATCTGTTTGCTGTCTTTCCAACTCCTTCTTGGACAGTTGTAGGGTTTTCAATTGTTCCAGTTTCAGATTTTGATAGAGGTGTGAAGCTGTGCAGATGGGTTCCTCCGTAAATTCGGTATTAAAGGCCAAATGCTTTTCAGTGCATGGGCTGCCAGGTTTGCCTTTGGCAATACGTTGTTGCTTCTCTTCGTCAGCGGTGGTGCCATTCAGATGGTAAAAGCGGACTCCAAGTGGCGAGTTTTTACTCAGCACGATATCACTGTCCTTTGCAGCGCTTAATAAACCTAAGGTATGTGGATCTACGGTGGTCGCTTCCGGAACCAGCAGAAATGGAGTGCCCCAACCGGTACTGTTTATCTGGTAATACTGCTGAAGAAAAAGATCTTCTTCATGCGTCCCGATTCCACCTTGCACGGAAATTTCTATTTCAGGAGGCTGAGTAAAACTGAAACCAAGCTTCTGGTGGATGGCTGCCTTAAATACCTCAAAAATAGCTTCTGATAATGCTTGTCGTTTGTTTTTAAATTCTTCAAGAATGGGCCCGAGCAAATATCCATCTGTGGCAAAAGCATGGCCGCCGCAGTTTAATCCCGATTCAATTCTGAATTCGCTGACCCAAATTCCTTTCTTGGCCAAATACTTTCCCTGAATAAGGGCCGACCGGTAATCGCTTACCTTAATAATTACTTTTTTCTGGAATTCAAAATTGTCATTCGGATCAAAAGCATTGAAGTGCTCGAGATAGTTGAATATCCTGGGATTCAGTCCTGCAGAGAAGACAATGGAAGAATTGGAGAGATTACTATTTATATAGCCACGCAATGCTGATACGGCATCTGATCCATCTTGAATGATATTTCCAGTTTTATCCCGGTTATCCCGGTCAACTTTTGTCATGATGTTTACATCAATACTACCGGCTACCAGTTGTGTTCTAAGATACGATTGTTTGATTTCTTTTTCCTCTGCTTGGGAGCAATCTACCATTTCGTGATACAATTTTTTTAATCGGCTTTCTTTGGGCAACATCTCAAAGTATTTGACGATTTCAGATCCCCTTTCAAATGCTTCAGCTTTTATTTTTTGCATTTGCTGCTGAACGATGGTATTCACCAGGTTGAGATAATCGGTTATTCTTTTTGCCCGACAATCAGGTTCATGGCTTGCAATGGGCTCATAAGGTTTGTTGATACTTGGATAATAATGCTTACGCATTATTTCGATTAAGCGGTCTTCAATGATTGAAATAACAGACGATATCCCGAATCGAGCTACCTTAATGGGAGAATCAATGGTAAAAGCGATTCCCATTACAGGGATATGAAAGGTGTGCTCAGATTTTTGATTCATATTTTTGTTTTTTTCTGCATCTTGGAATACTCCCGCCAGCCTATCATTTTTTCCTTGTCTTCATCCCAGAGTTTGTTATAAATACAGTGCAGGCTTTGCCAGAAGGTGAGGGTATTTGCTACCTGGTCAAAAATAGGATTCTCATGGTGGCAGCGGGCGAGTTCGTAATTCGGCACCAGTGCGTTGAGGTGGTGGATATGGTGGTAACCGATATTGCCCGAAAGCCAATGGAAAAGGCGGGGCAGCTTGTAGTACGAGCTCCCTTGGATGGAAGCCTGGAGGTAGTTCCATTGGTCTTTCCAGGCTTTATAGGTGTATTCATGCTGGTGTTGCACGTAAAAAAACCAAATTGCAATGGTACCAAATGCTACAATAATTGGAAAATGTACGAGCGTAAAGGCCTCCCAGCCCAAAAAATAAATAAGCGTGGCATGTAGAGAGATCAGGAAAAAGTTGTTCCACAAAAGCGCCCGATTGGCCACTTCCCAGCCTTTTAGCCGGATAATTGGGAAGCGGTTGTTGTAAAAAATGTAGAACAGGGGCCCTATCAAAAATAGTACTGGTGCGCTTCGGAATAGCCTGTATTTAAATTGTTCAAAAGGACTCAGGCTTCGAAACTCATTGACCGTCAGCGTATTGATATCGCCAATGGCACGGTTTTTATCCAAAATACCATTGTGGCCATGGTGGTAGTTATGGTTTTTTGCCCAATATTTGTAAGGGATAAAAGTCAGTAAACTGCACAACGCGCCAATAAGGTTGTTTGCCTTGCGGGAAGCCGTAAACGACTGGTGGCCGCAGTCATGCTGGATGATAAAAATCCGAACGAGAAAGAAAGCATTGACCACAGCCAGGCCTATGATGAGCCAAATAGATTCGTCTCGCCAAACATACATCGCAATCCAGAGAGCGATGAAAGGCAGGAATGAATTGATGACTTGAATGGTTGCTTTTCGGCTATTGTGTAGTTGATATTGCTTGACGATGGCTGGCAGCTGCTTGTAAATGCTGTTGTCTGCTGATTGCATTGCTAATTAGGATGACGTTTATAGGTGGGCTGGAGTACTACTTTCCAAGCTGAAAAATGAAGGGCTGCGAATGGTTTAAACTTTTTCGCAGCCCTGTCAAAAATCGTCCACAAAGGTCTATAGTAGTATTTTACAGTCCATTGATCCTGGTCACCATCAATGGAGATAAAGATCACCGGTTTTTATTTTTTCCATGGCAACTCCAACACGCGCTGTGCTGCCAATTCGCCAATGCGCACCCCTTCATCGCAATCCATCCGGAAGTGTACGCCCAGTGGGATTCGGGAGTAAGCATCTTCATCGCCTAATTCTTTGAAAGAAGTGAAAGTGCGCGGTGTGCCGATAAATTCTACCCGGTCTTTGTGACACAAGTCGGTAAACGTATAGGTACCCGAGTGCTCCGGGGTATACTCAAAGTAAGAGGACAGAATTTTTGCACCAGCACCGCCAAAGCCAGAGTGGCCAGAAGGATAAGCGGGAAATGGAGGGGTAAAACCAGTTAATCCAGTAAGGGGGTTGTTCAGGATCGTTTTCCAGTTGGCTGCTTCCGGATATTTTTGAGCAAATACTCGGCGGATATAGGAAATGGGCCTTTCTACATTGTATATGTATTTGGATTTCCAAAGGGCAACGCCTGCATCACTCATGGCCATACCAAGTTTGGCATACAGTTCTGCGCATTGGGCCAGGTTCAGGTTCTCTTTCTCGATTACCTGAGTTGCAATTGCAGCTAAGTGTGTTGGAGGGCCAAAAGTCATATCTACCATATCGTCGCTCCAGAATTCTGCTCTCCATTTTGCATCGTATGCCCCAGGACCATTTTTGATGACGTTATTTACGGCACTGTACGTTTCAAAAGCTTGTGCGTAAAAGGGAGATCCTTCGTCTTCACTATAGGGATATGGCGGGCGGGCGATCAGATCCGATTGACCCATGGCAAAACAACGAACATCACCCCAAAAAGGAAACATGGCGGCACCGTAATCCGACACGGTAGGCTGCCACAATCCAGGGCCGAGCGGTGGGTGATATTCGGCTGGCTGAGGATTTAAAAACGCATTATGCCCGGCAATGTCACCGATTTCCCATTCGTAAATGGCGGTTGCGATCGATTTTCCGTACGCTTCAGAACGATCCAGAATTTCAGGAGTAGTCTTATCGGTATATTGTTCGTGTAATACGTTGTGAAGTTGGTCTATGCTTTGAAAAAGGGTAGGATATTCAATTTCCAACCGGGAAAAGAATCTTTTCATCAGATAAGCATAGGAATCATTGACACAGGCAGACCAGTAATATTCCTGACCATTTTCTACTTTTGGAAGCGAAAGTCCGGGATATTGAAGCTCGAGAGACTTGTATTCCGGCATTCCGGCTACAACCGACTCGTAGGCAGATAAACCCATGTATGCCAAGGCTCTTGGACCAGTACCCGGCCGGTTACCTTTGGCATAGCGGTCGAGTTCCATGTATTTGTTGTTCCAAGATTTATATACATTGTAATCAAATGATTTTGTCTGTGAACGGTCTGATGGAATGACCTCATCATTGTGGCAGGACTGCAACGATAGCGCTGCAGCAAAGGCCACGAGCCACAAGACTTGAATGTGTTTGAAAAATTTCATGACTTTTTGTTTTAATTAAATTTGAATGAATAATTTTTAATGCAGGTGAATTCTAAAATCTAATTCCCGAACAAGCGCTTAATCGATCAATCGTTTACAACCAATTATTCCGCCGACCCAAACAGATCTTGCCAGTATTAAATGGGCCTGCCGGGCGATTGAGGCTAAAGTGCTATCAAACGCATTCAACAAAGCGATTAAAAAGTCAACGCTTCTTCTTCTTCTTCCTCCTCCGTCTGACGCGTATTTGGCTGAGCTTTTCCCTTCGGCAAATCCTCAAATTCATACACGGTATTTGAAGCGGGTTTGAGCGAGCGAATCCTCGAAACAATAAACCAGGTCAATGGAATCACGCCACCAAAGAAGAATACAGAAGCGCCGACACCACGCAGCCAGGTCAGGGTTTTAAATATACCAATACCGATAAATGCTTCTGAACGGGCAAACCAAAGTCCGTGATCCACAATGGCTTTGAATTGAATAGAGCCCGCAGGGAACAAATCCAGGACCACCATCAGCATCAAACCGGCATTGATAGACCAAAACGAAAATTTGACCAACTTTTCGCTCCAACGGTTTGGTTTGAGCAACAACCTCGAGGCAAAAAGCAATGCAGCAAGTGAAATATTGCCGTAAACGCCCATCAGTGCGGCGTGCGCGTGGTTGATTGTCAGGTATGAACCGTGTTCAAAATAATTCATGATCGGAAGGTTGACGATGATGCCCATGACACCCGCGCCAAAGAAATTCCAGAAGTTGACCGCAACGAGAAACAGGAAAACTTCCGGGAATCCAAAATTTCCCAGCTGTTTGTGCTCAATCCCATTGACGGCCATTTTGGGCATGTTCTTGAACCTCCAGCCCTCTACGGTCAAAAGGATTAAAGGAACAAATTGAAGGGTAGAAAACACGGAACCCAGCGCCATAGTCGCTACGGGCTTTGCATTCCAATAAAAATTGTGTGAAATGCCCAAAAGCCCAGTGCCAAGGAAAAGTATGGTGGCAAAATAGACCACCCGGATGGCTGCCTGCCGGCTTACTAAGCCCATTAAAACCATCAGATAACTGACGATGACCGTAATAAATACTTCGAAAAATGCCTCTACCCACATGTGAACTACCATCCAGCGCCAAAAGTCTGCAATGACAAAATTGGTCTCGGGTTTTGCTACAAATCCAGAAATAAACAATATTGGGATGCCTATAACGGAGTAAAAGATCCAATTGGGAAGATTCCAGGGCTCACTTTTGATAAAGGCAGGTTTAACACCCCGATAAACAACCACGCCCCACAATATGAAGATAGCCATGAGCAATCCCTGATATATTTTCCCCAAGTCCACATATTCCCAGCCCTGGTGTCCCAGCAAATACCACCAACTGCCCAATATACCTTTGGGCCCAAGAACCATTCCTGCCAGCGAACCACCCCCTAAGACCAAAAGCATGATCCAAAGGATATTTACCAGACGCAATTGCCCGGGGATTTCCTTTTTGGCCAAAATTGGAAGGATGAAAATGGAAGAGGCTATCCAGCATATGGAGATCCAATAAAGCGATAACATTAAGTGCCAACTGCGGGTAATGGTGACCGGCAGCACCTCTGAAGTGTGGATCCCAAAGAATCCCAGGAAGTTGACGAAATCATTGATCGTAAAAATTCCGCTCGATACTTGCAGGAAGAATAGAAGAATCGCAACAAAGAAGAATTTGTATGTTGCCTTTTGGGTCTTGGTGGGTTGGAAACTGCTCACCCGTTCTGCCGTTAGTAGGTCTTTGCTGGAAGGCTTGAAAAACTTGTTGGGGAGTTGATTGTACTGCCCAATATAATAAAGCACAATGCCGCAGGATAGCACAAATGCCAATAGTCCAAGTACACTCCACAGGATTACAGGAGAGGTGGGGGTATTGCCGGCGACGGGGTCGTAAGGCCAGTTGTGGGTGTAGCTAAAGTTGGTTCCAGGTCGTTCCGTGACGCAAACCCAGGCCCCCCAAAAGAAGAAAGACGCCAAATCTGCTGTTTCAGTCCGATCCTTGATGTAATCTTTCGGCGGAAATTTCCCATCGGGATTATTGTCAATGAACATGTCTGTGTAATACTTTTTCAGATTACCCAAGGCGAAGGTTTGGGCTTCAGAAAGTATTACAATGTTCTCCGCCTCATTGTATTTGTTCGCCTTTAGTTCTGTTTTGATGTTTTCTCCGATGATCTTCTTTTCCATATCACTCGCATCCCTTCCATTGTCTTTTTTGAAGGTCTCGACATAGTAATCGTTCATGGAAAGCGTAATTTGGTGCAAAGCTTCCGCTGTAAAGTCTGGACCTCTTTGCGCTCCGTCTCCCATGAAGGAGCCGTATTCCATCAAGGCATATTTGTGGAACACTTTCTGCCCGTTTTCTATGGTGGTTTTGTTGATCAGGACTTCGCCTGAGGGTGCTTTAAATCCGGTCATGGGGGGCGCGTCCACATAGGTTTGGTATCCAATCATGCCTACGCCGGCAATACTGGTAACCAAAATGAACAGCAGCGGCTGCCACCAATTCTTCGTGTTCATAAAGTAATTGATGCTCTTTGGGGTGCCGTTATTGGAGGCTCCGTTTTCTTCTTTCATTGTTCATTTTTTTTGAATCAACCTGGCTGAGATGGGAAAACCAGATTTATCCTGTGTGAAGTGAAGGTGTGAGTTTGAGATGTTCAGCAAAATGGTAGCTAAGGCAGCTGCAAATAATTTAGGCTCATAAAAAAGGTTTGAAATGTAGGGTTTAAACGTATGTCGAATGATTCGTTTTAGGTAAAATAATATATAAGAGTATTTTGTCCTAAATACAGTCAAAAAAATCCCGCTGTCATTGCTTACGAAACCAACCCAATCCTGTTCAACAGTGCTGCTTGCCCCAATTCAGCCATCGAAGTGGTCTCAAATTCGTGTTTGAGCGCCCCCTTGATTTCTTTCCAAATATTGTGCATCGGGCAAGGAGCCAACTTGCCACAACCCGGCAAACCTAGCAGGCACTTGTCAAAAAAATCGTCACCTTCCAGTATGCGTACCACGTCGCTAAGCAGCACTTTTTCGGGTGAGATATTGAAGGCCACACCACCGTTCGGCCCCCTATAGGATTTGAGCAAACCGGCTTGAGTGAGGCTTTGCAGAATTTTGGTCAAAAAATGGAATGAGATGTCAAGATGCTCAGCCATATCGCGGATGCTTACAAATACTCCTTCTTCCCGATGTGCTACCATATACATCAATGCCCGCAGCCCGTATTCTCCTGATTTTGAAATAACTCGCATGGGTATGTTTATTTAAGAGTATTTAGTCTGCAAACATAGAGCCAATTTTTTTCTTGTACCTCTCGAGGAGCTTTTTTTTTCTACAAATGTCAGATACATGACTAATCCTATATACACGGGAAGCCTCAAACTAATCCCATTGCTACCTTCATAATATCGGCATAAGAATTTTGTCGCTCCTCCTGTGAAAGTTGTTCTCCAGTGACCAAAGAGTCAGAAATCGTGTTAATCGCAAGGGCAGCCGCGCCCAGGTATGCGGCATTCAGGAACAGGGCGTATGCCTCCATTTCAATACAAAGCGCGCCTGTTTTTTGCCATTTTCTCCAATTATCCTTGTCAATATGGTAAAAAACATCGGAACTCAATACTGTTCCCACATGATACTTCAAGCCTAAGGCTTCCGCTTCTTTTAGGGCATTAAGCAGTAATTGGAAGTCCGGAATGGCTGCTATCTCTCCGTCCAAACCATACTGTTTTCCAAAATTTGAATCGGTGGAGGCCGCTTGTGCGACGACGATGTCATGGAGTTTCAGATTTTCCTGTAAAGCACCGGCCGTACCAATTCTGATCAGATTTTTTACGCCATATACCTGTATGAGTTCGTACGAATAAATGGCCATGGAAGGCATGCCCATACCAGTTCCCATCACCGAAACTCTTTTCCCCTTATATAGCCCGGTATATCCCAGCATATTTCTGACGTGATTAAACTGAACGACGTCTGACAGGTAATGATCTGCAATGGCTTTTGCCCGTAATGGATCGCCAGGCAGTAGGATCGTTTCAGCAATTTCTCCAATTTTCGCTTCGATATGTGGTGTGGCCATTTTGAATGATAAACTGGTGTGTCAATAAAAAATCAAACCTCGTCCGTCACGTACCATTCTGCAAACGAAGATGCAGTCTCGGAAAGTCGAACGCACCACAATTGTACACCTGGCAACATTTTTGGGCGCAGCGCATCCACACAAATGGCGATCATATTTTCACAGGTTGGTTGGAACGGGAGGGTTAATACATTGCCAAAATGAATTTGCAAGGCGTTTATGACCTCAGGCGAAGTCGTATCAGGTAACACAAGCGCATGGTCGTAAATGTTGATAAATGCTTCATTTACAATCTGCTTCAAGGTTTTAAAATCCATCACCATGCCACTTTTAGGATGCCCCTGTTGTTGTAGTGGTTCACCCAGTACACAGACCTCAAGCCGAAAGGAATGCCCATGGATATGGCGGCATGCCCCATCGTAACCCGGTAGGGCATGCGCCATTTCAAAGGTTAGTATTTTAGTGAGCCTTATTCGCACGAGACTGCTATTTTAATCGCTGGAAAAGAATCTCTTGGTTGGCAGATCGTCTGCCCTGAAACCATTAGGCCACCCGTGTTACTAAGGAATTTTCTGATTTCAGGATAGCTACTAAGGCTGCCAAAAACACCAGATTTTTTACGATGTACTGTCCCACAATTGTAAACCCATAAGGTGCGTGTGAGAAGGATACCTCTGGAAAGAAAAATAGGGGCATAAATGTAAAAATCATGTGTAAAACAGCTGCATTAGCGCCCAATTTGGTAAATCGACCGCTCAGGAATATCACGCCAATCCCCACTTCCCAAATGGCCAGTAGCAGGAGGTTGACATTGTCGGGGATGAAGCCGAACGTCAAAATTCGGATGGTATTTTTTGCCAAATCCTCTGCAGGGCTTAATCCGCTGAAAAACTTCAGCATGCCAAACCAAAAATAATTGACAGCAATGGCCAACCTCAAAAGGCGTGTTGAATTGGCGTAAAGAAAAGCAGTAAAAACGTTGTTTGGATTCATAGTTAGTAGACGATTTTATAAATTTATTCTTCAGCTGTCTGGCCTTTCACAAAGGTAGAATAGACATACACAACTGCTTCTGAATCGCCTAATATGCTGTAAATCAAATCCTTTACAAGCTCCCATCTCAAACCACCTAATCCAGAAGCCAAGCGAGGAAGGGCGATGCTTTTGATCTCTTCTTTCTGGATGATCTTTTTTAATTCGCGCAGTGAATGGCCAACATTTTGCAAGGAGGCGCTGCCAGGGTGGCCGTTGTGTCCGGAGGCAGGTTCCTGCGTAAGGAGACTTACAATGCGCTTGCCTTCTGCCCCAGACCAAATCCAAGCACTACCCGTTTCTGGATTTGTCTGGCGACACCAGTGCCGAAAATCTTTGACCATTGAAGGGAAATCTTGCCGAAGGCTGAGGGCCAATCCATGCTCAAAGTGATCGTGCGGCGCAACACCATGCGCAATGGCTTGAGCTTTAGACAATAGGATGTCACCGCTAACTTCTATAATCATATAATAATAGGTTATTTAGGCTGCAAGATGGCAACTTCAGATTTATTGGGGAGATGATAGGCGTTGGGGTAAAGGGTGATATTGATCATCCACGAAAATCAACTTTTGATATGACACAGATCATTTTTTTTGGAATATATATGACCTTAACTTTGTCTACATAGATGGTATACTAAGAACCAGATTATTTCAGTCGAGACCAAGCAGGAAAAAGAAGGCAAAGACGAGTCATTCACCCTGAGTGAACTCTCCTACAGTCGGTTTAGCCGCTCCTTTACACCTCCAGGAAATGTAAACAAAGACGGCATTTCTGCTGAACATAAAGATGGCGTGTTGAAAATTGAGCTGCCCAAGGAAAATGCCCAAGTAAAACCAGTCAAGCCGATTGAATTAAAGTAGTATCTCCGGAATATTTTTACCTTTCGCAGGTCGTTCAAAACGAACAACCTGCTTTTTTTTCGCTAAAAAAGGGCTCAATCTCAGCTAAATTATGAACCAAATTTCCGCCGGCCAGATTCGACAGGTACTTCTCATCTTACTCATTGCGAGCCTTTTTGGGGTGATTTTCTGGAATCTCCAGTTTTTTGTACCTGCGCTGTTGGGCTCCTACACGTTATTCGTTTTATTGAAAGCCCCTCAGACTTACCTCACCGGACGTTGGAAATGGCCGAACCATGTGGCCTCTGCCGTGCTGCTGTTGTTGTCTTTTATGGTGGTATTTTTGCTGTTTAACGGCTTGTATATTATGCTCCAAGGACGGATTTTATTCGTGCTTCAGAACTCCGAAACAATCCGTCAAAATGCCGAATCGATCATCAAAGACTTGGAAATCAAGTACAGTATCTCGCTGCTCACCCCAGACAATATGAATCACTTAAGTGAATGGCTGGTTGCTGCCGCACAGGGTTTGGTAGGAGCCACCATAAATGGACTTGGACTGTTACTGGCCACCTTTTTTATATTGTGGTTCATGCTGACAGAGGGAAAAAAAATGGAGCAGTCGTTTTTTGAGTGGATGCCACTACGCCACGACAATGTTATATTTGTCCGCAAGCAACTCAATGATATGGTTTGGGGCAATGCGATCGGTATTCCACTAATGGGATTTGTGCAGGCACTTGCAGGACTACTGATCTATTGGCTGATAGGTGTGGAAGATATCTGGATGTGGTTTGCCATTACTTTTGTTTCTGGAATGATGCCTGTTTTGGGTGTTGCCTTGGCTTTTGTACCACTTTCACTCCTGTTTCTTTCGCAGGGAGATGATGGCAAGGCAGTTCTGATCTTTTTGTACGGCTTTTTCATCATGGGCTCTGTAGACAATCTCGCCAGGATGTGGCTGTTGAATAAAATTAGTCACACCCATCCCCTCATTACCTTGTTCGGAGTGGTGGTAGGGCTTCAATTATTTGGATTTATCGGATTCGTATTCGGGCCCATCTTAATTTCATTGTTTATTTTACTGCTACGCATTTATCACAAGGAGTTTCATCAGATAGCGTAAAGCCATACTACTGGACATTTTTGTTTAGTCCCCAGACCTATATGGTTTTTGAAAACCTAATAGGTCTCGATTTTAGAAAATGTCCAGTAGTCTGGCGTAAAGCTTACCGCTGCTTCAAATTTCGGATTGTCATTCGGGCAACCATTCCCTTTAATGATGAGAAATTGCATAGATGGCAACCACTTCTGGCGTTAATAAAAATGGCTGCGATTCCAATTTGAAACCACAGCCATTACAAAAGTAGGAGGCGGACAATCTTCTAAACCCTATCGCTTTAAACCAGCGAAATAAACTTGTATGCCCAAGGACAAGGCAATCTGATTGGTCTTGGTGGTCGTGGTGGTTTTCACCCCTGCAAGGTCAATATCAAACTTGCTTCGGGCGTAATTGTATTTTACCAAAGCTTCAATACCGATACCATCATTTGAAAAAATGGTGAAACCAGGCCCTACACCTACTGCTAAGATATTGGTGTTGATATTCTGTTTTGCGCCATCAACGGTCAGGTTATCCGCTGAATTGCCAAAGCCAAAATTGCTTTGTAAGAAAATCGCTTTATCACCAAATGGGAAATAGTATCTTGCAAATGGACCAAAAAGTAAATCGGCATCTTTGGTTTTGTCTTCTCCCGCCCGTGTTTCACTGCTGGAGGTATAATCAAGACCAATCCCCAGTGTCAAATTATTGAACAGAAAATAGCCGATTGATGGGGATATGTTCCATTGTGTGTTCTTAGGCTCCGATTCAGCGGCATTCGCCAAAGAGGTCTTGGACGAGTTGGTGGCAAAACCAACCGCCGATCCTAACATAAATCGACCCCGGTCTGTAAATTGACCTTGAGCAATCGGTATCAGCATAACTGATAAAACGAAGGAAGAAAGAATTTTTTCGAATTTCATAATATAGTAATTGAGTGAAAATTATAGGGCAAAATTCCAGGATGAAAAATTGAAACAAAATGATGGGCGTCATCCAGAAATGTGATCTTTAACAATCTTACCCTTCTGATGATGACAGCACTGCAACTTTTTCTCCCATTACAAGTAAGGGCAAGGTAATGGCTGCCGCTACCTTTTGTGTCTTGCTCTGATTCAACAGGTTGAACCAAAAGGAGTGGTGGTGAGATATCATTGCTACCATATCCGCAGTACTGCGGGCAGCTTCATACAGAATACCCTTATCTACGGCCCTTTCATTTTCAAAAGTGTATCCATGGCGTGTTCCAGCCAGTTGAACCTGCAGGGAGTTTTTGGCTGCGGATAGATGGTCCTGAGGCACCAATGACGGAGTCTTTTCCAGATCGAATAAGGTCAATACCTCGATATAAGCATCGAAACTTTTTGCCAGGTCTAATAAGGGTTTAATGGTTTCCGTGTTCTCAATCGTCTGGTCATCGCAGGAGAAGATAATCTTTCGGATAGGATGAAAAACCACCCCATGTGGCACCACCAGTATGGGTAAATTTCCTCGCCGGATCGCAGCAGAAGTTGCGCTGCCAATCAACGTGTTAAGCACTGCACTTTGTCCATGCATCCCCATAACGACCAAATCGGCCTGCTCCTCCTGAAAAACCTCTAATAAATCGCTGGATAGGGTCCAAGACCTAACCTTGCAATCTATGTCAATCGGATAACTGCGCGTTAGTTCCGTTTTGATCTCTTGCAACCGATGCTCAAAGCCTGCCGCCATCTCATCTACGAAAACGGATGGAAATACCGCCGGAAGATCCGTTGCAGGAACCGGATAATTGAAGTAGTGAAACAAAATCAGGCGTGACTCTGTAGCATTGGCCAATGAAGCAGCATAAAGTATAGCATGACTGGCATTGTGGGAGAAATCAGTACAAACGATTATCGTTTTCATAATTTAAACAGTAACGTTTTTAGTAGAAGGTTATTTTTCGCAGCAAAATTGCAGGATGCTACCGCATAAGAGTATGATTTCCATCACTATGAAACAGGATCGTAATCACAGTACCGGATGATTTAAATAAAAGATCATTGCAATCCCTGATTGTTATCAATACCTGGACGTAACTTAGTGACCCAACTTTGTGTAGGTTTACATTCAATGCTTTCAATTTGAGTATTAGCTGTGTTATTATGCTGCTTTATACAGGAAGTATATGCGATAAGCTTCGTATGAAGTGCCTGTGATGTACCGTAAAACTAATATGTAGTCATGCCCAATCCATTCTGGCAACAAGCCCCGGAAGAAGTTCTCCAAAATCTTGGCACCTCAGAAAACGGGCTGAGCAATGCAATGGCAGCAAGCAGGTTGGCAAACCGCAGAAAAGCTGACAAATACCAGCCGGAATGGTTGGATATTCTGCGCTTGTTTGTCAGACAGTTTGCTTCTCCCTTGGTTTTGCTGCTGGTATTTGCAGCAATATTGTCAGCTTCCATGAGCGACTGGAGTAACGCAATCATTCTGATCTCTATCCTTTTTTTAACTGGATCCATCAGTTTCTGGCAGGAATATCGCGCCAGTAAGGCAGTACAGAAACTCCAGGCCATGATGCATATCCATTGCAATGTGATGCGTGCGGGCAAACTTAAAAGAGTCCCCAAAGTAGCCGTTGTGCCGGGTGATATAGTGCTGCTTTCTGCTGGGGATGTAGTACCAGGTGATTGCCTGCTCCTGGAATCCACGGACCTGCATGCCAACGAATCTGCCCTTACTGGTGAGTCCTTTCCAGCGGAAAAAGAACCTGGTATTTCAGACGCAGACGCTTCGCTTTCTGAACGTAAAAATGTCTTGTTTGAAGGCTCAAGTGTAATGAGTGGTAGTGGCAAGGTAGTCGTAGTACTGGCCGGTGGCGAAACTGAATTTGGCAAAATAAGTGCCCAGATGGGCCAGGCTGAGCCAGAAACTTCGTTTCAATCGGGCATTCGCAAATTTGGCTACCTGCTCCTTCGAATGACCTTCGTTTTGTCTGCAGGTATCCTCATCTTTAACCTTTTTCTTGGAAAGCCCATCGCGGCAAGTATCCTGTTTTCAATTGCCCTGGCTGTAGGGCTTGCCCCGGAGCTTTTACCCGCCATCATGGTCACCACGCTTTCAGCCGGGGCTATCCGGATGGCTCGTGACAAGGTTATCGTAAAAAGGTTGGATGCGATTCAGAACCTTGGTGCAATCAATATCCTTTGCTCAGACAAAACAGGAACGCTGACTACGGGTGAGGCAAGCGTAGCCGGGACCCTTGGTTTCGACGGTCAGACGAATGACAGGGTACGGCTTTTCGCCTGGCTCAATGCCTATTTTGAAACTGGTTTTACCAATCCATTGGACGAAGCCATTCGCAAAATGACGGGTATGGAAGTTGGATCTTATTCGAAAAAGGATGAAGTGCCGTATGATTTTTTGCGAAAAAGGCTTAGTGTTGTTGTTTATGATGGCGCCAAAGAACTAATGATCACTAAAGGCGCCCTTGCGGAAGTGTTATCGGTCTGCAATCGTGTCGAAATGCCCGATGGTAGTCTGGTGGACATTGAAAGTGTGCGGAAGGAGGCTATGCAGCAATTCGAAACCCAAAGTGCTCAGGGATTTCGCACCATAGGGATTGCCTGGAAAGACGTGACCGGAGATCCCCTCATCAACAAGGATGACGAGACTGAAATGGTATTTCTCGGCTTTCTTTTGCTCGAAGACCCACCGCGTTCCGACATCGCCGATACCCTCCAAAGTCTGGAAGATCTGGGCATTACCCTTAAAATTATTACAGGTGATAACCATCTGGCCGCTGCCCATTTAGCCCGTACAATCGGGATCGATGCTCAAAAACTGCTCACCGGGCATGATATTTCTATTTTAGGAGATGCGGCACTTGCCCGTAAAGTACATTCGGTCAACCTTTTTGCTGAAGTGGAACCGCAGCAAAAGGAACGACTAATTCGGGCGTTGCGTGCCAATGGCAATGTAGTGGGGTATCTGGGCGATGGCATCAACGACGCTCCGGCCCTTAAAGCCGCCGATGTAGGTATTTCAGTGGACTCCGCCGTGGACGTAGCCAAAGAGGCTGCCGACATTGTTTTGATGGAGAAAAACCTGGAGGTGCTTAAAAAAGGCATTCTTGACGGACGCAAAACGTACGTCAATACCCTGAAATACATCTTCATCACCACGAGTGCCAACTTTGGAAATATGTTCAGCCTGGCAGGCATTTCACTTTTTCTGCCTTGGTTACCCTTATTGCCTGCCCAAATCCTGATGCTCAATTTTCTCTCTGATGTACCTGCCCTCACGATAGCTTCTGATAATGTGGACGATGAACAACTGAGTCGCCCAAAACACTGGGATATAGCGCTCATCCGTCGCTTTATGGTGGTCTTTGGTATTCAGAGTTCACTGTTTGACTACCTTACTTTCGGTTGTTTACTGCTAATCTTCAAAGCCAGTGAGACAACATTTCAGACAGGCTGGTTCATAGAATCGGTGCTGACCGAGATCATGGTACTGCTCATCATACGAACGGTCCGCCCTGCGCTTAAGAGCCGGCCCTCGCGTTGGTTGCTTGGGGCAAGCATTGCAACGGTGGCGTTTACCTTGCTTTTGCCTTATCTGCCACTTGGAAGGAAAGTGGGCCTGGAGCCTTTGCCAATGTCCTTGCTTGGATTTATGATCGGGATTGCAATCCTGTACAGCTTTATTGTGGAAAGTACAAAGCGGCGCTTTTTTCGAAAAGCGGCACTTTGAGCAGATATTACTACGCCAACGAAAAGTATCATCATCCACACTACTGGACATCGTTGTTTTGCCCCCTGTCCTATAAGGTTTCCAAAAACCTTATAAGTCTTGATTTTAGAAAATGTCCAGTAGTGTGATCATCATCACACTAAACCCCACCATTGTAGCGAGTATAGCCAGATCCGTATTGCCTCCCCGTTGAGATTATCGCTCTTGTAATGGGCATGGCTGACAATTTAATTAAAATCATGGTTTCTAATGATCCGAATCATGGCTTAAGGGAGCATAATGTGCCCACTTTCGTACCCTAAGGTCAGGTTATTTTGACCATAAAACGGATCGATTATGAAGTTTGAACTCCTCGAAAACGCTTTTCTCCAACAACTCAGCAGCCAGTTTCGCCGCTCACCACAGCAAATCAATCAGTTGCTGGAAAGTGATGCCGAATTGCTGCGTTTGCCGGATGGAAGTGTATTGGCTGTTACAACCGACTGTATTGCTGAAGAAATTGCTTCAGGATTATATAGCGATCCGGCACATATTGGTTGGATGACTGTGGTGGTCAATCTCAGCGATTTAGCAGCGGTTGGCGCCCGGCCTTTAGGGCTGCTTTTATCGGAAAGTCTGCCGCCTGATTTTCCAGCTGAAAAACTGCAAGCTGTTCAGGGAGGGATCGCAGCGGCCTGTGCAGCAACCGGCGTCTTTGTATTGGGCGGCGATACCAACGATTCAAAAGAGTGGCAGATGGGGGGGACTGCGATCGGCCTGATCCCTGCCGGCGAACCTGTCATTGCCAGAAAAGGGGCAAATGCCGGCGATGTGCTGTATAGTACCGGCCCGATGGGCCTGGGCAGTGCTTATGCTTTTAGCGTTTTATTGGCCGGAGGTACTCAGCAGGTTCCTTATCAACCCATTCCACGGTTAAAAGAAGGTGCGTTGATCCGCCATTTAGGAACCGCATGCATTGATACCAGCGATGGCTTTTTTCACGGAATGACCAATCTGCTGGAGGTGAATTCAATAGGATTTCAAATAGATATTCCGTTGTCAACGATGACACATGCAGCAGCATTGGCGATCTGTCAGGCGAAGCAAATACCTGCCTGGATCTTTCTGGCAGGGCCGCATGGAGAGTTTGAATTGCTTTTTACCATTGCTCCTGCAAAAGAAAAGCACTTTTTAGAAGAAGCCCAAAAATTGAATTGGAAGCCACTTCGTATCGGGATTTGTACAGCGGCCAAAGGCTGTACCATCCGTGTTTCAAAGGGGGGATATATACCGATCGACCCTATTAAAATTGCAAATACCTACGTCGAATCCGGCGGAGATCCGCAAACATTTCTTGCTCAACTTTTAAATTTAGAAGCATCATGGCAAATACAGATCCAAAACGGGTAACAACCGCTACCTCCAATACAGTAGAGGAGACCCCCAATCTGCATACCTTTCTTACTGCGAATAAGTCTTTAAAGAACAGGGAATATATCCCGCTCTTTTCAAAGTTTATCAACTATTTGAAAGGGCAGCACATTTACACTTACTGCCGAAAAGTACTAACGCCACAAAGCCGCGAAGTAACGATCTGGGATGCAAACACAGCCGAAAACCGCAAAATGATCATGTTTGCATCCAATAATTATTTGGGCATGGCCAATAGCCCGTATATGAAAAAAAAGGTGACCGAGGCCATGGATAAATATGGCGCAGGTCTGGCAGGTCCACCTTTGCTCAATGGATATACCAGCTTGATGAGCGAACTGGAGGAAAGGCTTGCCCGACTGAAACATCAGGAGGCCGCTATGATTTTTTCCAGCGGCTATGGAGCTAACCTGGGTATGTTGGTTGCTCTGGCACAAGAAAACGACCATATTTTGTACGACGAGTTAAGCCATGCCTCCTTGTTTGATGGGATGCGGATGACGCAGGTACCCGCTACTAAATTTGCCCATAATGATCTGGTAGATTTGGAAGCAAAACTGGCCCAACTTTCCAAAACCACCAAAGACACCCTTTTTGTAGCGGTTGAAGGCGTCTACTCTATGGATGGTGATTTGGCCCCGCTGGACAAAATAGTCCCGTTGGTAAAAAAATATGGCGGGTTCATATTGCTTGATGACGCACATGGTACGGGCGTTTTAGGTAAATCCGGAAGTGGCACGGCGGAGCATTTTGGCGTGGAAAAACAGATCGATCTATCCATGGGAACCTTCAGCAAGTCATTTGCCATGACCGGAGGTTTCCTGGCCGGGCCCAAGGAGCTGATTGATTATATGCGCTTTTTTGCTCGTTCATATATGTTTTCAGCAGCACTTACGCCGGTAACCCTTGCGGCGGTATTGGCTGGAATTGATGTTATTGAAAGGGAGCCGGCACTCCGGGATGTATTGCTGGACAATGCCCGTTATGCGATCAAAAAACTCCAACCTTTTGGGGTGATCTCAAAACCGGAAGCGGCCATTATCGCATTGAAAGTACCTGACTGGATGGATGTGCGTAAGGCCAATCAATTCATTCACGAGCAGGGCATTTTCCTCAATTCGATCGAATATCCTGCGGTTCCGGAGGGTGAAGAAAGATTCAGGATCAGCATTACGGTAGAACATACACGTGCCGATATTGATAAACTGGCCGAAGTGCTCCGCTTAGCCTGGGATTCACCCATTGTCAAAAAATAGAAAGCCTGCGATGCCCACAAAATATGCCGTACTGGTCAATCTCGACGCCAATAATGGTCGGGCTGCCCGGAGATGGGAAAGCATTGCTGCTGAAGTGGCCTTGCGCTTGCCTCCGGGCACGCGCGTCATAAGCTTTCATCCGCCCACCGATCTGAAGCCGATATTGAAGGCGCTGCTTCAGGAAGGGGTGCAAGGTTTTGTATCTGCAGGAGGAGACGGGAGTGCCAATTTCTTGCTCAACCTGCTCCTGCGGGAAACAGGAGAAGATGCGCGACAGTTGATCCTGGGGGGTATAGGATTGGGTTCCAGCAATGATTTTATCAAACCAAAACAGCATTTTTTGCAGGGTTTGCCTACCCGTTTGGAGACTCAGACTGCAAGTTTGGTGGATGTGGGAAAGGCTGAATTTCGCGACACATCCGGTGAATGGAAAGTTCAATATTTTATCGCCAATGCCAGTCTGGGCGTTACCGCAGAAGCCAATTGGTTTTTCAATCACGGAGATTGGTTTGTTCAATTTACGAAAGACCGCTGGACTGATTTAGCCATTGTTTACGCAGCGTTAAGAACCATTATGAGGTTTAAAAATTTTCAGGCAATACTGGCTTTTGAACGGGAAGTATTGGAAACCAAACTTTCCAATCTGGCAGTTTTGAAAAGTCCGTACGTATCAGGTAGTTTTCATTTTGACGATCCGGTGCAGCGGGACGATGGATTTTTTGGGCTGAATGCCTGTCTGGATATGAAAAAAACTGAATTGCTCGGTGTGTTAGCCGGCCTCGCAAAAGGGCATTTCCGAGGGCGTCCTAAGACGCTCAGTATTGCAAAAAAAGAGCTGTCGGTGCAAATGCAAACACTGGTAGCCCTGGAAATGGACGGCGAGGTTTTTCAAACCACAGAAGTTCGGTTTTCTGTGATCCCCCAAGCGATCACCCTCCTGGGACTATAAAAAAGCTGCCATATATTAATTAATCTAAATCGTTCTGATCATGACAAATGCTCCTTATCCCGTTTATTCCGCGCGATTCTGGAAGGCTTATTTGATTCATATGCGGCCATACCTGCTCTTTGTGTCTGGCGCGGCAGGCCTTGCAGGTATTGCAGCCGCTCCGGTAGAACCGCTTCCGCCGAACTTGCTTTTTTTAGGGTTTTTACCCCTTTTCCTCAGTTATGGTTTCGGCCAGGCGTTGACAGATTGTTTTCAGGTTGATACAGATCGGCTCTCAGCACCTTATCGTCCATTGTCGCAAGGCATTGTTTCTACGAAAGCGATCGGCACGGTGAGTTTGATTGGATTGGTGGCTGGTGTGGGCGTACTCGTATTCCTGAATCCATGGAATGCCTTCGCTGGAGCGCTGTCCATTCTTGGGTTGGCAACTTATACCTTTTTTAAACGACGCTACTGGTTTGCCGGACCGTTTTACAATGCCTGGATCGTGGCGTTGCTGCCCCTGATCGGGTACGTTTCCATGGATCGAACGGGGCTTCCGGAACACCTCAAAGATATTGTCCCGGTCATGGCACTCAGTTTTTTTACCTATACCAACTTCGTCCTGATGGGGTATTTGAAGGACATTAGTGCTGATCGGGCAACCGGATACAACACCTTTCCGGTGGTGTTTGGCTGGAATCCAACCGTTTGGGTCGGAGATCTGTTGGTTTTGTTGAGTGCAGGGTGGGGGGCAGCCCTTACCTTTTCCGATGGCTGGTCAAAAGTGGTTTGGGGCCTGGCGACGGTTATTGCCGTAGCGGGACAGATCTACGCTCATATTACCAGTGAAAAAACAGAAGCCAATGCTTCCGTGTCAATAGCCGCCACGGTCCGTAGTTTTATTCTGTGGCATTTGGCCGTCATTTTGGCTTTTCGGGAAGATTGGTGGCCTGGATTAATTGTTTTTTACCTGCTGTTTGAATGGACCTTGTGGAAAAGGCCTTCTCAGGCACAAATTTAAAGTCACAAACCTATTTTTTAATTTTAGCTATAAAGTGTTTGTCAGGGATAAAATTTCGGTATGCTGCTTTATTGAAGAATGACTACTATTAGGCCATATAATGATTTTTGTCAACCCAATAAAATTACTTTGAATATCAACGCAGTAGATTCCAGATAGAAATGGAGCTGAATAGGCCAGATAAAACCATTGACGAGTTTATGTTATACTATCTGGACAACAGCGAGCCTGGCAATGCGCGCTAAATGTTGGGCAATTGCGCGGATACTTTTCCCCAAAAGGCATCATCGAGCAGCCGGGCGCTACCGATCAGCGCAGCGTGTTCGCTGTGTCTGGAAACCACAACGTTCAAAGAAACACCTGCTTTGGCCAAACCTTCGCTGAATTTATCGCCAAACAGCGGCAATGCATGCGCGATATTGCCCCCAATGATCAAAACTGATGCACCAAATTTTTGGAGCGGAGCTGCCAGACAATCGGCCAGATTTTGGCCAAACTGTAAAAAGAGATCCCGGGCTACGGCATCAGTGCTTGGTTTATCCATCAGATCCTTCACCCCTAAAATGGAAAAACCAGTTTGTTTGAGGTACTCGCCTATAAACCAGCGGGTCGAAAAATAGTCGTCTGCAATGCTGTCTTTAAAGGGTAAATGCCAGAGACAACCTTCCTTGGGCACCTCTTCCCCGTATACAACAGGCACGCCATCTTCAATGAATGCTGAGCCAAAACCAGTTCCCAGGGTTATGACCACCACTTTTTGAAACCCCTGCCCTTCGCCCAACCAGGATTCCCCGACTGCAAAGGAGGAAGCATCGTTCAAGAACCGCATGGGTAAGTCTTTTTGAGTGTCCAGCAAGGGTTTTAAGGCACTTGGAATATGAAGTCCAAACAGGTTTTTGAACTTGTGTTCCATCTCCGAAATACCGTTTTGATAATCGAAAGGCCCTGGAATGGCAAAGCCGATACCAGCCAGTTGTGATTCGTCTATTTTGGAAAGCGTGTTGTTCAAGGCCTTCGCCCAACTTTGGAGAATGGTCTCTGCCGATGATTCGTGATTATAGGTAGCCCTTGATAGGGTTTCCGTTAGAAGTTTGCCTTCATGGATTTTTACCGCCGCACAGGTGATGTGGGTGCCGCCGATGTCTGCACCGATGGAGAGCGTGTGTTGCATTTATAGTTTGATTTAGTCAGTCCCCAAATGTAGTCAAGCTGTCTTTATATATTCAAACCATCGAATGGAGATTTTTGCTACGCCGTGTCTTTTGAGTTAAATCAAGTCCAAAAGCTTCGATTTGGGCTTATCTTTTATGCGGTGGCTCCTAAAATCATGTTCCATAATGATCTGTATTGCCGCATTCCTCCATAATCGCCCCCAATTTTGTAACCAAATTATAATATCAAGTTATGCAATTCATTCCTAAATTATGGTTTGTGGGTACGCTTTTATTGGTAGTTAACCAATATACCGTTCTTGCACAAACCGATGTTGCCCTGCTGAAGGATCTGGCAGACGAGAATAAAAAATCCGTTGACGCACTTATTTTGTATCCTTCAGAAACCCGATTGGCCATTCTGGAAGCCACGAAGTATCCGGAAGTGTTCATCAAAATGCAGGATATGCGCGAAAAAACCAGCGCTGCCTTCCGCACCCTCCTGGAGGATTTTCCGCGCAGTACCCAGGAGGTATTTTATGACTTAAGCCGCTACCCGGGACTGACGGCCGTTTTGGTGCAGCAAAAAAACAAGCCCGATGCACTCCGAAAAGCACTCGAGGTATTGCCCGACAGCAAACGCGAAGATGCCTACGGTGTGGTTACCTGGCAGATGCCTACGTTCGTGCAGATCAATGATTTGAATCAGACTACCCGCCGGGCCTTTGATCGCTTAATCGCTGGATATTCGGCCCCGGCTCAACAAGCTTTTGAGCATCTCTTGGGGTTGCCAGAGGTTATTGACTTGCTCAATGAGGATTTGAGATTTTCAATTTTAGTCGGCGAAACCTATCGTGACAATCCGGCCTGGGTCATCCAAAAAATGGATTCGCTCAATCTGGCTGTTGCCCGCTCCCAAGCCGAAGAACTTGAAAATTGGAAAACCAGCCTCGAAAACGACCCGGATGCCAAAGCCGAGCTGCAATCCGCTGCCAAAGAATACGCCACAGAGAACGGCTACAAGACAGACGAATATTCTGGCGATGACCTATATTATAATGGTGAATATTACGATCAGGACGATCCAATCGTTTTGCATCACTACTACAACCCATATCCATACTGGTACGGGTATCCTTGGTGGGATTCCTATCCGCGCTGGCGACCCTATCCTTGGTGGTGGGACTGTGGGGGGTATTTTCAACCGCATGGCATGGTGGTTGTGTATTTCCCTTCGTACTATTTTATGCACTGGTATTTCGACCGTCCATACCACCATGAGCACTACAACCACTTATCCACTCATTTTGTAAACCACTATGATGGTCATCGGCACTCAGGAACTACGATTACCATGGGGGTACGGGATTGGCATGATCGCAACCGTGCTGTTATTTCGGACGACTTTCTGTCAGACAAAACCCGATTGCCAGAAAGGCTCAAAGAATATGGCCAGTTTGAAACGGGGAGACAGACTTACAATGCCAAAAACCCAAAGACACCGGTTAGCCAGGAAGAGTACCTCGACAAAAATATGCGAAAATATCCTGATTTACAGCGTTCCCGGGAGGCAGCTAAAACGGAAATAAAGCGTGAAAACGAGATTAATCAAGAAAAAAGGTCCGATTGGGCGCCACCCAAAGCGCCTGCCAAGCCAGAACCTGCTCCCACCCCTAGCACAGAACGCCCGCCACGCATAGAGCCGACCCCAGCTCCCATGCCTCCGAGTCGGGAACGTACAAAAACGGATAACCCCGCCCAGCGTATACACACCAAAGAACCCTGGTCGCTGCCCGACGAAGCAAAAGACTACCACCGTCAGAAATGGGAGGAGAGCAGACCAGTACCAAGGCAGCCGCAACAAACACGGCCCAGCAATCCGGCACCTGCTCCTAAACGAGAGGTCAAGCCACCTAACAAAGTAAATGCGCCGGCACAGAAAGGGAAAAATAGTGGGAGGGGTAATTAACGTAACCCCCAAAGCAATTCCTGAATAAGCGCTTATACTACAACAAGTCTAATGTTTGAATTTTCTACTTTTGCGCACCATTTCACACAATAGGGCACAAGGGTATTTTTGAAAAAACTTGATGAAACTTATTGTCCTTTGTGGTGAATCCCCAAATCTGTTGTCAAGCTTTTACTACTCAAGACAAAATGGCTAAAACGCCCGTTTCCGTATCGACTCAAAGGACGCAGTCCAAGTCCTCTGCTTCACCCTTTAAAAAAAATGGCAGCGAAGGCAATTGGCTACAACTTGGCCTCTTCGTGCTTGCCATCACAGCCGCTTGCTATCTCCCTACGCTCAGCCATGATTTTGTGAACTGGGATGATACGGCAAACATCACAGAGAATCCGAATCTCCAACTGGTAGGGAAAGGTATTCCATGGACCACCACAATCCCCAATATTTTCGACCCCAAAACCGGTAATGTAATCGGTAACTATAACCCATTGCCGATCCTCACCTTCGCTGTGGAGAAATCGCTGAACGGAGGTGAATTCAGTCCCACGCTCACCCACTTCACCAACCTTTTAATGCATTTGCTCACCGTTTTTTTCGTGATGAGACTCTTGTGGAGCATGGGCTTTGGACGGTGGGGGGTATTTACTGGAGGGCTATTGTTTGGCATACATCCCATGCGCGTGGAATCAGTGGCCTGGGCTACGGAGCGCAAGGACGTACTGTTTGCCATGTTCTTTTTTTGGGCGCTGTTGTACTATGTGAAATGGCTGAAACAGGCAAATACTGCTGAGAGCCGGAAGCGAACTTACTGGATCATGGTATTATTAGCACTGCTTTCCTGTTTCTCTAAAGTGCAGGCTGTTGCACTCCCGCTTTCGATGCTCGCGTTGGATTTTTGGTTTCGCAGGCCAGTAAATTTCAAACTTATCTGGGAAAAAGCTCCTTTTTGGTTGATCTCGCTGGCGTTTGGCCTTATCAACCTATACACGCTCCAATTGCAGGGCTCAACCAACGATACGCTCACGAATTTCAGCCTGCTCGACCGGATGTGTATCGGGGCGTATTCATACCTTATCTACCTGTATAAATTCCTTGTTCCTTATCCGATGTCACCTTTGTATCCCTATCCAAAACAATTGTCGTGGATGGTGTATGCTGCACCGGCTGGGATTGCATTGGTGGCGGCAGGGATTGTAATGGCCTGGTTAAAAGGATATCGAACCTGGGTTTTTGGCCTCTTGTTCTTTACGGTCAACGTAATGTTTGTGCTCCAGATATTTGCCGCCGGACAGGGCTTTATGGCCGATCGTTTTACTTATGTGGCCTATTTTGGTCTGTTTGTGATTGCAGCCGATTACCTGGATATTTTTTCAACAAAGGAAAACGCAACAAAAAAAGTCTACGCCGTACTTGGAGCACTAACCTTGGTCTTTGGGCTCTGGACCATCCTTCAATCAGCCATTTGGAAAGATGGGGAAACCCTTTGGACCTATGTCATGAACCTTCAGGAAGGTGACAAAGAGCGCAGTGTACTCCCATATTGGAATCGGGGGAAATACCTCCTTACTACGCGTGGGGACTATGAGGGTGCATTGAAGGACTATAATCGTGGCATAGAAATGGATCCCGGCAATCCCGAGCTCTTTAAAGATCGGGGCAAGACATACTTTATCATGGCGAATTCATCAAAATACAAAAGCCAACAAAAGGAATTCCTTGAAAAGGCACTTCAGGATTACACAGAGGCCATTTCTAAACCGAGGATCATACCCAGGTCAAAAAGTGATGCACTCGCCAGTCGGGGTGCAGCCTATGGATTTGCAGGAATGTATGAGCAATGCCTCAGCGACCTCACGGAGAGTATCGAACTTGACCCGAACAATAAAACGGCATACGCTAATCGGGCTGTAGTGTATCTGAAAAAGGGTGAGTATGAAAAAGCCTCCAAAGATTACGAGGATAACGTAAGAATTGACCCCAACGACCCCCAAATGTGGTACGAATGCGGCATGATGCAGCGTACCCTCAAGCACTATGGATCTGCGGTAAAATCCCTGGATAATGCCCTCAAACTCAATCCAAATCTTGGGTTAGCATACCTCGAACGTGCCCGCGCAAAAGCAGGATCGGGCGACATATCCGAAGCTAAGTCAGATTACCAAAAGGCTCAGCAGTTTGGGGTAAGTTTGGGGCCGGCAGATCAACAATTGATCCGCCGGCAAGGAAATTAGCACACTACCGGACATTTTCTAAAATCGAAACCTTATAGGTCTGGGGGCAAAACAAAAATGTCCAGTATTATGGGAAATTAGTCTTTAGGAGCACTCCGAATGCCCGCAATTCTTACAATGCAAACACCCCTCCTGATACACCAGCGAGGCAGTTTTGCAGGACGGACAAGTATCGTGTGTGGGCACCGTACCATCTGCGATAAACTTGCGTAAGGCCCTGAGTACCCCATTTTTCCAGGTGCTGAGTGAGTGGGGATCCAGGTGCAGGTTTTCCACCATATCCACCACATAGGGGAGGGGCATGCCGTGGCGAAGAATGCCGGAAATGAGCTTGGCGTAGTTCCAGTATTCTTTGTCAAAGGTTCGGGACAATCCTTCGATGGTTACTTTATAACCGTCGGCATCAAGGTATTGGAAATCGTAGCGGTTTCGACCAGACTGATCTTTGGCTTTCAATACCCGCCCTTCCTTGATCTTGCTCAAAATGGAAAAAGAATCTACCGCCCTTCCGGTAAATATCTCGTAAGGTTTGTTTTCATAGATGCCGACGACAGCTACCCATTTCTCGTCGTTGTTCATGAAACTGAACACCAGCGCATCCAGGGTTTCCGGCCTTTTGGGTGGTACGGTTTCAAGAAATTGCGTTTGTTTTTGAGCATTTCCGCTAATCAAAACACCGCTGCGCGAACCTTCCCGATACACGGTCATGCCCTTGCAACCATACTGCCATCCAGTGCGGTAAATTTTATCAATCAGTTCTTCCGTGGCGTTTTCCGGGAGGTTTACGGTGACGCTGATGCTGTGGTCTACCCATTTTTGGATGCGGCCTTGTAGCTGGACTTTGGCCAACCAATCCACATCCTCTGCCGTGGCGTGGTACCAGGGTGATTTTTCAATGAGATGCTGCAGATCTTCTGTTTTCATGTGTTCTGCTTGTGCGGGATCAAGGCCGGTTTGCTGCATCCAAAGTTTGAAGGCATGGTGAAACACATGGTAATCTTCCCATTGATCGCCGGTTTCATCTACAAAAGTCACATTAGGATTTTTGTCGGTGGGGTTTACTTTCCGGCGGCGTTTGTAGGCGATTCGGAACACCGGTTCAAGGCCGCTGCTGGTTTGCGTCATAAGGCTTGTGGTTCCGGTGGGAGCAATGGTGAGCAGGGCAATATTGCGCCGACCATGCTTTTCCATTTGATCATATAGTATAGGGTCGGCCTCCCGGAGGCGCTGGATAAATGGGTTTTTTGCCTCCCGCTCGGTATGGTAGATAGGGAAAGCCCCGCGCTCCCGGGCGAGCTCAACGGAGCCTCGATACGTTTCAAGGGCCAATTGGCGGTGTAGGTTTTCGCAAAAATCAAGCGATTCAGGGGAGCCATATCGCAATCCCAGTGCAGCCAGCATATCGCCTTCGCCCGTGATCCCAATCCCAGTCCGGCGACCTTGCTGACATTTTTCACGGATCTTAAGCCATAGATTGTATTCTGTCTTTTTAATATCCTCGCTTTCCGGATCACGCTTAATTTTTTCCAGAATAGCCTCGATCTTCTCCAGTTCGAGATCAATGATATCGTCCATAAGGCGTTGAGCCATACGGACGTATTTTGTAAAAAGTTCAAAATCAAAACGAGCTTCCGGAGCAAAGGGCTTTTGTACAAAAGAGAATAAATTGATCGCCAGAAGCCTGCAGGAATCATTGGCGCAAAGCGGTATCTCGCCGCACGGATTGGTAGAGATCGTGCGAAAACCAAGATCTGCATAACAATCAGGCACTGACTCACGCAGAACGGTATCCCAAAAAATCACCCCTGGCTCAGCGCTTCTCCATGCATTGTGAACGATTTTTTTCCAGAGCCAGCCTGCATCAATATCTTTCGTCACGCGTGGGTTTTCAGCATCCACCGGAAAGCGCAAACGGTAAGGTTTGCCCGATTCGATGGCCTGCATGAATGCATCGTCCAAACGAATACTGACGTTCGCGCCAGTGATCTTGGTGGTATCCAGTTTTGCGTCTATAAATTGGGCAATATCAGGGTGCCGCACGGATAGTGTGAGCATGAGCGCACCGCGTCGGCCATCCTGGGCAACCTCACGGGTCGAATTGGAAAAACGCTCCATGAATGGCACAATTCCCGAACTGGTCACGGCGGTATTGAGCACGGGCGAACCACCCGGGCGCAACTGCGAAAGGTCATGTCCGACACCGCCCCGGCGTTTCATGAGTTGTACCTGCTCCTCGTCCAAACGCATGAGCGCCCCATACGAGTCTCCTTCCACGCCAATTACAAAGCAATTAGAAAGGGAGACGATCTGCAAATTATTGCCTATGCCAGCCATAGGACTGCCTTGTGGCACGAGATACCGGAAGCCTTTGATTGCCAAAAGAATATCGGCCTCCGACAAAGGGTTCGGATAGTTCTGTTCGATGCGGGCTAGTTCTGAGGCGATACGTCGGTGCATATCCTCGGGCGTTCGTTCGAACAGGTTCCCTGCAGAATCTTTCAGCGCATATTTGTTCATCCAAACAGTGGCTGCAAGGGTGTCGCCCTCAAAATATTGGGTAGAGGCAGCGAATACCGCATCATGCTGAATGGATTGGTTGGGGTGGGGTGTCTCGTTCATGGAAAAAATTTCAGAAGAAGGATCAAATGTTTAGCGAAAGTCCTCAAGATAGTCAATTTTCAGGATGAGGCAGATCACCTTTATAGGTGATCTTTATCAAATGGATTATGCGGAATAGGTTGGACTTTTGAACATCGTTAATAACATCAATATTATGAAAAAGCAAACAGGAATTTGGCTTGATCTTCGCAATGCATGGGTTGTTAATTTGCCCATCGAACCAGATGGCGTAATTGTGGTCGATCATATTTCCTCCGGTGTTGAGGAACATGCTGCGATTGAAAATACCCGTATGGATACTCAATGGGGACCCCATGGAGGCAATAACCAACATACCGTTGAAGAAAGACAACATCATGCGGAAAAACATTATTTCAATAAAATATTCGGCCATATTCACCCTACAACAGAGGAATTGGTCATTTTCGGGCCTTCAGAAGCCAAGTATGGCCTCAAAAACCTCCTTGAAGAAAAACACAAGGCGATGAAACTGCTGGGTGTAGAATCTGCAGATCAAATGACTGAACACCAAATAGAAGCCTGGGTGCGCGATTATTTTGGCCGTCCTGCTGCCCGGAAATTGCCAAAATTTGGACAGCCTCATCAGGAGTAATTTTAGATATACGATTATTTCGATTCGAAGTGGGCTTGATTTTATCCTCCTTCGGATCGAAGTAATCGCAAATCTCCACAGTGCTATTTTGCAAAAATCGGATTGTTTCGGGATGAAGGGGAACATCCAATTTTAATAGAAACATTGTGTTTCTCAACCTTGGCAAGTTTCGGTACAAGTGCGCTCCTGATTGGGGCAACCATTGTAGCTACAAGTTCCGGGTGTGGCGCCAAACATTGGAAGCGCGGAAAAAGGGGTTAATCCGCCTTCTCTTTTCGCTGCATCCGCCCCAATAAAACCAATAATACCAGACTGATCGAAAACCAAAGCCCCAGCGACAGAATAGAAGTGCGCATGCTTCCGGTCAGGTTGTCCATGTAACCCCAAATGACCAATCCGCACATCATGGCGAGTTTTTCACACACATCGTAAAAACTGAAGTAGCCAGCGTTGTTGCCCGTTTTGGGGATTAGTTTGGAATAGGTAGAGCGTGACAGTGCCTGAATGCCGCCCATCACCAGACCGATGCAGCCGCCGGCGATGTAAAAATCTACGGGCGTAATGATGAAGTAGCATCCGGAACAGATAATGATCCATACCACTACAGCAATGCGAATGCTGGATATATTGCCCAGTTTTTTGGAAATCCAGGCGAAGAGATAGGCTCCGGCTATACCCACAAATTGCAGCAGCAGCACCATGACAATCAGCTGCGTAACTTGCAGGTGAACTTCTTTTTCCCCAAAGGAGCCGGCCATAAACAGCACGGTTTGCACTCCCATGATATAAAAAAAGAAACTAAGCAAGAAAGTACGTAGCTCACGCTCCTGCCTCAGGCGTTTCCATATTTTGATCAACTCATGATAGCTATTAAAGAGGTTTTGTCTTTTGGGCTGCTTATTGAGAATGCGATTGGGAAGACCGGAAAAAGTAATCTGTGCAAACCCCAGCCACCATAAGCCAGTCAGCAAAAAAGCTACGCGCGGAAGTAAGGTGCTATCCGTGATATCCAGCCTTTTTTGATTCATGATGAGGGTTAGGTTGATCAGTAAGAGGATGGTGGCGCCAGTGTATCCGAACGCAAAGCCTCTGGCGCTAACCTTGTCCTGCCTATCTTCTGTGGCAATAGCAGGTAGATAGGAGTTGTAAAAAACAATGCTCCCGGAATATCCGATGGTGGAAAGCAAAGCACCGGCCAGACCAATATACAAATGATCCCGCCCATCAAACCAAAAAAGCATCGAACACCCAAGCACCCCGAGATAACAGAACATGCGCATGAATCCCTTTTGGTTGCCCGTATAATCAGAGATCGAAGACAACAGGGGCGATATCAGGGCAACGATGCCAAATGCCAGACCCATATTAACGGAGTACACCGTCGTGTTTTCCATGGGAATCCCGAAAATATCTACTACACCCGAACCGTTCAGCCGGGTGATCTGGTTATAATACGCCGGGAAAATAGCAGAGGTGATCACCAACACATACACCGAGTTGGCCCAATCGTACATCACCCAGGCCCGAATGGTTTTGGGGTCGTTTTTCTGTATCTGTGTGGATGACATTTTTAATGTTTTGAGCGGTGATTAAAAAGCCTCCCCGAGGAAGAAATAAAATCCGTGCTGTCGCTTACCCGGTCCATCTGAATTATTTCGCAGGGCGATGGCATAATCGATCCGGATATTGGAGCGGGACTTCGGGTTGAGCAAAATGCGCAACCCGCCGCCAGCTGCCAGGTTGAATTGGTTAAACGACAACTGTTTCGGATCCTTAAACACCTGGGCACCCCCCAAAAAGCCTGCCACGCCGAGTCGTTTCCATACCTGCCAAAGCTTGGAGGCTTGCCCATCACGCCACAAAGGCAAGCGGTATTCCGTTTCGAATGCGAGCATATTATTATCCTGATAGGTACCTTTGAAATAGCCACGGATGAATTTGTGTCCGCCCACCCGTGACAAGGCCCGCAAGGGTACTGCATCGTTGGTAGATTCCAGACTCGCGAGACCGCGCAATGCCAGCGTGTGGTTTGACCAAGGGTTGAGATACTGGCGGAATTCCAGCGCGTAATAACTGAAGGTATAATCGCTGCCCAGCCATTTTCCGTAATGGCGGTCGTTGAATTCCACAAAAGTGCCCTTCAGGGGATTGATCAGGTTATCACGGTTGTCGAACAGGATCTGAAAACCCATTCCTGACCTCAAACCGGCGATAGGCACATCGCGGATGCGCGTGGAATCCGCGTTGAGAAAGAAGTATTGATCGGGTGTCACGGTGTATTTGTACACGTATTCGAGGTCGGCTTGCAGGCCGATGAATAGATTCCGCCTTATTTTCCGCAATACCACCGGAGAAAATTTGATCCGATTAGAATTGTAATTCAAGTAATTAAGGGTGTCCCGCGTGCCTTTGTCATTGACCTCTGCTACCAGGACGGAGGCATTATTGCCAATTCCGTAGTTGCGGTCGGGGTATTGTTGTAGGAGTAACTCCCCGCGGGTGCGCCACGTACGTCCATGGGTAAACATTTCCCAGCGACTTTCCAACAAAACCTGTTTAGAGAGGGTGTACACCGCCAAAAAATCGATGGTCGACAAAGGTGTGCTTCGGTCGCCTTTTCGCAGATCGAGGTAATAGATCCCAATAACACCTAGCGTCAGTTTGGTTTCAGGGGAATAACTGATGGCCGGGAAAATATCAAGGCGTTTGTAATCGCGGGGAGCTGGGGTTTTAGGCAACGAATCAAGCGATTGGCCCTGACTCATAGTTGCCCCTGCAACGAGCCATAACCAAAGCAAGAAAAGCCTGAAAAAATGAGCAGATAATTCAAAATCCCTTGTTCGGCGGCTATAAAAGATCAGGGTGCACATTTTATTAAGGGTTTAATTTCATTGGTTGGAACATCCAGCGTTGATTCTTTGGATACGAAAGGTCATATTATTATGCTTGTCATGCAATGCGTCCTGTTACTTTCTGGACTGACTTTTATCATGTCATTGCTTTGCCTTCATTTCGGCCGTCTTCTTTGCCTTTGCAGCTTCCTTCTCCTGTTTCTTGAAATACCCACGGAACAGGAAATTACTTTTCGCAGCTTCCATGTCCTGGGCAAAAGCTGCAGTTCCTTTTTCTACATTTTTAATCGAGGCTCGCATTTGATTGGCCATGATCGAATCACGTAAAAGGGCATTTACAGATCCATTTCCCTGATTGATATCCTTTTCAACGGATGTGACCATTTGGTTAAGGTCATTTACGAGTCGGTCGGCACTATTTTCGAGGGTTCTGATTTGTCCAACAGCGAGCTTAAGGTCCGCAGAGAGCGTAGTATCTGTAAGGACAGTTGCGAGCGCCCCTTTTCCTTCAGAGGCAAGTTTTAGGGTACTCACGGCATTTTTCATCATCAGCGAAGCATTTTCAGTCGTATTTCGAAGATTTTGCAAGGATATTCGGAGATTTTGGGATAAGGTTTTGTCATTGAGTAAACTGGTCAATTCGCTGCTATTGTTGATAAGCTTCATTGTATTGAGCACCTCTTCAGAAATTTTGGCAACATTTTTATTGGTGTTATATAAGGTGCGCAGCATTTCGTCGGTTCGCACTTCCTCTTTGGAAGGGAGTGTTTCTCCACCGTTCACGAAGGGGAAATCACCACCAGCAGGCTCAATATTGACTACCCGGTTGCCAATCAAACCATCGGTGCCAATACTTGCTATGGAATTGCTTCGGATGAAACCTTTCATGTTTCGGTTCAAATTCATGGTCACTTCGATCACCGTGTCATTGAGGATCTTAATTCCAAGAACACTTCCGACATCAATACCCGAAAAGCGCACATTGTTGCCAGTCAGGAGGCCGTTCACATCTCGAAATTGTGATTTCAACTCAAACCGGTTGCCAAAGAAAGTTTTGTTTTTACCGAGTACGTAAAGCGCGATAATGAGCAGGGTCAAAGCTGAAAGCACGAACAAACCCAGTTTTATAGTATCAAAAGATTTCTTTTTCATGTTGTATTAGTTGAAGAATTGTCTGATTTTTTCATCTCTGGAGGCACTCAACTCCTCGTAAGTACCCAGGGCGTAACATTTGCCGTCAATTAGCATGGCAATGCGCTGTGCGACCAATTTTACACATTTCATGTCATGGGAAATGATCATAGAGGAGGTTTGGTATTTTTCCTGGATCTTATTGATGAGCGAAATAATCTCAAGGCTCGTAATGGGGTCAAGTCCCGTGGTTGGTTCGTCGTAAAGGATGATCTCGGGTTTGAGAATAAGGGTTCTTGCCAGTGCAATTCGTTTTCGCATCCCACCGGAAAGTTCGGACGGCATCATATCTACGGTACGTTCAAGCCCCACGTTTTGTAGTGCTTCCATGACCATGCCATCCACTTCCTCGGGGGAGAGTTGAAAGGTATGGCGACGCAGGGGGAATTCAAGGTTTTCACGCACGGTCATCGAGTCATACAAGGCATTGCTTTGAAAAAGGAAAGCAACTTTAACCCGGATATGATCTAATGCAGTCTGGTTTAGGTTTAGGATATTTTCCCCCAATACCCTGATCTTGCCGTGTTCGGGTTGAATGAGTCCGATGATGCACTTGATCAAAACCGATTTTCCGGAGCCGGATTTGCCCAATACTACCAGGTTTTCTCCCCGAAATAATGAAAGATCGAAATGATCCAACACGCGGTTGGTGCCGAAGGATTTGCAAAGTCCATCTATTTTAATGACTGTTTCGGGCATAAAATTACTGATTTACTGGTGAATCGTTTTTGACGTGACACCTCCGGAATTTGAGGTGTCATCTAAAAAAGCACCTAATGTTGGAATAATTCTGCAATTTGAACAGCGACCAGGTCAATGATAAAAATTAATACGGACGACACGACAACCGAGGAATTGGCTGAAAGCCCCACGCCTTCGGTTCCTTTTTCGGAATAATACCCTTTGAAGCAGCCGATGATTCCCACGGCAAAGCCAAAAAAGAAAGTTTTGATGAAAGCGGGAATGACATCTATATAAATCAGGTTGTCAAAAACCTTTTTGAAAAACAAGTTAAACGTGAGTGATTCATAAATATTTACACCCAAAAAGGAACCAAATAGCGCAATCCCGTCCGCCAGCACGACCAGCACCGGCAACATCAACATGGCAGCAAGTGTGCGGGTTACCACCAGATATTTGAATGGATTAGTGCCTGAAACCTCCATCGCGTCTATCTGTTCGGTTACTTTCATTGAACCGAGTTCTGCACCGATGCTGGAGCCAATCTTCCCCGCAAAAATAAGTGCGGTCAGTATAGGCCCGATTTCCCGAACAATCGCTACGCCTACCATTGCCGGAATCTGGACATCTACCCCGTAACTGACCATCGTAGGTCGCAATTGCATCGTCAGCACGATACCTATGATAAACGCAGTAAGTGCTACCAGCGGCAATGATTTGTAGCCAATCACATAACACTGGCGAATAAACTCCGCCACTTCATAACGAGGGCGAAACCCTTCCCGAAAAAAGCGAAGTATGAAACGGAAAATTTCGCCGGTTTCACGGATGAATGATTTAAGGTCGTTGGGCAGGATTAGCATGGTTGAATCATTTCGTCGGTTAAAACATGGTGTCGCAAACGCAAATTCCAGCCATTTTTCCAGGCCAGAAACCTGCAACAGAAATAGGTTTCAGAGACTTTCCTGTTCGTTTAAGTCGGTAAATATTCTCATAGTTAAGCGTATCTCCAGCTGCATTGATCTCTTGTAAGTCAAAGCGAATGTGCACCTTAGTGCCAATTGGGGCAAAAAAGTACAAGCGCCAGGCATTTGCCTCGCCAATACCAATACATCCATTCGAGGTAGGCTTCCCAAGCGATCTGGGATTGGTCGTGGGGTGTATCATTTGTCCGTAGCGTTGTCCGTTAATGATTGGTTCGAGCCAGGGGATTTGTGGCATAAGGGTAGTTTTGTGATCGTCGCGTTTGGTAAACTTAAATCTTTTTCCAGTTACCGGATCTATAAAAATAGGATACCGATTGACCCGGATAATCTGGCCGGTTCCGGTCCGTGTTCTAAGATCTACCGTATGGCCAGCTGCTTCGAGGTATTTCTTTTTACTTTTACCTACCCGGACAGGAACTTTAAATAGCACGCTATCACCCTCGATGATGCGTAGTTCAAAAGCAGGGATATTGATATCCAGCCATGTTTTTGCCATTTTTTCGAGCAAGGCAGTGGCTGTTTTTGGCCCTGGAATCAGAAGGGTATCGCCAGCTTTTAACACCCGCATTTTTTTCTGATCGTACACAAAATTACCAAACGACATCTGAATATAATAATCGGTATTGATTAGTGAATCCAGGATCCATGGGTTCGCACGCAGCAGTAGGTTTTCGGTCAATGGGTAGCTGCCTAAGGTGTCGTTCTGTCGCACGATCGTATCAAGGAACTGAAAAAAATTTCCGATTACGATGTCTTTTGGAACCACTATTTTGGCTTGTGGTGGTTCAGGTTTTGGCTTAACCATTTGTGTCACCTTATCAGCTTGCTTTTGAGATTCCGGTTCTACACTGGATTTTTGTTTGCAGGAATTCGACAGTAGTACAACAATAGATAGAACAGAGAGGTGGACATAGCTTGTTTTCCAACCGATACACCTGATAGCAGCTTCATAAAGACCAGATATTTTTAAGCTTAAATATTGCATCCCGATGCTCCTATTTTAAACTAAAAAATAAATTAAAACACTGGCAGCAGCAGTCATAATCACGCAGGCTGCGCCGCCCAAAAAATTAGACCATCGCCCATTCACAAAAGTACCCATGATGACGGAATTGTTGGAAATATGCAACACCATAGCGATCAGCACGGGTGCTGTAATTCCATATAAAACAGCCGCCAGCAATAATGCATCAATAGGACTAATACCTCCATAATCAAACAGTAGCCCAAGTCCGAGTGAAATTGCCATGACGGCGTAAAAACCTTTCGCCTCGTAGTATTTTTTATTCATGCCCTCTGCCCAATCAAAAGCTTCCGCCAGAATATACGACACCGCTCCGGCCAGTACCGGGATGGCAAGCATACCAGTGCCAATCACTCCGAGTGCAAAGAGCCAATAGGCTCCGTCACCAGCAAGCGGACGTAAGGCGATGGCGGCATCCTGTACAGTGTTGATATCGTGTACCCCTCCTTCAAAAAGCACTGTCCCGGTCGTCAAAATGATAAAAAAGAAAACCAGGCAGGTCAGAAACATCCCAAAGTCAACATCCTGGCGCATGTTTGTGATCAGCTTTTTATCTACCACAATCGTATTACTACGGTTACCTACTTCCTCCACTTCCATACTGGTTTGCCAAAAAAAAAGGTAGGGTGAAATGGTTGTTCCCAAAATTCCCACCAATATAATCAGGTAATCTTTTTCAAATTTGAGGGTCGGCACGAAGGTGTGTACTAGGATAGCCGGAAAATCAAGTTTGACGATAAAGGGCACAATCAGGTATAATAGCAACGATAAACAAAGGTATTTGAGCACCGCTGCTAAGGGTTTGTAGGGTAAAAAAACAATACTGACCAACAACAACAAGGTAAAGAACACACTGGCCCAATGAGGCTGTATCTGTGGGAAAAGCATGTTGGTCACAGCACCCATCGCTTGAATATCAGCTCCGATATTGATTATTATGGCGGGTACACTGAACAAGATCATCCCATATAGCAGAGGTTTGGGATAATGTAGTTTCAATACCCCTGTCAATCCCTGACGCGTCACTATGCCAATTCGGGCGCACATTTCCTGCACAGCCACCATCAGGGGGTAGGATAATAATGCCGTCCAGAGCGTAGAAAGCCCAAACATGGCGCCGGCCTGTGAATAGGTGGCAATGCCGGATGGATCATCGTCGCTGGCGCCGGTGATGAGTCCTGGTCCTAATTTTTTCCAGAAATTAGTAAATCTGTTGGGATGTTTTTTTGGATCCACTACATTGAATTAATTGTCCCAAATGAACTCGTTCCAAAGACATGGGATAGGGTTAATAAAGGCACAAAATACACAATTTTAAGCATTGGGTCAAGCGATGACTTTGAAATAATCAATTAAGCACCCCCGATCAGAAGCAGTCCAAAAAGGATAACAAGGCTATTCAACACCATCCCGGCTATGATAAGTCTTTTTGTCTGCTCCCAGCCTGCGACTTTTTTCATTCCTAAAATACTCAGCGCCAGTCCGCTCAGACTCAACGAAATGAGTAGAATTAAGTAGGCTAAACCAAAATCAAGAAACAGGGCGAAAGAGAGTGGGGGCAAACTGGCTAAAACTACGAGTACGCCAATTGTGAACCCTGAAATAAGAAGCCATTTGCCAGGATGGCCATTCCATTGGGCCATGGTTTTTAGCATTCGTTTTTGGGCTGTTTTTCTTACAAAATGATTGAATAAACTGTTTTTATGAAGGGTTCTTTTTAAGGAGACCGAACTTGGAGTCGAAGAAACACCCATCTGAGTTACCTGTATTGATATGGTGGCCCTGGCGATGCAAGGAAGATTGAAAAACAGGTTGAACATTAAATAACGCATGGCTCAGATTTTATTAAGATCAACATAAAGTGGTTCAACAGTCCGTTTTTGTCGCGCACTTGAAATCTGCATTATGGTAGTACTATAAATATAATCCTAAAGCAATTATTAGTAATCCTAATATAAGACCTAATGCCAATGAGGATATCACAATTCCAGCAATGGCCAGACCTTTTATCCACTTTTTGCTAAACTTAGCTAATGAAAAACCAATTAAACTCAAAATTAGCCCGGCCACTAATAGGAATAAGGTTACCCAGTAGAACTCGATGAAAAATATTGCGATTGCCAGAATACTGAATGAAAACCCCAAGATGGACAACAACTTACCCTCTTCACCGAAGGTCTGTCCAAAGCCTTTTTCGATTTTTCTTAGCCGTTTTTGCAATATTCTTTCAGCAATACGATCCAAAATTCGATCCTTTTTTGGCGAAAATTCACGGTTTATGGCTTGCGTGGCAATAACTGGATAAGTCTGACTATTGGGCACCGCAATAGTCGCCCCGGCGATGCAGGGAAGATTGAAAAACAGGATGAGTATTAAATAGCGCATGATTTTTTAATTTAATCAGGTAGAGAGGTTTACTCCTGATATGCACCAAATGTCAAGATCAAATCAACTCCGAAATACGACTTCCCTTTACTCGAATTAGCGTTGCACCCAAGTTCAAGACCACCCCAATCAGAAAAGCTCAATTCAAATTTACCCCTTAAAGAGAAGCCGACCGAATTTTCTTTGACTTTATCAAAGGTGTAGTTGCTGGAAAATAAATGCCAGCCCGAGACGTACTGAAAGTTGTCTGGGATCGATGTGTGTACCAAAACAGGACCTGCTTCAATGCCAAATTTGAGGGGTTTTGACTTGGTTGACCATTCTTTCAACACCCTTATGGCTGCTAAAAGTGTAAAGTCGTTGAGGTTATTGATTAAAGTAAAACCACCGTCATGGTAGTCAGCCGGCACATTTGATGCAGATGACCACATTGGATTAATGGAGAGCGTGCCTCCCCAACCATTTTTATTGTAACTGCCTCCTGTGGCTACAAAGCCTTTGGGATAAGATGCGCCCAGGCCTATATAAAGCAACCTTGGGCTTAGATCAGACTGAGCGGTGGCTGGGCTGATTTTCAGCCCAAGAAAAAAAATGAGAATTGGAAGATACTTTTTCATTTTAAGAATGACTAATACGGTCACTTATAAAACACCAGATCATCTCCTCCCTGCTCCCATTCCGGATTGATGATCAGTGCAGATTTTACATATGTATGATCGCGCTCCATCACGGGTATTTCCTCCACGAATTTCATTTTTTCCTTCGGCCCTTCGGCCTCGGCAGCTACCATGTTTTCGATGCCTTTTATCAGTGCGTCCGCATTAAAGGAAATGCTGTCAATGCCTTCATTCACGAGGAATTGCGCAAATTCCGGCATGTCGCTCGGAGCCTGTTCACAAAGCCCGATCTTGATTCCTTTCTGTCGTGCAGTTCGAATGGCCGTGGCAATAAGCCGCATCACTGCCGGATTTTTTTCATTGAAAAGCTTGCTCACTAAAGCCGAATCGCGGTCGAGGCCCAACGTGAGTTGTGTCAGGTCATTCGAGCCGATGGAGAAACCATCAAAGATCTCAGCGAATTCTTCTGCCATAAGCACATTGCTTGGAATTTCAATCATTACATAGACTTCCAGTCCGTTTTCTCCCTGTTCAAGACCAAATTCCCGCATCGTTTCTATTACCTGTTTGCCTTCTTCCACGGTGCGGCAGAATGGAATCATAAGCTTGACATTGGTGAAACCCATCTCCTCCCGTACTCTTTTCATGGCTTTACATTCGAGTGCAAATCCATCTTTATACAGCGGAGAGTAGTAGCGTGATGCTCCCCTGAAACCGATCATCGGGTTTTCTTCGTTGGGTTCAAATTGTTTGCCACCCACCAGATTGGCGTATTCATTGCTCTTGAAATCGCTCATGCGCACAATCACATCATGCGGGTGAAAAGCTGCGGCAATTGTTGCTACGCCCTGGGCAAGTTGGTCTACAAAAAAGTCTTTCTTGTGGCGGTAATGCCGGGTGATATGGGTGATCTCTTGCCTGGCTTTAGCGTCAGTCAGTTGTTCAAAACGGGTCAATGCCAAGGGATGCACCTGTATATGATGCGTGATCATAAATTCCATACGCAATAAACCCACACCCCGATTCGGTAAAAACGACTGTTGAAAGGCCAGAGAAGGGTCGCCCAAAATAAGCATCGGTGCTGTTTCTGGCATCTTCAAATTGGAAATGTCTTTTTCCGTGACGGTCCACGCTGCTTTTCCAGAATAGATATATCCGGTTTTGCCTTCCGAACAGGAAACGGTGATCTCCTCGCCGTCGTGGATCTTATCGGTCGCGTCGCCTGAGCCGACAATGGCCACGGTACCCAATTCCCGTGCAACAATGGCCGCGTGACTGGTCCGTCCTCCTTTATTGGTGACGATGGCTGCTGCGCGTTTCATGATCGGATCCCAGTCCGGGTTGGTAATATCGGTCACCAGCACCTCGCCTTCCTGCAAAAGATGCGCTTCTTTCGGCGTGCGTAATAAGCGTGCTTTTCCAGTGGAAATTTTTTCCCCGAGCGCAATGCCCTCTGCCAGTTTTTTGCCTTTGGATTGAATGGTATACGTCCGAATGGTAGCAGCGCGCTGCCTGGTTTCTTTGGAGTGAACGGTTTCCGGACGGGCCTGCACGATGAATAATTTACCTGTGATCCCGTCTTTGGCCCATTCAATATCCATGGGTTTGGCATAGTGCGCTTCGATTTTGGCGCACCATTGACCGAGGGTCAGGACATCGGCATCAGAGATGGAGTAAACATCGCCTTTCCCGGGTGCAGTGGGTTGATTGTCAACGGGTGATCCGGTTTTTGCTGCGTCAGCATAGACCATCGTCCACTCTTTTTCGCCCAGTTTTTTTTGAAAGATCGGATTGAATTTGGAACCGATATGGGGCTTGAATAACACAAATTCGTCGGGGGTGGATCTTCCCTGCACAATATTTTCTCCCAATCCGTAAATGCTGTTGATGACCACTACCTTGTCGAACCCTGTATCAGGATCAAGGGTAAATGCCACACCTGAGGCCGACAGATCTGAACGTACCATCGTTTGTACACCGACCGAAATAGCCACGTCAGCATTGCCAAAGCCCTGATCCTCCCGGTATTTAATGGCGCGATTGGTAAACAGGGATTTAAAACAGCGATGTACTGTTTTTACCAGCATATCTTCCCCGGCTATGTTCAGGAAACTCTCTAACTGTCCAGCAAAACTCGCCGAAGGCAAGTCTTCTGCAGTAGCACTGCTGCGCACGGCGAGCGAAATCGCTGCGTTTTCACGTCCGAGCAAGTCTCGATAAGCCTGGTTAATCTCTTCAAGCACGGCTGCCGGGAGCGGGGCGTTTTGAATCAAATCCCGTGCTTGCTGACCGACCTTGTCGAGATTTGAAAAATTAGTATTGTCCAGTTTGGCAACAATTGCCTCCAAGGATTCTCGCAGCTTATTTTCTTCCAAAAACAATCGGTAAGCATCGGCAGTGATGGCAAAACCATCTGGCACCAAAATTCCCTTAGGGGTAAGCTGGGAGAACATTTCACCCAGGGAGGCATTTTTACCCCCGACAAGCGGCAGGTCCTGAATGGAAATCTCAGAGAATTTTTTGATGTAACGGGACATAACTTTTTGATTTTAATAAACCAAAAGTACATTAAGCGTATGCGCAGTCTCGATGACTTAGGTCGCTTAGGCTACTGACAATAATCATTATACCCCTTGTATGAATGAGGCAAGTTATTAATTGTCAAACGATTAGATGTGTTATCTTTAGGTATTGTCAACGAGTACTGTCCCAGTATTCAATTCAAAAAAATCGCAAAAAATTTTCTTCCATCAAGTCCTCCAATTTCTTCAATCCCACTCCGCGCAGGAAAGCGGCTCGTTCATAAACAGCCTTGATCGTTATCCCGGCATCATCCGTTTCTAAAAAGAAGCGATCTGCAGGGCTTGCAAGCAGACTTTCGGCGGCATGACTTTGTGGCTTAAAAAGCGCAGCGCCAAAGGATAGGTAACAACCCGCACGAAGTAACATCGCAGTGGTGGGAAGATTCTTATCAAAGCCATGAAAGATCCAGATTTGAGCGGGCTTCCATGCTTTTTTCAGGGCAATGACCTCAGAAAACGCACGGACACAATGGATAATTAGTGGTTTTTTGAAAGATTCAGAGATTTCCACGCAACGTTGAAAAGCGAGCACTTGTAAATCCCAGGGTATCTGGCAGGCTTTATCCAGCCCAGCTTCTCCGATGGCGCGGTTGCCAGGTGAGATTGCTTGTTCACGCAACCAAAGGGTAGCCAGATCAAGATCAATCCCTTCCAAATACCAGGGATGCAATCCGACCGAGCACATGGGCGACGTGGATTTTTTATTTTGCCCAAAATACAAGCTCTCTATTTCAAGAAGGCCAGGTAAAAGGGTAGGGTGGTGGGTGTGGATATTGATACGCACGATGCAAAGATGGAATGTATAATACCTGAGTATAAAATTTTTACCACATTTGATTCGAAAAACAAAAACTCTCCTACCTTGCACTTTTTCGAGATTTCCAAGAAAATACAACTTTTTAGCCCATTTGGAACATGAAATTTTCTAAAATCAGTCCTGTTTTTACAATCATTCTGTGTATGGTAATATCTTTGCCCGCCACCTGGGCGCAGGGCAACCGCGATTACATGCGGGAGACTGGAAAAATCTACGTCGTTGTTGGCGTTATTTTGATGATCTTCCTCGGCATCGTCTGGCAGCTAGTGCGTCTGGATCGTTCACTAACCAAAATAGAACACCAACTCAACGACGACAAAAATGAGTGGAAAAATTAGTTTCTTTAAAAGCGTAGAAAACTACGTAGACAAGGCCGCAGCTTTTACGGACATCCCCAAAGGCCTCGTCGAGCAAATCAAGGCTTGTAACCTTGTGCTCCAAATCCGCTTCCCGATTCGGGTTGGCGGAGATTATCAGGTCATCGAAGCCTATCGGGTGCAACATAGTCACCACCGCCTTCCTACTAAAGGTGGCATCCGTTATGCAGAATCGGTTGACCAGGATGAAGTGATGGCACTGGCCTCTCTTATGACCTACAAATGTGCGCTGGTGGACGTTCCATTCGGCGGCGCAAAAGGTGGTATAAAGATTAACCCGGCCAATTTCACCGAAGAACAGCTGCAAAATATCACCCGCCGCTACACCTCCGAACTGGTCAAAAAGAACTTCATCGGCCCCGGCATTGACGTTCCTGCACCTGACTACGGAACTGGTCCACGCGAAATGGCCTGGATTCTCGACACTTACCAGGCGCTTCGCCATGGCGAAGTGGATTCTATTGCCTGTGTAACGGGTAAACCTGTTACGCAAAATGGTATCCGAGGTCGTGCAGAGGCTACAGGTCGCGGGGTGTTTTACGGATTGCGTGAGTGCATGCGGTACGCTGATGACATGAAAAAAATTGGCTTGAGCCCAGGTATCGAGGGTAAAACGATGGTGGTGCAAGGCCTCGGAAATGTAGGCAGTAACACCGCACTCATCAGCCAGAAAGAAGGAAATGTAAAAATAGTCGGAGTAGCGGAACGCGAAGGTTCTATCCATGGTCCTGATGGCATAGACGTGGAGAAACTGTTGGCATTTCGGAAAGAAACCGGATCGATCATTGGCTTCCCGGGCACAACACATATTGGCAATGCTTCGGCTGCGCTCGAATTGGACTGCGATATCCTTGTGCCAGCAGCTTTGGAAAACCAGATCACACCTGAAAATGCACCCCGTATCAAAGCGAAGATCATCGCAGAAGCTGCGAACGGCCCGATCACCGCAGATGCTGACCCCATTTTGATCGCAAAAGGCATCATTATTTTGCCAGATTTCTACATCAATGCCGGAGGTGTTACGGTATCCTATTTCGAGTGGCTTAAAAACCTCTCACATCACCGATTTGGTCGTTTGGAAAACCGCTTCCAACACGATGCATTTAACCGCATCGTACTTAAAGTGGAAGAAATGACAGGTAAAGCAATTTCAGAGCGCGAGCGCGATATGCTTACCCGTGGAGGTACAGAAGTTGATCTTGTTAATTCCGGTCTGGAAGATACGATGATCACTGCTTATGGTCAGATCAAAGAGACTTTCCGTCAACACCCTGATATCAAAGACATGCGTACTGCAGCATTTGTTTGTTCCTTGAAGAAGATTGCAGGGGACTATATTTCAATGGGCATTTTCCCATAGTAGTTATTAGCTGCATTAATTTGAGACAGCGGGGTGCGACTTGGATAAGTTGCACCCCGCTTTTTTGGTGCCATAATTGGACCTAACTCTTATTGACGTCAACGCCCTGACCAACCGCGTCAACCAATAAGGGGTAGATTGTTTTTTTGCCCGCAGGTAAAATGTACCGTTTTTGCCCCCACAAAACGAATAAGCTCTAAATCTACCAGTATTGCAGCTTCTATCATTCTGTTGCCCAGCAGTGCTCATCCAGAATTCAAACAACCAGGGCACGGTTGACCAAAATAACTTTTTCAGGTCTGTTATTCTGTCAATCTGTTATTTTGACTGGTTCTCCTTTCAGGCGCTTGCAATCAAGTCAGAACCTCATCGGTTTGCAAATGAGAGATCCAAATTCAGAAAAGCCTAAAATCTACAAGGTTTTACCGAAAGTGTGTAGAATTCTGCTACTTTTGCCGACTAATTATACGGCATTGTACCTTGTTTTCAAAATTGAACTAAAAGGGGTACCCTAACTTCTTTAGGGTACTACTTCAAGCAGGTTACGGCTTTAAATCACACGTTATGAGTAAACTTTATACCATTGTATTCCTTTTGTTCCTTTCAGTTTCGGTGAAGTCTCAGGCATTGGACACCCTGTTGATAGAGAACTTCCAATTTGATCCTTTTGCCAGTATTCCAATTGTTCCGGCTGGCAACGATTCTGGCTGGGTAAATTACGATCAGGACAACCTGCCATGTATTCTGGATACCGATGCCAGCAAACGTTGGCTTTGGGGCGAGTTTTTCACAGAGCCAACCGATCCGATTACTGGCGAGGTCAACTATTGTGCGATCTCATATTCCTACCTGCTAAACTCTGCATTAGGCAACAGAAATTGGTTAATGCTACCTCCGATTACCGTTACAGACAATAGTTATAGCTTGTCATGGAGGTCTTCCCCTTCACAGTTGCCAAGGTATATGGATGGTTATCAGGTGATGGCTTCAACAACAGGAAACCATGTTGCAGACTTTGTAGATTCATTGTTTGTAGCAGCATCTATGGCTTCTATTTCCGGCAATGGCCAAAGCACTAATTTTTCCAATTTTATATTTACCCCGGGCTATATCCATGCCAACTCCTGCCAGATCGCAGCATATTATATCGCCGGCTCTTCCATTAATTACGGCAAATTAGAGCCTCATACCATTAGCCTGTCAGCCTATGCCGGGAAAACAGTATACCTTGCTTTTCTGCATAATTCCGACGATGATGACCGGCTTGCGTTGGACGATATCGTGGTTACAAAGGCCTTGTCAAGCAGCACAACCGAAGCCTTGTCAGGCGACCTAAAGGCTCAATTGAGTCCAAACCCGGCATCAACGCTCCTAAACTTGTCTTTTGTATTACCTCATGCCATGGAAGTTTCCTATTCCATTATTAATCAAATGGGGCAAACACTTCAAGTGCAGAACCTCGGAAACAAGCAAGAAGGCCAAAATTCGATTCAATTATCGTTGGAAGGATTGAATACCGGCTGCTATTTTTTAAAGCTAAAATCTGAATCCGGCATACAGGTTAAGCCGTTTGTCAAGCAATAAATATGAAAAGCATACTCAGTAGCATCCTATTTCTACTCTGCTTTCAATCTGCTTTTGGGCAATTGGTAGACGGTAGCATCGCCCCCGATTTCACCGCCAAGGATATCAATGGCGTAGAATGGCATCTCTATGACATACTAGACCAAGGCAAATCGGTCGTCTTGGATATTTCTGCTACGTGGTGTGCACCATGTTGGCAATATCACAGCTCTGGTGTGTTGGAGAACTATTATGAACTCTATGGCCCTAACGGTACTGGAACCTCGATGGTTTTTCTCATTGAAGGGGACAAAATGACTACCCTGGCAGATCTCCAGGGTACCGGCACCAATACTCAGGGGAATTGGGTTGAGGGCACGCCCTATCCAATCATCGACAGCCGGGATATTGCGGAGGTATTTGCCATCAATTTTTATCCGACTATTTACATGATTTGCCCAAACAGGAGGGTAACACTAATCGATCAAGTTCCGCTTCCGACTATAGTTGATTATGCCAGTAGTTGTCCTGTGGCCAATGGAACGGTCAATGCGAGTGTGATGCAATACAAGGGTTTTGAAGGTGAATTTTGTGGGAACTTACATTTTCCACCTACGATCGTCATGCAGAATTCCGGGTTGCAAAACCTGACTTCAGCAACGGTGAGTCTTCAACTCAATGGCAATACCGTCCAGCAGATTAACTGGACCGGTGATTTGCCCGCTTATCACATAGCTGAGATTGTTTTCGACTCCCTGTTTATTGATCAAAATACAGCATTAAAAATCAAGATAGAAAACCCGAATGGCATTGCAGACAGTGATCCCGGCAATAACCAGTATAATGCAGATATTAAAGTTGCGCAAAGCACGAGTACTGCAGTTTTGAAACTGGAATTGCAATTAGATGCTTACCCATTCGAGACCTATTGGGAACTGACCAACAGCCAGGGAAAGGTGCTTTACTATGACGGTAACCGGCAAGTTAAATACCCCACAGAATCTGCTGAAGCGAGCTTTTCTGCTCCGAATAGCTTGCATACATACCAAATTGCACTCCCATCCAACGACTGCTATGCTTTTTCCATCTACGATCGAAACAATGATGGCCTATATGGAAATGCATACTATAAACTCAGAAAAGCGGATGCTTCCATTTTACTTCAGGGGGGGGCTTTCCTTTCAGAAGAAACTACCCCTTTTGGTCTGCATGATAGCCCGGGTATTGAGAATAATGCGGCCATTTTATCGATGCAGCCGTTCCCTGCCGATTTTTGTTTTGCTTACAGTTTTATTCCAAAGCTGAGGATCCAAAACATTGGCCGGAATAGTATAGCCAAAATGGTTTTTTCGACCAAAGGACAAAACGAAACCTACCCTGACTACACTTGGACGGGTACGCTGCCGGTGGGCAACAGTATGGACATCAATCTGCCTGCGGTAACGGTTCCTGGTACAGACGAAATCAAAGTCAGGCTCATAAGCGTTAATGATAAAATGGACGAATATGACTTCAAAAATGAGGTCATCAGGACTGCATTCCGGCGAAAAACTTTGGCTGCCAATTGGTTGGTGGACATTCAAACTGACGCAAAAGGCTACGAACTCTATTGGCAAATTACCAATGACGCAGGGGATATACTATTTTCCGGCGGCAACATGGCCGTTGGACCCAATGGCGGTGGCCTGGGTAGTGCGAGCCCAACCGATGCAGGCGCGTATCAAAGCAATCAGCATTTTGTGATAAATGCCAATCTGCCCGGACCTGGTTGTTATCATTTGAAGGTTGTAGATGATGGTGGCAATGGTATGGCTGGTGGCTTGTTTGGAGTTCCAAATCCGTATCTCAAGATCAGAAACAATGTAGTGGGTATCATTGTGCAAACTACAGGTAATTTTACCAATGAGTTCACCTCTAATATCGAGATAGCTTCGACTTCAGGTACAACAGAGGCCTTTTTGGAGAATAATACTTTGGTGCTAAGCCCTAATCCTGTTTCCAGTATTTTGAGCGTACAGGATGAGGATATCACCAATAATAAATTGTTGATTAAGATCGTGAATGCAGGTACTGGACAAGTCCTTATGAGCCGTGAAGGGTGCGCAGATGAAAAAGGATTCCTACTTGACCTGCCAGTTCATACCCTCCCTAATGGGTTAATGATCCTAACGGTCACAACAGCTAGGGGCAGCAGATCAAAGATATTCGTAGTCCAACATTGATTTCCGTGAACGCTGTAGATCAAAAAACGCCTCCAAATTGCTCAGGAGGCGTTTTTTTTTAATCTTAGTATGTGCTAAAGGTCTCTTTTGTAAGACAACCTTGTAACGCAGTGCTTTTTAAAAGATAATTTTCTTAGCCGAATTTAAGAAATCATTTTAGAAAAACCCCGAACAAGCTCTTAAAGCCGGTCTTTAAAGTTCTTCAAACTAAGACCGAGAAAGAATACCGCCATTGCGCCTAATACCAGTGTTTGTTTCCAAAGGACATCTAGTCCTACGCCTTTGATCATTATTCCTTTGATGATAGGATTGAACCAGGTAGCCGGAATTACATTGCCGATGACCTGAAGTGGTACAGGCATGCTTTCACGGGGAAAAATGAATCCAGAAAGCAGCATGGTAGGCATCATCAAGCCCAAGGCCGAAATAAACATAGCCGTCATTTGATCCTTTGCCTTGGTACTGATGAAAATACCCAATGATAGCGCCACAAACATATACAAAACGCACTCGGCAGCGAGTAAAAAGATGGAGCCACGCAATGGCATTCCGAATACAAATATGCCTAAAAGTACTACGATGAAAGCATTAAGGAGGGTCAATACAAGATAAGGTGCTGTTTTTCCAAGAATGATCTGAATGGGCTGCAGGGGCGATACGAGCAACACCTCCATAGTGCCCAATTCTTTTTCCTTTGCGATGGTGATACTGGTCATCATAGCCGCTACTAGCATGAGGATAAGGGTCATTACGCCAGGTACAAAGTTAAAGACGCCTTTTTGCTCGGGATTATAACGCATTCGGGTTTGGACAACCATAAGGGATTTGACAGGAATAACCCCGCTATTAACAGCCTTTTCTTGTTGGTAATCGGCAATCGTAGCGTTAGCATAGTTGATCAGGGTAGTCGCGGTATTGGGGTCACTGGCATCGCCGATGAGTTGAAGCTGAGCAGTGCCAGCTTGCAATTGCCTGGCAAAATCTGGCGGATACACGATGGCCATTTTAATTTTTCCACTGCGAAATGCAGGATCAAGCTCGCTTGGGGAGTCAAGCATTTTTTCCAAATGGAAGTACCCACTCGACATGAGTTTGCTCGTCAGTGCAATACTCTCCAGATCTTTGGATGGATCTAAGACAGCTATATTAGCATTTTTGATTTCGTTTGTAAGCACAAAACCGAAAAGCAACACCTGTACCACGGGCATTCCGAACAGAATGAGCAGTGTCCGCCGATCACGCAGGATGTGGCGAAATTCTTTTTGGACAAATGCGGAAAAACGGTTCATATGAATATCCCGGAACGCTGTTCCGAAGCAGGTTTAGTTTGATTTACTTTATCCTCTTGCAATTTTTCGGAACACCTCATCCATGTTCTTTGCATCATATTGTGTCTTCAAATTGCGTGGAGTATCCAGGGCTTCAATTCTCCCGTCAACCATCATGCTAACCCGGCCGCAATATTCAGCCTCTTCCATGAAGTGGGTGGTTACCATAAGGGTTACACCGATGTGTGCGGCTTCATAAATTAATTCCCAAAACTGACGGCGTGTGAGTGGGTCCACACCGCTGGTTGGTTCATCCAAAAATACGATTCGGGGTTCATGGAGCAGGGCTACAGAAAAGGCAAGTTTTTGTTTCCAGCCCAAAGGAAGTGCCCCAACGAGTTTGTCTGCATCTGCTTCGAGCGCTAGTTTTTCAAGCAATCTGGCGGTTTTTGTTTTGATATCAGCCAATCTAAGCCCATAAATCCCGCCAAAAAGCCTGATATTTTCACGTATAGTTAGGTCTTCATACAGGCTGAATCGCTGACTCATATAACCAATGCGCCGTTTTACCTGTTCTGGTTCACGCCAGACGTCATAGCCAGCCACCATGGCTTTTCCTGAAGTTGGTGCAAGCAAACCGGTGAGCATTTTTAAAGCTGTGGTTTTACCCGCACCATTGGCTCCGAGGAAGCCGAATATTTCGCCCTCCTTAACATCAAAAGTTATGGCGTTTACGGCGGTAAAGGCACCGAAACTTCGGGTCAGTTTTTCGGTGGAAATGATGCTCATGATCGGAAGAGTTGAATGAGGTTGTAATCCATTTTAAACGATCTATTTAGTGCTTTATGAATTCGATAAAGCAGTCTTCTATGGTCGCCTGGACGGGTTTTATCTCTATATTTTGATGGTTTTTGGCGTTTAAAAAAGCCAGAATCTCGTTAGTGAGGGTAAGACTTAATGTTGTACTCTCCCTAAATTTAAGGTGCGCATATTCGCCAAAAGCATAACAATCTGCCACCCCTTCCATATCGCGTAAGTCTTTGATCAATTGATACATATCTACAGACCGGACAGCCAACAAAGGGCTTTTAAATCCCGAAGTAATCCCCTTTGGCGTATCAATAGCCATGATCTTTCCTTTTTGCAACAGGGCCACCCGATCGCAGAGTTCAGCCTCGTCCATATTGGGCGTACTGACGAGCATCGTAATCCCGTGCGCCCGAAGGCTGGCAAGCATTTCCCAGAATTCTTGTCGGCTAACCGGGTCAACGCCTGTGCCAGGTTCATCCAAAAACAATACCTCGGGTTTATGAATAAGCGCACAACAAAGGGCAAGTTTCTGTTTCATACCACCTGAAAGTGCACCTGCCCTGCGGTTCTTGAAAGGCTCTATCTGTACATATATGGGTGCGATCAGGTCGTAATTTGCTTTAATACTGGAGCCAAAAACTGCTGCAAAAAACTCCAGGTTTTCTTCCACTGTGAGGTCCTGATAAAGCGAAAAACGCCCAGGCATATAACCAATGATCTTTCGGATCTGCCGATATTCCTTCACACAATCCAAGCCGCATATACGGGCAGTGCCGCTATCCGCTAATAGGAGTGTGGCAAGTATTCGGAATAACGTGGTTTTCCCTGCGCCATCAGGTCCGATCAGGCCAAATATCTCACCTTTGGACACTTCAAAGCTGATATCCTGCGCTGCGAGAAGCGGGCCGTATGATTTGGATATATTTTCGAGTATTATTTGAGACACGGTTTTTTTTCTTTATTTTTGAAAGGCAATACGGGCTTTTTTTTGACAGGATGAACAGGATGAACAGGATGTTGTCGGCTTCGCCGACACCCCTCTAAAAATCCTGTTCATCCTGTCAAAAAAAAATCCATCGTGTACAATTCCTTATCACAGAAAAATCAAATAAAATGAACGACCAAATTACCAGTAAAATCATCTCTGCCGCTTACAAAGTACACAACACCCTAGGTTTTGGCTTTTTAGAAAAAGTGTATGAAAATGCAATGCGCATTGAACTTTTAAAAAATGGCTTCACCGTTATACAACAATCGCAACTTGTAGTCTACTATGAACAAGAAGTAGTTGGCGAATATCAAACTGATCTATGGGTAGCAAATCAAATTATTGTTGAATTAAAGTCTGTGCGCAATTTAGCCGAAGAGCATGAGGTTCAGTTGGTCAACTATCTTACGGCTACAAAGACGGAGGTTGGTTTGCTACTCAATTTTGGCCCTTCCAAAGTGGAAGTAAAACGCAAATACCGCCTTTATCTGCCCAAGGGTAGTGCTGAAGACTAGTGATGTTTATTTTTTTGACAGGATTTACAGGATAAACAGGATGTGTGAGGCCGAATTGTCGGCTTCGCCGACACCCCTCTTAATCCTGTTTATTCTGTAATTCCTGTCAATAAACAAAAAAAGTCAAAACTTAACCTCTGCCGGCATTCCGATCTTCAATACTCCAGTCTCATTAAGTACCGAAATCTTCACAGCATACACCAGATTCACCCGCTCCTCCTTCGTCTGAATAACCTTAGGTGTAAACTCTGCTCTGGATGAAATCCAACGTATTTTTCCACTATATTCTTGCTGTTTTCCATCCGAAACATCTATCAAAACCTTCACTTCCTGACCCAACTTAATGTTTGGTAATTGATCTCCTGCAACATAAGCACGTAGGGTTAGTGTCGTCATATCAGCCACTTTGTATAAAGGTTTGCCAAAGCTGGTGATCTCGCCCGGCTCAGCATATTTTACCAGTACGACGCCATCCATGGGGTTTATGATACGGCTCTTGGCCAGCTGGTCGTCCAGTTGAGCAATCTGTTTTTGCAGTGGCAGAACTTCGGCCAGTAAGCCATTCTTCTGAACGCCTAAAGTTGCATTTGAGGCCGTTTTTTGCTCTCCAATCACCTCCATTTGCCGTTGTGCTGCTTCGATCTGAGCGTTCAGGTCGTCCAGTTGTTTGGGCGTAGCAGCATCGTTTCTGAGTAGGCTTTCTATGCGGCGTTTTTCGTGCTCCAGTGTGGTGAGTTGTTGTCGAACGGCGGCTGTTTGTTTTTCAAAAACGGCCAGTTGTGCTCCAATGGCAGGGCTTTTGGCCACCACAGCGCGAATACTGGCGAGCAGTTGCGCTCGTTTCAAGGAGATCTGTGTGGAGTCAATACCACCAATCTGCTGACCAGCTTTCAGATCCTGGCCTTCTTCGAGGTTCAGGGTCAGGATTTTACCGCTTGCTTCGGCACTGACGATGCGTTCTTCTGCTTCGAAATTGCCGTATGCGTCAGCTTTAGGCGCGAATTTTGAACAAGCCAGGTGGGCTGTGAGGGTAAGCAGACCGCCGATCAAAAGTTTAAGATTCATTGTTTGTATATTTGAAAAATAGCCCATTAGAATAGTTTCTGGAACCTAATGCCGAAGCAAAGTTCGATCGGTTCAACCTCCCAACTTCGCCAGTTGCATTTCTCTTGAGTACACGATTATCACTTCATGCGTTTTACGGGTCAATTTGGCCTGAGTCAATAGCATTAATTGGGTAAGATAATCGGTAACGGACATGATACCATTTTTTACCTGGGCATCCGCTCTGCCAATAATATCTGTTTGAAGTGTAATAATAGCATCATCCTGTGTCAGCTGTTCTTTCCACTTTTGCTCATCTGCCTGGTCCTTGAGGATATTGGCTCCCAGTTTCTGGTCAAAAAACTGTCGCTGAACATCCACGTTTTTCATCTGTAAATCAAATACTTGCGACTCCCGTCTTTTGTTTCCCCAGTCAACAGGTGTCCAGGCAGCACGAAGGCCTACCATAAAAAACGGCTTAAATCCGGTTTCAAAAAAGTTAAGTGGATTGGGTCGGCCAGCCCCCACTTGTAAAAAGGCATCAAAACGTGGTTGGCTATGTACATCAAGCGCTTCTTTACCAAGGCGCAGGCCCCTTTTTTGGAGTAGAAAAAGGGCATATTCAGGACGGTTTATGCCTAAGCTTGTTGGTTCAGCTGGTTTGATTTGGCCACTTTCTGGAGCCAATGCAGCAGGAACGACATTTTGTCCTACCCATGTTGCCAGGATTTTCAGTAGGGTTTCGTAATCAGATTGCGTAGCAATAATTTGTTGTTGGGTTTTTAAGATCTGTATTTTAATCTGATCGGCGGAACTGCGCAGTGCAATGCCTTCGGCTACAGCGGCTTCAGCTTGCTTGAGCCGGGTTTCTAAGTCTTCTTTGGAAGAGACCAGAACTTCCCCGGTTTCCTGCAACAATAGGGCTTTAAAATAAAGATCCGTCACGATTTCTCGGAGCGAAAAAGCATCAACATCTACCTGGACGGATGCAAGGTCGCGCTCTAATTCGCGTTGCTGCCGGAGATGCCGATCAGAACCACCGTCCCAGATACGTTGGGCGATATCAGCAGATAACTTGTACTGATCCTTGGGTATTTCCAGGATATTTACGCCAGGGAAGGCAAACGGAAACGCAATTACATCACTTTGCCAGCTCGCTTGGGCGCCAAATTGAATTCGCGGAAGCGAGTTGCTTTGTAAGTTCCTGACCTGCAAAGCACTGATACTTTCTGCGTACCCTTTCTTTTGCTGAAGCGGACTGTTTTGTTTGGCAAGGATCCGGCATTGCTCTACCGTAAATGGTAGAGGTTGTGCAATGGCACAAACCCCTGAAAAAAGGAGTAAAAGCGGTACAAGAAAGGTTAATCTCATGCTATAAAATATTTGTTGCCTAAGCGCTAAGTTCAGCAGGTTAATAGTGCTGGAAGAGCATTCTTATGTACAAAGCTCAGGGGCGCAGTGCAGCCAAGACAAAACTGGTCACTTGGGTCTTTCGTTCTGCCATAAACAGGTGCATATCTTCTGGACTCATGCCCAATACAAGTCGTATCATGGGTTTACCTACAAAGGGGAAGACGCACAGGGATATAATATTGATAATTAAGTGTTTGGGGTTGATTGGGCGAATGTGTCTGGCTGCTATCTCTGCGTCAACTTGTTGAAAAAAAAGCTCAGGGTGTGGCAATTCTTTTGGAAAAATACTTTCGAAAAACCGTTCCGGGTGTTTATTGATCTCCGAAATGATGAAGAGTGGAATAAATGGATTTCTTGAAATCAGTCTGATATAAAAATCAATAAAGTACCGAATTTTTTCCTCCAGAGGCTGGTCTCCTTCCAGTATTTGGCGGATGACGGGTATTGCTTTCCCTATTACGGCCCGCGCCACAGTCTCGTAAAGTTTCTCCTTGGTTTTGTAATAATAGTGAAGTAAGGCTTTGTTGATCCCAGCCAAATCGGCGATCTCCTGCATTTTCGCACCGTCCATCCCTTTTTGGGTGAACATTTCGTGTGCCGCATTGAAGATCTTTTTTTCGGTAGAATCGGGCAAAGCAATCTGGCTGTCGAGCTTATTCATAAAGATTAACCATTTGGTTAAATTCCATGCAAAGGTGCCGCTGATTTCTTTAAAAAGCAAGTTTTTGGCCGCCATTCTTAGCCAATTGATTTTGGCTTCTAAAGCCATAAAAAAAGCCTTTCAAAATGCTGATTTTCAGCATCTTGAAAGGCTTTACTTTTATCTTGAAACGGTTTATGCTACCTTTTTCGTCCGATATTTCCGGAAGTATTCACGGTAAGTGATCATACGCTCCTGTTCTTCATCCCAGAGTTTGTTGAACATGCAACGCAGGCTTTCGACGAATTTTATCTTGTTTGCAACCTGGTCCATAATTGGATTTTCTTCGTGGCAACGAACTAACTGGTAATTGGGTACCAGCGGGTTGAGGTGATGTATATGGTGGTACCCGATATTGCCTGTGAGCCAATGAAATATCTTTGGAAGGTTGTAAAAAGTACTTCCCTGCACTGCTGCACGAATGTAATCCCACTTATCTTTCCAAGCTTTATAGGAGGTCTCGTGCTGATGTTGGACATAAAAAAACCAGATCGCGATGACTGCAAAGAACAGCAAGATAGGCAAGTGAACCATCAAAAAAGCTTTGTAGCCCAGCAATAAAATGATGCCAACATGAAAGCCGATCAGCATAAGGTTGTGTTTCAACAAGGCACGGTGGGCATGCTCCCAGCCTTTCAGCCGAATCAGCGGAAACCGGTTTTGGATGAGCAAATACCAGGCTGGACCTATTACGAACAAGACCGGAAAGCTACGGAAGAGGGCGTAATGGATTTTTTTCCAGCGGGACAATGCTTTGAACTCATTGACGGTCAGTAAGTTAATGTCGCCAATATCGCGATGTTCCCATAGGATGCCATTGTGCCCGTGGTGGAAGTTGTGGCTTTTAGCCCAATAACGATAGGGCATGAAACTGATCAGACCACAAAGCTCTCCGATCAGGTCGTTGGCTTTGCGGTTAGCCGTGAAGGACTGGTGTCCACAGTCGTGTTGTATGATAAAGATCCGAACCAGAAAGAACGCATTGATAGCTGCCAGAGGCAAGACCAGCCAGAATGAAACATCTATCAAGAAGTACATAGCCACCCAGATTGCCACAAAAGGCAAAAATGAGTTGAGGATCTGTATGACTGCCTTGCGAGTATCGGGCAATTGGTACTGTTTGACGATGGAGGGCAGTTGCTTCAGGACCTGAGGGTCGTATTGTTGTTTTATATTTCCCATTGAAATTTAAAAAATTATTCTCTCAAACATGAAAAGTAAGGCATTGTTTTGAAACAGGATTTTCTGTAACGCTACACAAAGGTCAACTTTTCGGAGACTTTAGGTGAATGCTTCCGTTGAATTTTTAAATCCCAATGATCTTCTTCAATAATCCTTCGTCCACAACGCCTCCTGCAAAATCATCAAAAGCCCGTTCCGTTACCTTGATCATATGGTTGGCAATAAATGGAGCGCCTTCCCGGGCGCCCTGTTCTGAGTCCTTAATACAACACTCCCACTCCAGCACAGCCCAGCCTTTATATCCGTATTGGGCTAATTTTGTAAAAATAGATTTGAAATCTACCTGCCCATCTCCAGTAGATCGGAAACGACCCGGCCGATCTATCCAGTCCTGAAATCCTCCATAAACTCCACTGCGGCCCGTTGGATTGAACTCTGCATCTTTGACATGAAACATCTTAATACGTTCGTGGTATAGGTCGATATATTGCAGATAATCCAATTGTTGGAGTACAAAATGCGAAGGGTCATAAAGGATATTGCAACGCGTGTGATTGCCAGTGGCGGCCAGGAAACGTTCAAAAGTAGCTCCGTCGTGAAGATCTTCTCCAGGATGGATCTCATAACACACATCCACGCCACATTCGTCAAAAACATCGAGAATCGGGGTCCAGCGTGCGGCCAGCTCTTTGAAACCAGCTTCTACCAAACCTTGAGGGCGCTGTGGCCAGGGATAAATGGTATGCCAGATCAAGGCACCTGAAAACGTGGCATGCGCATTCAATCCAAGGTTTTGACTGGCCTTCGCAGCATATTTCAGGGTTTGGATGGCCCATTCGGTACGGGCTTTGGGATTGCCGCGCAGGTGTTCAGGTGCAAAGGAGTCAAACATCAGGTCATACGCGGGGTGAACCGCTACGAGTTGTCCTTGCAAGTGGGTACTGAGTTCGGTGATTTTTACCCCACAGGCTTCTACGCGACCACGCAGTTCTTCGCAGTAAGTTTTGCTGTTGGCGGCTTTTTCAAGGTCGATCAGGCGCGCATCCCAGCTTGGAATTTGAACGCCTTTATAACCGAGTGAAGCTGCCCAGCGGCAAATACTTTCAAGGGTGTTGAAGGGGGCGGTGTCGCCCATGAATTGTGCTAGAAAAATGGCTGGACCTTGCATGTGGTTGGTGATAAGTTAGCGAGTGATTGAGTAGGCTGATTGGCTTATCGGTTGATGTGTCGCGCAAAAATGCCGCGATTTTTACTTTTGCAGAAACATTTCGCAACAATGTCAGAAAAGAGGAGCACCTGCTTGCGCCAAAGAATCGTAAGCTTGCGAATATCCGCATGCATGTGTTTCAAAATCAGATGAAGGTCCCCCATTCCGTAGACCTTAGGCTTTTGCTTTGGTCGGGATACAAGCCGGGCTTTTCTGCCCCTGTTTTTATCAAACCCAGGAGCTTGGGACCATACTACTGGACATTTTTGTTTTGCCCCCAGACCTAAAAGGTTTCCAAAAAACTTATAGGTCTCGATTTTAGAAAATGTCCAGTAGTGTGCCTTGGGACAATCGATGTTAGTACTTTGTGCACGATACTCGACTGGTGAAGTTTGGCCATCCATGTTGGATTACCAATTGGAGTACTTTTGTATTTTCTGCTTCAGTAATATGGTCTGGGCAAAACAGCATACAGTTTAATAATAGGTTTTATGACGGTGAAAACAACAAGCACTAAGTTATCTGGTCTATAAATTTATCTGCTTTATGGAATTTTTAATGGTGATGATTTTTGTGCTGGGATATGTAGCGATCGCTTTTGAGCACGGTATAAAGATCAATAAAGCCGCAACAGCACTTATTACCGGAGTACTTTGCTGGACCGTTTATATAGTCTCTGAAACAGATAAAGATCTGGTCTCAAATCAGTTGGGAGAGCACCTTTCAACGATTTCGGGTATTCTATTTTTCCTGCTCGGGGCAATGGTCATCGTAGAGTTGATTGATGCCCATGATGGCTTTGATCTCGTGACACAGCGGATCAGTACGACCAACAAACAGCGACTATTGTGGCTCACAGGGTTCATTACTTTTTTCTTATCAGCTATTCTGGATAACCTCACGACTACCATAGTAATGGTCAGTTTGTTGCGAAAAATTGTAGCAGACCGTGAGGATCGTCTTTTGCTGGTGGGGCTGGTTGTTATCGCTGCCAATGCCGGTGGAGCCTGGTCCCCCATTGGTGACGTCACCACTACGATGCTTTGGATCGGTGGTCAGATCACGGCCCTGAAGATCATGAAAATACTCTTCCTGCCAAGTCTGGTTTGTCTGCTGGTGCCGCTAATAATACTTTCCCGAAAAATGAAAGGAACGGTTCAAACACCTGAAAAAGATGAATCTGGGTTGATAAATTCTACCCCTTTTGAGCGCAATACAGTATTTGTAATAGGGATCGGCTCGCTGCTCTTTGTTCCGGTATTTAAAACCATCACGCACCTTCCTCCTTATATGGGTATGCTTTTTGGTCTTGGCGTGATGTGGGCGCTCACGGAATTCATCCATAGCAAAAAAGACGAGGATGAAAAGGGCCTGCGCTCGGTGAATCACGCTTTACGTAAGATTGACACTCCCAGCATTTTGTTTTTTTTGGGTATTCTCATCGCGATTACAGCGCTGGAAAGCGTGGGCACACTGCATCATTTAGCGGAATGGTTAGATCATTCGATTGGCAACGTAACTGCGATCGGGGTGCTTATCGGGTTTCTTTCAGCGGTAGTAGACAACGTGCCCCTGGTGGCAGCTTCTCAGGGAATGTATAATCTTTGCACCTACCCGCCCGACAGCTTTTTCTGGGAACTAATCGCCTATTGCGCAGGAACAGGCGGAAGTACACTGATCATTGGCTCAGCAGCTGGTGTAGCCGCTATGGGCATGGAGAACATTGATTTCTTCTGGTATCTGAAGCGGATCTCTTTTTTGGCTGCCGTTGGTTATCTTGCCGGAGTGGCTGTATATGTGATGCAATACGCTCTGTTTGGTTGAAATAGGAATCATCCCCCACAGGATAGAAGTCTAAGGCCTCGTCGAGCAGACTACTAGACATTTTCTAAAATCTAGACCTATAAGGTTTTCAAAAACCTTATAGGTCTGGGGACAAAACAAAAATGTCCAGTAGTATGCTCGTCGAGGCTTAATATTGGTAGAATCGCCACCTTTGTGGATTCAAATTTTAGCCTGAACAATATGCGTTACGAAAATACCCTCGCCGCTGCCCGCTCGCTCGATGCACAAGACCCGCTTCGGCACTTTCGCAAACAGTTTATCTTTCCTTCCCATACTGATAGTCTCACTTTAGGTGAGACTATCAGTATGGGATCGCCCGGCAGGAACGACATCCGCTATTTCTGTGGAAACTCCTTAGGACTTCAACCCAAAGCCATACGTCAGGCCCTCCTGAATGAGCTCGATCAATGGGCTGAACATGGGGTAGAAGGACATTTTAGGGGTGAATATCCCTGGATGCATTACCATAAATTCCTTACGCAGCAAACTGCCCGCCTGGTAGGCGCATTACCACACGAGGTAGTGGTCATGAATACTTTGACCGTGAATTTGCACCTGATGATGGCCTCCTTCTACCGGCCTACCTCCACACGGTACAAGATCGTGATGGAGGCAGGGGCTTTTCCCAGCGATCAATACGCGATGGAAAGCCAGGCTCGTTGGCATGGGCTTGATCCGGAAACAGCTATCGTAGAAGTGACACCCCGTGACGGGGAAGAAGTCTTGCGCACTGAAGATATCTTACAAGTAATTGAAGATCAAGGCGAAAGTGTAGCACTTGTCATGTTTAGTGGGGTGAATTATTACACCGGACAATTCTATGATTTAGAAAGTATTACTAAAGCCGGCCATCACGTGGGTGCTAAGGTGGGCTTTGATTTGGCCCACGCTGCAGGAAATCTACCCATGAAGCTCCATGACTGGGGCCCTGATTTTGCGGTATGGTGCAGCTATAAATATCTCAACTCAGGTCCTGGTGGTCCTTCCGGTGCATTTATACATGAGCGCCATGCAAATGCGCCAGACTTGCCACGTTTTGCGGGCTGGTGGGGGCATGATGAGGCGGAGCGTTTCAAGATGAAAAAAGGATTTCACCCTATGTACGGTGCTGAAGGCTGGCAACTTAGCAATGCACAAATATTCTCATTTGCAGCACATAAAGCCAGTCTCGATATTTTTGATGCCGCGGGAATAGAAAACCTGCGGGCAAAAAGTCTGCGGCTCACAGCTTTTATGGAACAAGTATTAACGGAAGCGGATGGCGGGCGCAATTTGTTCAAGGTCATTACGCCGAGTGCTCCAACCCAACGTGGCTGTCAAATGTCGTTGCTCACTGATGATAGGGGTAAAGCGATATTTGATTTTCTTGCAGAAAACGGCATAATCGCAGATTGGCGCGAGCCGAATGTGATTCGCTTTGCTCCTGTGCCACTTTATAATTCCTTTGAGGATGTGTTTATGCTTGGAGAAAAGATCAAAGCATACAAAGGGTGAAAACAGTGTTACGGTGAATTTTTCTGAATTGGAGGAATTAAGCAGAAAAACAGGAGCGTTTGAAACAGGAAAATCTCCATGGAAGAAACACACATTATGCATGTTTTTCCAGGTTTAATTCTCCTGTTTTTCTGTTTAATTATCCCTTTTCGAAAAAAATCAGGATCCAGACGCAAGTCGGTTCTATTTCGTCAATTGCTTAAAAAGCTCTTCTAATTCCAGCTCATCACCTGGAGTGTACCCATTGTGCTCAAAAACGATATTGCCTTTTTGATCGAGTACATAGGTGTGTGGTACAGCCTGAATATTGGCAGCTGTTTGAAGTTCTTTGGCCGGGTCAAGCAGGATTCGATATTTCCAGCCTTTTTCTGCTACTACTCCAGGAACTTTAGCCGCTGAGCGGGTATCATCCACGCTGATGGCGACGAGTTCAATGCCGTATTTTTTCTGCCATTCTTCGTAGTAGTCTGCAATAGCATCCAGTTCCTTTTTACAAGGTGAACACCACGTGGCCCAAAAGCTGATAACCGTAATTTTACCGGTTTTAGCCAGTTCTTGCACGTTAATTGTTTGGCCTTCAAGGGTTTTTAAATTGGCAAAGGGAAGTGTCTTTTGGGCGAACGCAGCAATAGTCACGAAAAGAGCTGCCAGCACGAGGAGTGTTTTTCTCATTGTTAATAGGTTGTCGAAAAGAATTAAGTGATGGTACGTTACATATACCAACGCAAAAGTAGGCTGTATTCAAAAAGGCCGCGCATACTTAACTTAGGATTAACGGCACTTGCAATAATCCGGACATACACTACCTAAGCTCCAACCGGATCGCCATACAGTTCAGCTTTCAGGCTGAGCACTTTTTCGCTGTGCACGAAATCATGGTAGCTCATGTACTGATCAATGAGTCCGTTCGGGGTGATCTCGATGATACGATTAGCCACGGAGTCCAGAATCTGATAATCATGCGAAGTAAAGATCATGTTACCGATGAACTCCTGCATACCATTGTTCAAAGCTGTAATCGACTCCAAATCAAGGTGGTTTGTTGGCTCATCCAGGATCAAAAAATTGGGATTGGAAAGCATGATCTTAGACATCATGCAACGCACTTTTTCGCCTCCGGATAACACACCTGAACGTTTGAATACTTCTTCTCCACCAAACAACATACGCCCGAGAAATCCACGAATAAATGACTCGTCTTTATCTTTGGAAAACTGACGCAACCAATCGATCAGGTTCATATCCTGATCACCAGAGAAGAATTTGCTGTTATCGTTGGGTAGATATTGGGGCAGAATTGTTTGGCCGTACTGAAAGGCACCTTCAAAGTCCTTGTCTTCACCTGCAAGAATGTTAAAAAAGGCCGTTACTGCGGAGGCATTCCGACTTAACACAGCTATTTTTTCGCCTTTATTGAAACGCAAATACAGGTTTTTAAACAGGTATTCGCCCATAGCATTCTTTTTCGAGAGGTTCTCAATATTCAGAATGACATCGCCAGGCTCCCGCTCTGGTTTGAATGAAATATAGGGATACCTACGACTCGACACCTGTAACTCTTCCAGATTCAACTTGTCCAAGGCCTTCTTACGGCTGGTGGCTTGCTTTGATTTGGAAGCATTGGCAGAAAAGCGGGCGATAAAGTCCATCATTTCCTGGCGCTTGGTCTCGACCTTCTTGTTTTTATCCGCCATTTGGCGAGACATCAATTGGCTGGCCTCGTACCAGAACGTATAGTTGCCGGTGAACATCCGAATCTTGCCAAAGTCAACATCTACAACATTGGTACACACCATGTCCAGAAAGTGGCGGTCGTGCGATACCACGATGACGATATTCTGGTAATCAGCCAGAAAATCACAGAGCCAGTCGGAGGTTTCCGCATCCAGGTCGTTGGTCGGTTCGTCCATCAGCAAAATATCGGGTGCGCCGAATAATGCCTGCGCAAGCAATACCTTGACACGCTCAGAGCCGTTCAGGTCTTTCACCAATTTATAGTGCAGGGATTCGTGCACGCCCAGGTTGCTGAGTAATTCAGCGGCATCGCTTTCCGCCATCCAACCATTCATTTCGCCAAAATCCCCTTCGAGTTCTGCCGCCCGCATCGAATCAGCTTCCGTCGCATTCGGATTGTCATAAATGGCATTTTTCTCCTTCATGATATCATAGAGATGCTTGTGCCCCATGATCACGGTGTCGAGCACCGGATATTCATCAAATGCAAAGTGGTTTTGGCTGAGGACGGCCATGCGTTCGCCGGGCGTAATTTCCAGATTACCCCTGGTGCTTTCTATTTCGCCGGACAAAACTTTTAAAAAAGTTGATTTTCCAGCTCCATTCGCACCAATGACCCCATAACAATTGCCTTTTACAAATTTCAGATTGACGTCGTCAAAGAGGATTCGTTTCCCAAATTGAACTGAAATGTTGTTTACTGATAGCATCCTTAAATATGTTTTTCTTGAAAAAGGACGCAAAGATAAGGGTTTAACGCAGGACAATTTTAAAATATTGGCCTTCCAATGCCTGCGCGTTTAGCGACCAAGGATGCATCCGTCGTTGTGCAGGCAGAAATGACAAGTTTGATCAGGGCAGGCACAATTTCCGAAGTGCCGCGCTGTCGCCATTGAATACATTGAAATCTACCAATTCATTGATCCCGTTCACATTGCCCCGGTCACTGTGCTGCCAGAAATGCCATGCTTCTTCACCAGGCATATCAAAATCGGCAACGTGGTAGTGCGCGATCCAGAAGCGATATCCTTTAAATGCGTCATTATCGGCAAAGTAATTCTTGTAAAAATCGCGGTTGGTATACAAGATGGGACGTATCTGATATTGCTTTTCAAGTAGCTCCAGGAATTCTTTGGTGTATTTTTGAATCTGGGATGTGCCCATGCCGCGCGTTTCTTCAATATCTACCACCGGCGGTAAATCACCTGACCTTAACTTGACCGCCTTGCAGAACTGTAACACCTGATCTTTTACACTCACATTGGGCAGAAAAAAATGATAGGCTCCCCGTACAATGCCCACTTCACGAGCACCTTTCCAATTCCGTTCAAATTCAGGGTCTTTCATCCAGGTTCCTTCCGTAGCCTTTATAAAGGCAAAAGAGACCTTTACATCACCAACTTTCATTTTTTTGACCCGGTTCCAGTCTACACGACTTTGCCATTTGCTCACATCTATACCATGGGTTTTGTAGCCTCCGGGGATGCGAATTCCAAATTGCTTGTACTCCTTATAGTGCAGTGGATACTCAATTAGCGAACGAAGTCGATAGCGAAGTTCGGGACTAAGGATTAGCAACATAAGGAAGACAACAAACAGGGTTGTCCAGAACTTTCGGGCGTCGCCTTTGCTGCGGGCGTAGTCGGGCGGGATAATGCTGAGTTTTTTGAAGATGGACATACAGAGACTGTCTAAATGGTCAAATGCCTTTAAACATAGGCTTCCGTTTCTCCATAAATGCGGCTACTCCTTCGCGGTAATCTTCCGTTTGGCCGGCTAGGGTCTGAAGCTGGTCTTCTACGGCCGTTTGGGCAACGAAGTCGTTGGTGAAGGTTTGGTTTAAAGCTTGTTTGGTAAGTGCTAAGCCACGCGTCGGCATTTGGGCCAGTGTTTCTGCCATTTTTAAACTGTCGGCAGCAAAGGTATCGTCAGGGAAAACCTTCCAGATCATACCCATCGTCGCGGCTTCGCTGGCAGAAACTTTATCTGAGAGCATCATCAGTGCAGTAGCGCGTTGGAAACCAACCAGCCTTGGCAAAGTCCAGGTGCCACCTGAATCCGGGATGAGGCCGATCTTAGAAAATGCCTGTGTAAAAGAGGCCGATTCGGTGGCTACTACAATGTCACAAGCCAGTGCAATGTTTGCCCCGGCCCCGGCTGCCACTCCATTGACAGCTGCCAATACGGGCTTTTCCAAATTCCGGATCTTCATAACAATGGGGTTATAGCCGGTGGAAATGATCTCTTTTAGCGAAGGGCCGTTTGGATCGGTCACTTCCTGCAAGTCTTCACCGGCACAAAACGCTCTGCCATTGCCAGTAAGGTAAACAGCACGAATAAGGGGGGCTTTTTCGCAGGTATCCAAGGCTTCCAGTATTTCCATTCTCATGGCGTGGTGCATGGAGTTGAAGACTTGGGGTCGGTTAAGGGTGATGCGAGCTACGGCGTTTTCTACCGAAAAAAGGATGTGTGTCATTGGGTCGTTAATCGTCATTAGTCATTAATTGTCATTGGGTCATTAATTGTCATTGGGTCATTTATCGTCATTGGTCATTAATTGTCATTGGGTCATTTATCGTCATTGGTCATTAATTGTCATTGGGTCATTAATTGTCATTGGGTCATTTATCGTCATTGGTCATTAATTGTCATTGGGTCATTTATCGTCATAGGTCATTAATTGTCATTGGGTCATTAATTGTCATTGGTCATTAATTGTCATTGGGTCATTTATCGTCATTGGTCATTAATTGTCATTAATTGTCATTGGGTCATTTAGGGTCATTAGGTCGTTGATCGTCATTGTTTGTTCTTGGTGAGGTACAAAGGTAGGCAGCCCATTCAATGTAATTATTAAAACCAATTTAGCATTAATGAAGTGCACAATCCCAGCGCGTACGCCTGAGCGCAGCGAAGGACCTGAATAAGCAATTATATCACTAGACACCGTGGATCAGGAGAATACGCTGGGATTGGGTACTCAGTTTATAGAGCATTACAGCCCAATGACCTTAAATGACCCAATGACAATTAATGACCTTAAATGACCCAATGACAATTAATGACCTTAAATGACCCAATGACCCTTCAATGACCCCAAATGACCCAATGACCCTTCAATGACCCCAAATGACCCAATGACCCTTCAATGACCTTAAATGACCAATGACGATAAATGACCCAATGACCCTTCAATGACCCCAAATGACCCAATGACAATTAATGACCCTTCAATGACCCC
>CANJPT010000001.1 GCA_947476195.1 Lewinellaceae bacterium | reverse complement strand
GGCTTCTATCGTGATGGCCAGACGAGGAGAGACTTTTGACGAACAGGAGAAAGCGATTCTTTATCATATTTATGAACGCACTGCGCGATTCCGTTCTTGGGATAAGTAAGGTTTTGTCCGGGAATAAATACAACAGAAAGCTTATGAAGCAGATATTACATCTGGTACCAGGACTATTTAAAAAAGAATAAATACAACAGAAAGCTTATGAAGACCAGAAAAGAATTGACTGAGGAATACAAGCAACTGAAGTTTAAAATGGGCGTTTTCCAGATAAGAAATATGGTCAACGGAAAGGTCTTTGTTGAAAGCAGCATAAATCTGGACGCGATCTGGAATAGGCATCAGGCACAATTGGATTTTGGAAGTCACCCCAGCAAGGGTCTTCAAAAAGACTGGAAAGAATTGGGCAAGGAAAATTTTAGTTTTGAAATTTTGTCTGAGATCGAGCACCGGGATGGCGTTAACGTGGATTACAAGAAGGAATTAAAGTTGCTTGAAAATATGTACCTGGAAGAACTTCAGCCCTTTGAAGAGAAAGGCTATAATCATGTACCCAAACAATAATTAAACCACCGTTGCCCCGCCTGCCGGGACTTTTCGGGTAGGGAGACTACGGCGAATAAAAATGACGAAATACGATCAACGCGGAGTTTCCGCATCTAAAGAAGAGGTTCACGCAGCCATTCAGCACTTGGATAAAGGCTTGTATCCCAATGCCTTTTGCAAAATTTTGCCCGACCTCGCCGCTGGGAACGCCAATTATTGTAACCTTCTTCATGCAGATACCGCAGGCACCAAAACAAGCCTTGCCTACATCCATTGGCGCGAGACTGGTGATCTTTCAGTTTGGCCAGGTGTATCACAGGACGCCATTGTAATGAACCTCGATGATATGGCTTGTGCTGGCTGTACGAATGATATAATCCTCAGCAGCACCATCGGACGAAATAAAGGACTGATCCCTGCAGAAGTCATCGCTGCGGTTATTCGCGGCACTTCAGATTTTGTGGATAAAATGCGGGAATACGGAGTCGAAATGCATCTTGCGGGGGGGGAAACTGCCGATGTGGGTGATATCGTTCGAACCATAGATGTGGGTTTTACTGCTTTTGCCCGAATGAAACGATCGGAGGTCCTCGTACCAAATATTCGCTCAGGTGATGTCATTGTTGGCCTGGCCTCTTTTGGCCAGTCTACTTATGAAACCGAATACAACGGTGGTATGGGAAGTAATGGCCTGACCGCTGCACGCCATGATGTGTTATCAAAAGTATACGCAGAAAAATACCCTGAAAGCTATGATCCGCGGCTTCCAAATGAGGTAGTTTACACCGGAAATCGTCTGGTAACTGAAAAAATTTCTATTGGTAATCAAGAGATTAGCGTTGGAAAACTCATTCTTTCTCCAACGCGTACCTATTTGCCGGTTTTACAGGAACTCTTGCGTGACCACCGCAAAAAGATACACGGACTCATTCACGTTACGGGCGGCGGACAAACAAAAGTGCTGAAGTTTGTGAAGGATGCGCATATTGTAAAAGACAACTTATTCGAGTTGCCGCCCCTGTTCAAATTGATCCAGGAAAGCAGCAAAACCTCTTGGCACGAAATGTATCAGGTATTTAACATGGGGCACCGAATGGAAATTTATTTGCCTGCCAAACAGGCTGATACCGTGATGGCAATTGCTGAAAAATATGGCATCGAGGCCCGCATTATTGGGCGCGTACGAAAGGCACAAGGCGAAAAAGTAACAGTTAAAAGCCCATTTGGGAAGTTTGAATATTCTTAGAATGTGGTCAATTGACGGAATGTGGTCAATGCGTTTTTGATTCGCTTCATCGAATAATTGACCACATTAATTCAATTTACCACATTAATTCAATTGACCACATTCTCCCACATTGACCATATTTTATCAATCGACCACTTTCTCTTATATTATGAAAAAACTATTTACGCTTGTACTCTTGAGCATCCTTTTTCAAGCTTGTGACCCGGTTGTAAAGCTTCAGCAAAAACTTACGGATCTCGATAAAGCCATGGGTGGCGCCAACGTTACCGATAAATCTAAAGCTGCTGAATTCATCAAAACTTCTGAAGAACTTGCGACTTTAGTGGAGAAAAAAAATCCGGATCAATATGTGGATGTGCTTTTGAAAGCGGCGGGCCTCGCTAAAACAGTGGAGAATCCGCAAAAAGCCATTGAGTTGTATTCCAAAATATCGGATGGACTTCCACAACACAAAAAAGCACCCACTGCGCTTTTTATGATTGGATTTGTACAGGAAAACGACCTGGTTGACCTGGTAAAGGCAAAGGCGACCTATGAGCTATTCCTCCAGAGATACCCGAACGACCCAGATTTTGCTGACGACGCCCAAAATGCGATCAAAATGCTGGGAATATCTCCGGATGAGATTATCAAGGGCTTTGAAAAGCAGGCCCAGTAAGACGCTGTGAGGGCAATTGGGTGTTTACGGTATAGGTCAAAACCACCAATTCAACTTTGCCGTCAAAGCCCTGTTTTTTACCCCAAAGTTTTCCACCGCATAATTGTCCGTATATACCACAAAGAGATCGCTCATGGGGCGGAAACGCCATTGAAAGCGGCTGTTGATGTTGAAATTATCAGCCTGTGTGTTGTATTGCAGGAAAGTAGTCCACCAGATATTTTTGGCAAAAAACACCTCTACGCGTGGTGTGATGTTGAAGATCTCCACATCACAATAAGGCGAAGGAAAATCTAATTGCGTGTATTGAGCTTTCAATGCAACGTTCATGATGGGCTGAAACCGAAAGGTTATCTCAGCTCCGGCTTGCCATTGTTTGCCATTATAAAACGCTCCCCCTGCGGCAGAAAGCCCAAAAAATACGGTCTTCCTTGAATCTGAACTCCATTTAGATTCAGCTGAAGTATATTGGTAACGGCCTGCTGGCAGCGCCGGGCATTTTTCCAGATCTTCTTCGTCATCAAATTTAAAGGATACAGGTACATCTGCCCAATTTGGAGAGACACTAAATCTCAGAAAGCTGGTGTTCTTATAATTCAGTTCCATGTTTACATTGTTTGAAGACTCATTGAACGAGCCATTCGGATTGAATACTTGGAATATATCAGCCCCAAACGCTATAAGATTCAGATTACTCGCCTTATTTTTGGGAAAGATCTGGTAGGAAAGACTGTTAAACCAGAAGTTATATCCAATTCGAAGCGTGGTGTCGCGTACAAGGTCATAATTCTTGATCCTCGATTCAAACCCCATGTCAGCATAGTAATTTTCGCCCATGTGCGTAAAGTCTGTTAGCCAGGAAAATCCTCGCACCCTATATTGGAGTCCACTGTTTCCCCACCAGTTTTGGGCAGAGATTTCTGGTTTGAAAGAACGGTGATGTGTCATCCAGGCTGACCATTTCCCATTCAGGGAGGTATATCCGAGTTCGAGACCGGCGTTTCGACTAAACTGTGATCTTTGTATGCCTCCATTGCTGTCAAATTCCTCCCGATCCAGGAAATAGCCCGAAATTTTACTGCGACCAAATACCCGATAGTTGCCTGAAAGCGCGGTGTATCCTCGAGTAGGTGAATCACCTTGTTTCCCCGTGAGCATGGTCATTATACCAATACGGGTATCGGCATTCAGGTTACCAGATAAGCGTGCGCCACCTATAATTGGCAATGGAGCACCATCATTGTCAATTCCGATGGTTCTCGAGAAAAAAGGGCGAATGGGTGGAATCCCGAAGTCCGAGAACAAATCGCCGTTTTCAAGAAAGAACGTTCGCTTCTCTGGCAACTGGATATCAAACCGGGTCAGGTTTACGATCTGCTCATCAATTTCTATTTGCGAAAAGTCAGGGTTTACGGTCAGATCAAGATTAAGGCCGGAACCAATCCCGATCTTAGCATCCAGGCCAATGTTTGGTTTAGTTTTCCAGGGTTCATGCCCCTCGTAATCTTTTGAAGCAGCAGCAGTTACATAAGGAATGATATTATAATTGCCTTTGGTGCGCTTGGGTGAATCGGCCCATTTCAATGCACCGGTCCAACCCAGATCTGTGCCCTCAAATTGAAATGGAACCCGTGCCCAAATGGAATACAGGCCATTGGTCAGGTCATTGCGTATAAAATTGATGCCCCAAGATGTCTGACCTTCTTTGAAACGCAGGATCCGGAGCGGAATGGCATATTCTGCGGTCCAACGATTGGGGTAACTTTTGGTTTTGACCATCCAGGTATTGTCCCAGTTGCGATCCATCTCATCATTGCCACTTGAAAGTAGGGCCTCGGTTTGTACCCCATTGGCTGAAATGCCAAAAAAATAGCCATTGACGGCTGAGTTGGACGGATCAATGATCACTGCAAATCCGTCAGAATCCCAGTAGCCTACGTCTCGTTTAAGGCTTTGGATCACATAGTCAGGGGTTGTATCGAAAGCGGTGACAGCGATATAAAGATATTGATCATCATAAGCACAACGCACTTCGGTCTGCTGTGGAGCTGGTGCACCATCGCGGGGCCATTTGAGCCAGAAGTTATCGGCAACAGCAGTGGTTTGCCAGGTTTCCTCCCTGAGCTCACCATCTACGGTAATCGTTCCTTGAATACGAGAGATCTGAAGCTGGTACGTTGACTGCTGCTCCTTACGATCAAGCGTTTGGCTGAAAGCAGCGTAGGGTAATGATGACAATACAAAAAGGCAATAAAAAAACCGCATAAAAACAATTTTAAACATTTTCTTTTAAAAATCAAGCGTAAAAATAAACAAAACGTCCTGGTAACTTACTTTTGTCGAACCAAAAATTTGATTCATGGATAACACCTTGCTTTTACTGTTGGGAGGTATTTTGCTTATTCTGCTTGTATTTATGGTTTTGCGCCAACAAGCAGGCAATACGGCTCAGCTCCCAGACAAACAACAATTTGTTCCCCGTGAGCTTCATGAGGCCATTGTTGAGGATGCCGAACGTTTACGCACTGACCTACAATCCAAGGAACGGGAGATTCGTGATGCCCATGCCCAGCTTGCTGCCCGGGAACAGCAATTGTATCATTTGGAAGAGAATTTCAGGAATCAAAAATCAGAGGTTGAACAATTGCAGGTCAAGTTTAAAACAGAATTTGAAAATATTGCAAACCGGCTATTGGAAGAGAAATCAATCCGGTTCACCGCACAAAACGCCCAGCAATTACAAACTGTGCTGACTCCTTTGCGCGAAAAAATCAAAGAGTTTGAGGAAAATGTGGATCGCAAATTTTTGGAAGAAACCCGCGAAAAGTCCAGCCTGAAAAAAGAACTGGAGCAACTTACCCAACTCAATCAACAATTGAGTCAGGATGCACACAACCTTACCTCTGCGCTTAAAGGGCAGAACAAAATGCAAGGAGATTGGGGCGAGATGCAGCTGGAGACCCTACTCGAAAAATCCGGCCTCCAAAAAGGTATACACTTCCTTTCTCAAGCCACTTTTAGGGATGAGGATGGCGCTGCAAAACGCCCTGATTTTATCATTCAATTGCCTGAAAACAAACAACTTATTGTAGATTCTAAAGTCTCGCTCACTGCTTTTGAACGCTATTTCAATGCTGCTGATACTGTAGAACGGGAAATACATTTGAAAGCCCACATCACGAGTATTCGAAGCCATGTGGACAACCTGAGTCGTACCAATTATCAGACACTATATTCAATCAATACCCCTGATTATATGTTGCTTTTTGTGCCCCTGGAAGGCGCCCTAATGGCAGCCTCGCAAGCAGACCCGAGGCTGTTCACGGATGCATTGGAACGAAACATAATCATTGTGACCACAAGTAGCTTACTGGCTACCTTGCGCACGGTCGCCCATCTATGGAAACAGGAAAAACAGACCAAGTCAGTGCTTGAAATCGCCCGGCAGAGCGGCTTACTTTATGATAAATTTGTAGCGTTTGTAGATGATTTGCGCACCATTGGAGCACGGCTCGACAACGCTCGATCTGCCTACGATGACGCCATGAACAAACTCACAAATGCAGGTCGACCAGGCGATACGCTCATCGGCAAAGCGGAAAAGATCAAAGAATTAGGAGCAAGGGCGACTAAATCGTTGCCCATAGAGTTATTACCTGAAGCGGAATGATGGCAGGACGCGGCACTAAACATAATCTAATGTCTTGCACCCAATAGTCCTGAAATCACCAGTGTGGGCAATTACATTTTGGTTTGAAAAGACTGCAACTTTCAAGTACAATCATGCCAACGGTCAGCAAGAAGAAAGCAACGCGCCACCAGTTAAATTTGATTTTTTTCATAGCCTAAGATTTGAATATTAAAGGTCGAATTTACCCGAAGTGTGGGCAATTACATTTTGGTTTGAATAGACTGCAACTTTCAAGTACGATCATGCCAACCGCCAGTAGGAAGAAAGCAACGTGCCACCAGTTGAATTTGATTTTTTTCATAGCCCCAGCGTTGATTTTTAATGGGCGAATGTAGCCGAAAGGTTTTGAACCAAAGGGTAAATTAACAAGTAAAAGGGTGTGATTATTTTACTTTCAATGGATTTTTTTTAGTGATGTTCAGTTGTTTGATCCAGTGACGTCTGTTTCAAGGATCAGTTTGTCTCATTTCCCGGTAGCACCCATCGCACGTTCCAGTCCCAGCGTGACGAATGTTTTGATCACTTCCTCTGCTTTTTCAAGAATTCGAGGCAGCTCTGCTTTTTCGTCTTCAACCCATTTTCCAAGGACAAAATTCACCTGCTTGCCCTTAGAAAAACTGCTGCCAATACCGATGCGGAGGCGTGGATAGGCATCTGAGCCCAGCGATTCCTGGATACTTTTAAGCCCATTGTGGCCGCCGTCAGAGCCTTTAGCGCGGAGCCGAAGCTTGCCAAAATCGAGGTTCAGATCATCCAGAATCGTAAGGCTGTTCTCAACCAGGATTTTCTCTTTTTGCAACCAATATCGAATGGCCTTTCCGCTCAGATTCATGTAAGTACTGGGTTTTAACAGTATCAGGGTGCGACCTTTAAATTTCACTTCTGCAAGGTCGCCATGGTGGTTTCCTTTCCATTCGCCGCCAAGATTTTTGCACAAAAAATCTACTACTTCGAAACCGACATTGTGCCGGGTGCCGTCATATTCGTAACCGATATTTCCGAGGCCGGTAATTAGGTATTTCATCGTTGAGTGTTGACTGTTAAGTATTGATCTTTGGGGTTGCAAAAGTAGTATGTCTTATTCAATTCAAAAGGCAACCTTTCTTCCTGAATATGCATCTATCGGTACATGAAAAAGTTTATCCCTGGTTTGTCGTTAATTCTGATGCTCGCACTATCGGGTCTTTCTTGCCAAAAGGATAATGCACTTGCACCAGGATATGATATGGTTTTTCAGCGGGAGTTCAGCATTCCGGCTGGTATTGGGGTTTTTGACGTTCATCATTTTCAACTCAAAAATATTCCCTCCAATTGGGATCAATACCTCGATCAGCATGGTAAAACGGCAGCAGATATTTCTGCCGTAATCACTTCCCAGGTAAGTGTGGGTGGCAAATTTGGTGATGCAGATCTCGGGTCAATACAGCAAATATCGGTTCGTATCTTCAACGATTCTGACCCCACAGATTTTGTGGAGATCGCATACCGAGACCCAGCCCCGTTTGACTCGGGTAATGTCCTTCAATTGATTCCTTCTCTGGCAGATTCCAAACGCTTTTTTACAGCCCCACGTTTTTCAATAGATGTAGTCATTTGGCTACGGCAAACCACGCTGGATCAAAGCGATGTCCGGCTGGATTTTACCATGCGAGCTGCATATTAGCATGTAATTGCTTTGAAAAGGACCCCTAAGATAGCTTCCCAAGTTTGAACCTTTTTAACCCGCCATCAGTCTCGAACCCAATTGGTGCAAAAAGGCTAATGATCTGTTTCTGGAAATGGCAAATAAGGAATGTGTGACTTTCACAGCATTGCCTACTTTTGCACTGAAATATTTCAAACTTAAAACATAGAAGCCTTACTGTGCCAACAACTACAGCCACCAACCATCCTACTGCGGATCCTTTCCCGATCAACGGGACCGATCACCTTGAGTTTTACGTCGGCAATGCCAAGCAAAGCTCGATGTACTATCAAGCTGCCCTTGGCTTTGAAGTCGTGGCTTATGCCGGACCGGAAACGGGCGTTCGAGATCGTGTTAGCTACGTACTCCAGCAGGATAAAATCCGAATCGTACTGACCTCATCTTTGTTGCCAGGTACTGAAATTGCCCAACATGTCGCAGAACATGGCGACGGCGTAAAAGTACTGGCACTCTGGGTGGATGATGCTGAACTGGCGTATAAAACAGCCCTTTCCCGTGGAGCAGAATCCGCTTTTGAGCCAAAGACACTGAAGGACGAGCATGGAGAAGTGGTATTGGCAGCCATCAAAACGTATGGTGAAACAATACATACGCTGGTCGAAAGGAAAAATTATAAGGGTCTCTTTATGCCGGGCTATCTTCCGCGTACCAATGCATACCCTTCAAAATCAGTAGGTTTAAAATATGTAGACCATTGTGTGGGTAATGTAGAACTTGGGGGGATGGATAAATGGGTAAAATTTTACCAAGACGTGATGGGTTTCAAACTACTGATCACCTTTGATGATAAAGATATTTCCACCGAATACACTGCACTTATGTCGAAAGTAGTGAGCAATGGAAATGGTTACATCAAATTTCCGATCAACGAACCTGCAAAGGGACTGAAAAAAAGCCAGATCGAAGAATACCTCGATTTTTATAAGGCGGCTGGCGTACAGCATATCGCTGTGGCGACCGACAATATTTTGGCTACTGTTGGCCAAATGCGCGCCAACGGTGTAGATTTTCTCTATGTGCCGGAAATATACTACGAAGATGTACTGGATCGCGTGGGGGAAATTGAGGAAAGCATTGAGGATCTGAAAGCCCTGAATATTCTCATTGACCGGGACGAGGACGGATATCTTTTGCAGATATTTACCAAGCCTATCCAGGATCGTCCGACGGTTTTTTTCGAAATTATTCAGCGCCGGGGAGCAAAATCCTTTGGAAAAGGGAATTTTAAAGCGCTTTTTGAGGCCATTGAACGGGAGCAGGAATTGCGCGGGACACTGTAAATTGAGCATGTTTTTTTAAACCACTAAGGGACTGAGAGCCGACAAGGGAACAAACCTTTGTCTCACTTAGTCCCTTAGTATTTTAAAATTTAGCGTACTTACCTTTATCTGGTTTTCCAAATCACTTCTTCGACCCCTAGATCTTTAGCTAAAAAACGTGCCAGCAGAAAGAAATAATCAGAAAGTCGGTTGAGGTATTGCAAAGCCAGGTCATCCACCGGTTCGCCTGATTGCACAAGGGCGACGGTAAGCCGCTCTGCACGCCGGCACACTGTCCGACACAGGTGGCAAACGGACACGGTAGGATGCCCGCCGGGTAGTATGAAATGCTTCAGCGGAGGCAAATCCTCGTCCATCGCATCCATTTCATTTTCCAAAAGCGTGATATCGTCGGTCAAAAGGTCTGGTGTCGGTGGGTGCTTGTCTGGGTCGGACGCAAGATGTGCACCCAGGGTAAAAAGGCGATGCTGGGTGAGTGCTAAAATTTCTCGAACATATTGATTTTCAATAGAATCGCGCAGAAGTCCTATAAAGGAATTAAGCTCATCCACGGTACCGTATGCATCTACCCGCAGGTCGCTTTTAGGCACTCGTCTGCCGCCAAAGAGAGCTGTTTCCCCCTTGTCGCCTGTTTTAGTATAGATTCGGAAAGCCATTTAGAAAATGTGGTCAATGGTAAAAATGAAGTCAAGGTGTTTTTGGTCCGAAGGGGCGAGTAATCGGCCCCATTCCTCACATTGACATCCATGTAACGGTTAGAGATCAAGTTAACGAATTTGTATGCCTTTCTTTTGCCGCTATCCTTCCGTTCTTGCTCAGTTTTTTACGAATTCTTACCCTCCCTTAGTTGCGCCCCAAACCTGCTCGCCTTTTTCGTTAAAACCCTGGTCCCAACTGCGGAGCTCAGTTTTAGTGGCTTTTGAAGATGCATATTTTGCACCACGGAGGGTGCTTTCACAGCCCAAGCCCTGTGTTGAACCGGATAAGGAGCCATCTTTTTTCAAAAAGATGGTACATCCATCGCGCAAAGTTAGGTCAGTTGGTTTTAATTGATCGAAGGCTTTAAATGATGCTGGATCATTGCTTTCCTGTGGTGTTTGTTGGCTCGGTAGTTTCCAGACTTTTTTCTCCTGGTTTATGTGCAGGAGGTACGGTCATCAAATCCTTGCCCACACAAACGCTGCAAATGACCTTTTCACCATGTAGCCCTTTCCAGGTAAAGGGAGCCCAATCCTGAAGGGGTTTGAGTAGAGCTTCTTTTTTGGTACGGCCCTGAGCCAATTGAAAGCGTTCGAGTAAAACAGCCTGAAGATTAGGCTTTAGAGAATAGATAACGGTGCCTACTTTTTCATCGGTAGCAAAAGGGATGAGTTCCAGACAAGTGGTAGCATGCTGGAGGGCTTCTGTACCATCTACAGTGCCACTGAATTTAAAAAAAGATGTTAGTGCTATCGCATCACCAGCCTTTGCCTTGTCCAGGTTTTCCATATATTTATACCCAGCCCATTCTGCAGTCTTAAGGACGGCACTGGAAACTTCAATGTCAGCTTTAGCCCCTTCCTGTGCATTAGCCAGGCAAGGAAAAAGGAATGCAAAAATCGTTGATAAAAGGAGAGCGCTTCTCATTGGAAAAAATTTAAGAATAAAAAGATGCGCAAAGATAATACGGTTCTATGGGGTTTTAGGCGTCGTAATTGGTTAAACAAAGTCAAACAAAAGCCTCTTCAAAGACATCCATTGAAGCCAGTCGCACTTCTTTTTGAATTTTCAATTTTGTTGTGTTGGGTTTATCTACTTTTGCGCTGCTTTTATAGCAAGTCAATTCAAGACTTTTACCACTAAAACTCATCACTTACCACTCAATTCATGGGACGCGCGTTTGAATTCCGTAAAGAAAGAAAATTTAAGCGTTGGGCTGGAATGGCCAAAACCTTCACCCGTATAGGGCGCGAGATCGCACTAGCTGTAAAAACAGGAGGGCCAAATCCTGAATATAACGCTCGTCTGCGGGGAGCTATTCAGAATGCCAAAACGGCAAACATGCCCAAAACAAACGTAGAAAGTGCCATCAAAAAAGCCTCTGGGAAAGAGGCCGAAAACTTCCAGGAAATAATCTACGAAGGAAAAGGACCTGGTGGTGTGGCTGTTTTGGTTGAGACTGCTACCGACAACCCAACCCGTACCGTCGCTAATGTGCGTATGTACTTTGACCGCTGTGGCGGGGCGCTGGGCACTTCTGGTAGTGTGGCTTTTCTATTTGATCACAAAGGAGTGTTTAAATCAAAAGTTGAAGGCCATCCTTGGGATGATCTTGAACTTGAACTGATCGATTCAGGCTTGGAAGAACTCAAACGCGAAGAGGATGAAATCGTTCTTTTATGTGCGTTTTCGGACTTTGGGACGCTTCAAAAAGCCCTGGAAGACCGCGGCATTGAAACTACCAGCGCAGCTTTAGAATATATCCCGAATACAACTAAAAAACTGGAGGATTCAGAAGTTGAAGCCGTGGTAAAACTTCTTGACCGGCTCGAAGAAGATGATGACGTGCTAAACGTATCTCACACAATGGATATGTCTGAGTAAATGGTGATCCATGTGGTCAATGTGACCGTAATACCACATTGACCACATGATTCATACTAATCTCAGCCTTCGTCATCACTATCGGCCGCTGGGGAGTTATAGACAATTTTTTCCTGGTGCAGAGGCGAAGTAAGTTCAAATTCCGGGTCCCAGACCCACAATCCCTGCTCGTATTCACTAGTCATTAGGGTTATATTATCCAAATGATATTGGTGCTGTAATCGTGGAAAATCATATCGGGACCACAATGATTCTTCAGAGAAAGGCACTCCTGTCGCAATACTCTCCCGAATTGCGAATAGGTATGCCTGGGCTTCTGTGCGGCGATGCAGCCAATCATTGATGGTTAAAGCCGGTTCGCCATGACCTGGTATCATGCGGGTAAACCAATTGCGGTCATGAATTCGAGGCAGCTTCTCCAGCGTCTCAGCATAGTCCACACTGCTGTGGTAGATAAAAGGGAACTCGCAGTTACATAAATAATCACCGGCAATACAAAGTCCAAGTTGCCAAACAACCACCATCATGCTGTCGGCAGTATGGCCTGGTGTTAGGTAAAAAGACATTTTTGTATTGCCATACCGGTATTGAACCCCATCTCGAAATACTACAAAATCTCCTTTGGGGTATTCGATGGGGTAGGGGCGTTTGATGTAATATTGCTCATCGAATTCAAGGCACTTTTCCACGCAACGATCTTTATCTGGGTTTTCAGACATTGCTTTAGACATGAAAACTTTATCTGCCTTGAATGCACCATATCCAATAATATGGTCGAAATCGGAATGGGTAAAAAACAGCAACAGGTGCCGCTTTCCACGAATTTGCGCTACATATTGGCGGATGGCTTCTACTTCGTCGGGAAGCCATGCCGGGTCAAATACCATCACCACATCGTCCGTGCAAACCACTGTAGAGTTGGTTTGGAAGAGTGCGCTTTGAAAAACCGTGACTTGGGGGTCACGATAGATTATTTTGCTCATAATTAATAAAAATCCAGGGTATTATACCCCTATTGCACTATTATGTTAAACGTAGCTTGCTTTCCAGCGGCCTGAATATTCAATTGGTAGATTCCTTTCGGTAAGCTCAGGTTTTCAAAAGCAACACGGTTGATGCCCTGTTTCACCAAAGTTTCCCGCGTCGTCACCTTCCGTCCAGTAGCATCGAATAAGGTAAATTGTACCTTTCCAATGATTCGACTGTCCAGTTCAACGGCAAAATCTCCTGCCGTTGGGTTAGGAAGAATCCGGATGCCAATGCGGTCTGCTAAATCATTTACTTCAGTAACGCCCACACTCGTGGTCTTTACGTGAGTTCGACAAACATTGGTTGCTGAAAGGCTTATAGCATAGATTCCGGGAAGCGCATAGGTATGTGTTGGGCTTGTAAGCGTGCTGGTTGTGTTGTCACCAAAATCCCAGAGATAAGTGCTGGCATTCGTACTTGTATTAGTAAATGTGGCTGTAAAGCCGCTTTGTACTACCGTAAAATTTGCGGTAGCGGTCGGACGTACCGTCACAATTTGAATCATTGTATCAGATCCATTTGGGTCTGATACAATCAGGCGCACTGTTTTATTGCCAGTGGTGGGGTAAAATACCTTGTGCGGGCCAATCCCATTTGCCGAATTCGGGTTAGCAGCAGTGCCGAATGACCAGGTATAACTGGCATCTGCATTGGCAGGCGTGGCCTGGAAAACCAGGGTGTCCAAACGGCAAATAGTATCCGGGGCTATGAATGATGCTACCGGTGGTGGCTCGAATCCTTTTATGCCGATATTGTCAACATATAAACTATTGCCATATCCATTGATAGAGACAAACCGAACGATTATTTTTTGACCGGCAAATGCACTTAGATCAGCCGACTCCGCCCGCCAATCTGTTCCATTTCCAGCATAAAAATAACTGTTTTGATCAGGCACGGTTGCCAAATCAGGGTCTGTTTTTTCCCATATTATGGAAGGCGTTTCGCCCAGATTGCAGTTGGCAAAAACCTCCACCCGTAAACCATCCGTATAGCTGGCATCATATTGGGCATGCGCTATTTTAAAAGTAAGTACGGGAGCATTCAGTCCATCCAGATCGACCGGTATCATGTAGAGATAGTCTTCCTTACCGAGATCATCAGGACCATATTCATAAAAGTCTAAGTGAAACGAACGTCCGATCAGATCATCAGGACCAACTACCTGGACTGGCAAACCATCCGTTGTTTCCCAACTAAAAAGTCCATCCGGATTCACGGACGCCCACCCAACAGGAAATCCGGGGGCAGCTTCCAGGTTTTCCGTAAAAAATTGATTGATAGCCTCTGTTACAACGGGGAATGAAAGCGAAAGGGTATCATTGTAAGCGATCAGGTCACCTGGGTAAACTACCCAGGTTTTAAGGTTTACAGCCCCATTAAAATTAATTAGAACCGGAGTTTGGAAGGAAAAATCCACAGCGTCGCCTAAAAGGATATCAGGCAGCACTTCATGGACTGGTTGGTCGTTGTTTACCTGGTAATAGGCTGATGCACCTGAAATAGTATTTAGTCCTTCGTTTTTAATCCGTACCGCAATGGTAAGGTAAGAGGCGCCACAAGCAACAATCGCATCACCAGCCGGTGAAAGCAATTTTGGTATAGCGAGATCGTATTGCTGCGGGCAATTTAATAGTCCTCCAGGCCAATTGACCGCCAATGCTCTTCTGCCTGCAGTGCCATCCGGGTGACTGGTTCGGACAGAAACCCATTGTGAAACTCCGGCACTTTGAATTGGGAATGTGATGGAGTTGGTATTCGTAAGACCTTGGATCTCCATATACTTATTGCCCAAAAGGTAAACATCATAAGAAAGGGTGTCGTTCACTTCAGTCCAGCTAAGTGTGATCGAGTCCGGGCAAACCTTAACTACCTGCAAGTTTTGCGGTATCGGAACGATGCTGGATGGATAATCAGAAGTGTCCTGTATTGAACCGCGTAAAATTCTGACATGTACCTTTCCGCTTACCGTATTTGGGACGGTCCAGTCATACATTCGCTGATCACCACCGATACTGGTAATTGGCAAAAAAGTATTTCCGCCATCTGTAGTATAACTCAAAACAAATATTCCGGTATTCCCATAGGCATCCCAATGAATGCGTTCGACTTCTCCAGGTACAAATCCTTCTCCACCGGCAGGATAAGTGATCTTGATCTCATCTTTTACAAACTCCCACACGATATAGTAATATTGCGGACCCAAAGGGACTTCTGTTCCCTTAATAAAAACGGTATAGAGGCCAGCGCCCGGGTTTTCAATCAGTACTTGTTCCACATTATTCAAGGAATCACGGCCTTTTCCGGCGGGGGTGTCAAGTATTGCAGGACTAGGACTGGGGTTGAGCTTCCAGGGCAGAGTTATATTGCCGTTACCATCGGACACTGTTAGGTCAAGGTCGTTGATCAAGGCTTTGGCATTATTCTCCGCAGCAGGCGGTTCTGCCCAGTAGACCATGATCTTGGCTGCCTTCACACCGTCAGGAATTTGAATTGTATGGGTCACATTTACATTTTGATCAACATTGCCTTCGAGCCATTGATTTTGCTCCAAAAGAAGGAGCGCGCGCCAGGTGTTGACATGTCCCCATCCAAATTTATAGTCTGGACCTACATTGCCCAAATCGTTGGCGGTGTTGAGGATGGTCGCCTTTAAAAGTGCTGAAGGAGCATTTTGCACTCCATTTATAGTTCTAAAAGCATGCGTAAGTTGGGCAAGACAGCCAGCAATGCCCGGGGCTGCACCGGAAGTGCCGCCAAATACCTGATAACCGTTGTTTGGGTCGAGTGATTCCTGATCCTGTCCATTGGCCGTGATGTCAGGCTTCATACGGCCATCATAAGCAGGTCCACGGCTCGAACTTGCCTCCAAGGTAGCGTCTGCATAGGTATTGGCGGTTGCAATAGCATTTTTGGCCATTTTATGTCCGCCGGTGATGTTGCCCCATTGGGTTCCTGCTCCATATCCGCAGTCTGAGCCATTGGCGTTACCTGCTGAGAAGACGTGCATCAGGGTAGGATTATCAAAAAGTTGCTGGTCTATTGTTTGAGTAGCCAAGGTGTAACCTACGTTGCAGCCATCAGAATAAGAAGAGTTGGTCAGCGTTACTCCTTGGCTGAAGTGAAGCGGCAAGGTGAGGTCCTGAAAATCATTAATGTAATCTACGGAATACAAATCGGCACCAGCAGCCATGCCTCTTTTTGTTGGGTCGAGATTGCCTGCACCACCGATGATGCCGACCACCCCATCACCATGTGTACCACTGCCTGCGGGCCCTTGAGCATAGTTGTGCAAGCGGCCCTGCAGATCAATGTGCGGGCCAAGCTGACCATCGTCGCGTACCAGCACACTTACGCCGGCACCATCATATTTCTTGCCCATTGGCGCATCGCTTGCCACCAGATTGGAGCGGTGGAAGGAACGGCCTCGGGTATCTTCTTTATGTCCGGGTGGAGATGCCAATTCGAGGTATTGTACAAAAGGCATGGCGGCCACATCCAAGATATGGTCTTTGTGAATTCTGAGTTGTAAAAAACCGTTTTGTGTTCCTTCTTTCAAGACTTCCAATCCCTTGTAGCGACAAAGCGCGGCACCTTCTGCAATACGAAGGGAGGGATATAGCTGAAGGTTTACGTCGATATAATCGCCACGAACTGCCCAGATACCATAAGGTTGCTCCCGGAGGCTTCGGGCTAATTTCCATTCCGGCTTAACTGGCGAAACACTATGTGGGTGAAAGGCTTCAATTTTTTGAAAATCAAAACCTTGCGGGAGCAAAACCAGATATGCACCGAATTGGACATACCCAATAATCCGTGCTCCGGTACCTTCAAATGCATCCCGCTCTGCAGCGTTCATAATTTTTTCCAGTTGTATGTAACGAACGTACCTTCCATTGACAACTTCTTCAGCCTCCATGTTGGAAGTTTGTCTGGTCGCAGCAAAATTTTCGAAAAAATATTCAGTACCATGGGCAAATCGCACTGGCAAAGCGTTTTGAGCAAAGGCTGGCAAACAAATTACCAGCGAAAAGAGTACGGCGGAGAACTTATTTTTCATGTATACGGAGAAAAGTGAGTGTGTCTGATTCAGGTGATAAAAAACCTTGAATTTCAATATTTTACATCAAAATTAAATGCTATTTTTAACTTCATTAATCTTGAAAAACAAACAGGTTCGCATTCGGTGGTCGGCTGAAAAGTCAAATGTATGGGGCTTACTTTGAAAAAATTAACATTTGGTTGATTGCTATTCTGGTAAAACAGACTATTTTTGTAAATCAATTCGGTAGGAGGCAGTTTTAAAACCTGTTTTTTCCGAAGTTATCTCCGTTTTTTTCACTAGTGTTCTCTGCAAAACTTTCCAGGGAAAGCATGAGCGCACATCAAAACCATCCTTCACTTTTGCCATGAGACACTGGGAAAAGAATAACAAAAAAGAGCCCCGTCGTGCCGACGAGCGCGAAATTCGTCAACAAGATCAAGACCACAAAAAGAAAAAGCTCAAACCCGTAGAGAAAACAAAGTACAGGGCTAAAAGCTATTTTGAATCCGAAGACGAATAGTTCCTCAGCCCGTTAAAAAAAGCCATTCCGAAAACTGGAATGGCTTTTTTTATTCAATTTTGCGCCATCATGATTTCAAGATCGTATACCTTTCCAACCTCAAGCGCGAACCCGGATTTTTCCAGTGTTTTCAGCCCGGTCATCTGAACCAGAATGGAATAAGACGCTGGAGTTAGCTCAAATAAGCAACGCCCGTCGTGCTTAGTCACCCTGCCCAGCATTTTGTCTTTGTTACGGTGAAGGAGCACGGTAGCACCTTGAATCGGATAGGCCTTTCCACCTTTACCTAATACCCTTACCCGAAGTGTTGCTTTGGTCGTGTCAGGACTGCTACTCGTTTGTTTAAAAACGAAAACATTGCTTTCCATCATCATGGAGTCTACGGCTGTTTTGACCGGAGATTTCCGGGTTGCCGATTTTTGTCCCTTTACTCCAAAAGGAAGGCTAACTAAGGCAATAAAAGCTGTAAAAAAAACAAATTTTGAGCACATAATATAAGTTATTAATGTGGTCAAGGTATTTTTTTGCACACCTTGACCACATTTATCCTCTATTTTTTGATCCAAAGTGCAGGATTCATTCGTTCCTTTTGCTCCCACAATTCAAAGTGTAATTCTGAGGTTCCGGTGATATTATTGGTGCTTACCTGGCCAATGATTTGTTTGGCTTTTACATCGTCTCCTTTATTGAGGCTGGTGGAGGCAAGATTGGTGTATACGGTATAAAAGTCGCCATGCTGAACGATCAGGGTGTAGTCGTGTCCGGGTACGAATTGCACCCCAGCCACCTTTCCATCAGCCACGCATCGTACACTTTCACCTTCTTCTGTACGGATGTCGACCCCATTGTTCGTAATCTCAATATTTTTTAAAGTCGGGTGCATTTGTTTGCCAAAACCTCGGGAGATAAACCCGTTTTCAACAGGCCAGGGTAAACGTCCTTTATATTTTCTGAAATTATAGGACTCGAGGTCTTCGTCAGCGCGGGGCTTGATATTAAGTGCAGATAGCTTTGGCTTTTCAGTTTTTGAAGGTGTTTCGGCGGTTGTTTTTTCAGGAGATTCTATTTTGGGTGTCGCAATTTTTGGCTTACTCCTGGCTTTTTCCACCTGCTTGCGTACATTTTCTTGTATTATGCCTTCAATGGCAGTGTTTAGGGCTTCATGGGTGGCTTGTTTTCTTTCCAGGTCGGCTTTCAGGCGTGCTTCATCTTTGCTCAGATATTTCAACATTTTATCCTTTTCCGTTAGCTCCCCGGTTAGGGTTGACTGTTGACCTTGAAAGGATAGCAGTAGACTTTCCTTCTCCCCTCTGGTCTCTTCAAGGTTTAAGGTTTTTTTGGACAGCATTTCCTGGGTAAATCGGATCGCTTCCGCTTGTTCGCTTCGACGCTGATCATATTTGCGCAAAAAAAGCCAACGTCGGAATGCCTGATTGAGGCTTTCAGCCGAAAGGATGAAGAGCAGTGGATTGCTCAAGGTATTGCGCCTGAATGCATAGCGTACGGTACGGCCATATTCCTCCCGCATACTTGCAACATCATGGGAAAGCGCTGTGATGACGGATTGGTTGCGTTCAATGCCGGATTCAGTAGTCTCTATTTCTGCATGCAGATTCTGGATTAGTGCTTCGCGGCTTTTAATCTGGCTTTCCAAAGCGAGGTATCGATCGTAGGTAGCCTCTTTGGTTTTGGCTGTTTTTTTGATCATCCGCTCTGTGGATTCGATGTCGCGAATAATCTTTTTGCGTTTATCCTCCAACTCTTTTTTGGATTGTGAGAAGGCGGAAACAGGCAGAAAAAGCACTACGAATAGCAGTAGTGATACCCTGGTTGTAAGGATTCGAAGACTCCATCCGGAAAAGATTGGAATCAGAGTATTTATAGAAATGGGTCTAATCAACCTTGGTGTAATACGTTGGAATCTCAAAACGAAAATTTTTGGGAACATTAAATTCGACTTCGTTGAGTTCGAGGGAAAGGCGCAGGTCGCCAGTTTCTGGACTAAAAGCCTCTAAGGTGCGAAGATAGGGAAACCAGCCTGCCAACGCTGTTTTTTTATAATTTTCAAACAGAATGGAGGCAGTTCTGGCATCCCGGGGCTGCAAAAAGAGCTCTTGTCTGAGCCAAAAAGCCTCCTCCTCCATCCGATAATCGGCTGCAAAACGACCATTGGTGCCCGTGAGTCTGTGTCGTCCATCTTTGATATCTGATTCTAGTTTTATGTCTGGAAAGAACCAGGGAGAAGCCAACAAAAAACTTTGTACGAGATCAAAACCTGCGGGCAGGCTGTATTGCCATTGCAGGGACTCCAATCCTTTGGCAGAATAAGTTTTTTCCAGTCGGTTGAGCACGAAAAAGGAGTCGCGCGTGACCAAAATTCTGGCTGCTTCGAGGCCAAATTTCTTTATATTCATCCACATAACACTATCCCTGATCCAAATAATGTTTGCTGTTGCACCGATGGATTGGCTATTGCCTTCCAAAAAAATCTTTGCCTGAGCGTTCACCAAATTAAGGTTGGAATGCTCATGGCTGCGGAGTTTTTTCTTCAAATATTCAGGACTGCGCAGCACCGTGGCTGTATGTGCCCCGCCCAATCCTGCTGTCTTTCTACATCCCGTTTCCTTTGCTGAAATAAGAAAAAAGAAGGAAAGGAAAACCATGCAAAGCGGAAAGTGAAAAGACGCAAACAAGGACTTGTTACTTTCCACTTGCCATTTGCTACGAAGGAAATTATATTTCATGCTGGATCTTCTAAATTTAAAAGTGCACCCTGAAGTTCACTCATTGCATGGCGATCGCCAGCCTGTCGGCTAATTTCGATGCCTTGTTTGTAAGTTAAAATAGCGTTTTGAAGTTCGTTTTGTTGTTCGTAAAGTTTACCCAAATGATAATAGGTACCGACATATCTGGGGTCAGCTTCTTTCAAACGGGTGTAAAACGATAGCGCCTGAAAAAGATCACCGACTCCTTCATGTTCTTTTGCTAATGCAAAAAGGACAAAAGAATCCAATGGGGATGCTTCGTGTAATTGAGTGAGGTATTGTAAACGATTTGTCATGGTTACTAATTTTTTCCTGATACAAAGATGAAGGAATCTCCAAGTTTCTTCTCCAGCTTCCTACCTTTGTGTGCCCACAAAAGTAGCGGCTATTTTTACAATGAAATTATTGGTCTGTATTTCCCAAACACCTGACACCACATCCAAGATCTCTTTCAATGCCGATGGTACAGCGTTCAACGCTGCAAGCGTGCAATTCATTATGAATCCCTACGATGAATGGTATGCCCTCGTTCGCGCTTGTGAACTTCGCGAAGCACTTGGTGGCACGGTCGTAGCACTCAATGTAGGCCCGGCAGCCAACGAAACTACCATCCGAAAATCCCTCGCCATCGGTGCAGATGAAGCGGTGCGCATCGACTGTGACCCCAATGGAGCTGCCTTCGTGGCAAAACAAATTGCCGAATACGCTCGTGCAGAAAATTTCGATCTCATATTCTTTGGAAAAGAGACCATTGATCACAATGGTTCAGAAGTTGGTGCAATGGTTGCTGAACACCTGGAACTTCCTTATGTTTCATACGCATCTAAACTGGAGCTAAATGGTACGGTTGCAACGCTCGAACGAGATATTGAGGGTGGGGTAGAGATAGTGGAGGTGGATCTTCCTTTCGTACTTAGTGCCTCTAAAGGTATGGCGGAACAGCGCATTCCGAATATGCGTGGTATTATGACCGCCCGGGCCAAACCGCTCAAAGAGGTTGCCGCAGTTGTTTTTGAAGAAAACTCGAAGGTAGTTCAGTTTACACTGCCTCCATCAAAAGCTGGAGTAAAGCTGGTACAGCCTGACAATATGGATGAATTGGTAAGATTGCTGCATGAAGAAGCAAAGGTTATTTAATAATGTGATCAATGCGTTGTTGCGCTCACATTGACCCATTGCCTCAATATTGACCACATTAAAAAAATTGACCACGTTACAATATTATGGTTTTAGTTTTTGCAGAGTCCCATGGTGGACAGTTCAAAAAAACGGCGCTTGAGGCTGTTACATATGGTAAAAAAGTAGCTGAATTATTGGGTACCACCTGTGTGGCGCTTACCCTTGGTACTGTAAAAGAGGCAGGTGAATTGGGTCGTTATGGTGCGAGCCGTGTCTTAAATGTGGCAGATACCGCTTACGACCAGTTTGATAGCCAAATAGTTACAGCTGCCATCGCTGAAGTGGCCAAAAATACAGAGGCTTCCGTGGTGATTCTCAGCCATTCTTCTACCGGAAAATCTATAGCAGGCCGTTTATCTGTTCGCCTGAACGCCGGGCTTATTTCCGGGGTAAATAGCCTTCCAACTGCGAATGATGCTGCATTGCGCGCCAAAAAATCAGTTTTTTCCGGCAAAGCCATTGCAGAATATGAGATCACGAGTGCTGTTAAAGTGCTCTCACTGACAGGCAATGCGGTAAAGCCTGAATCAACGGGCAACGCAGTTTCTGTCGAGGTTATATCTGTGGGTTCTGTAAAAGGCCGTATCCGCGTGAAATCTGTTAAAATCCAGGAAGGTATCGTGCCATTGCCTGAGGCAGAGATCGTTGTCTCTGCCGGACGTGGCATGAAAGGCCCAGAAAACTGGGGAATGATAGAAGCACTGGCGACGATCCTTGGCGCAACTACAGCCTGCTCTCGCCCGGTTGCAGATGCGCACTGGCGCCCACACCACGAGCATGTGGGACAAACGGGCATTGCCATCCGGCCAAACCTGTATATTGCCATCGGAATCAGCGGCGCGATCCAGCATTTGGCAGGGGTGAATAACTCAAAAGTGATCGTGGTAATAAATAAAGATACTGAAGCACCATTCTTTAAAGCAGCAGATTATGGAGTGGTAGGTGATCTGTTTGAAGTAGTGCCTCGCTTGAATGAGGCGCTCAAGAAGTTTAAAGGCGGACAATAAAGTCAGGAATCCCGTAAACCAATCACCAATTCCCCAAATAATCAAATCACTAACGTATGAGACGCATCGAACTTGAAATAGTGGCCCTCTCACATAGTATGACTCAATCGCATAACTATGCGGTCGTGTTAGGCGAACGCCGTGGCAAACGCCGGCTGCCGATCGTGATCGGAAGTTTTGAGGCCCAGGCGATTGCCGTGGCGCTCGAGCGAATGCTGCCCAACCGTCCGCTCACACACGATTTGTTTAAAAATGCTTTTGACACCTTCGAGATCCAGTTGAAAGAAGTGATCATCAGCAATTTGCTCGATGGGATTTTCTATGCCAGGCTTGTGTGCATGAAGAATGGCGAACTTTTTGAAATTGACTCCCGCACCTCAGATGCCATTGCCATGGCTGTGCGTTTTGAGTGCCCTATTTTTACCTATGATTTTATCCTGGAAGCAGCAGGCGTGATCCTTGAAGATCAAGAAGGCGGTGGGTTTTCGACCGTACCGGCCAATCCTAACCTCGATGAAAACGCGATAGAGGTTTGGCCGATGGATGCCCTGCGTGGCCGTTTACAGGATGCACTCGATAATGAGGAATATGAGATGGCCGCTAAGATCCGGGACGAGATGAAGCGGCGGGAAACGAAGGATTGATTGTTTCGTTTTTTAATCAGCTGCCTATTGCCGTGTCCAGACAATGGCCCATGAATGTGGCGGTCCAATTTTCCCTTCCTCTGCGTTGTTCGTCGGTTACAATATCCCGTATTGAGCCCTCCTCAGGCCTTGATGAAAAAAAATTTGCCTCCCCAATTCATGGGCTATTAAATTGGACGCTGCACTGGAGTGCTTGCGCGCCAACACGGTTTTTTCAAAAAACCGTGTTGGCGTTTTTTTTGATATATGGGCAACTCGCCTTTGCAATTTCTTGCTTCTTGTACATTTCGCAGCAAGCATCGGTATAGCAAACCAACGCGTATCAATTACTTTTTTACAAGGGAGTTCAGTTTTTCCAGGCTGGAAGGACTTGTCCAGTTGCGATATCCCTCCTCTTCTTCTACCAGTTGGCCGCTGGCATCAATCAACATCGTTGTGGGGAGTGCTACTACATAGATATCCAGATAGCTTACATCCAAGTGTGCAAACCTGAAGCTAAACTTGTTCTTTTTGACATAAGATCTGATGAGTTCGGGAGATTCACTGCTGACAGCCAAAAAAACAATATCGCCTTTGAATTGCTGGGAAACCTTTTCGATAGAGCCCATTTCACTCACGCAAGGGCCACACCAGGTGGCCCAAAAATTCAGGAATACAGGCTTTCCTACAAAATCCTTTAAGTTGAGGGGGTGGCCTTCAAGGTCGGTTATTTTGATCTTTTCTAGGCGTTCACTGATATTAATTGATTTGGAAGCAGGCATTTTAGTGTGCCCCAGACTGCTGCAGCTCAACGTAAATAAGACCAGTAGTGAAATACCGTAAAATGATTTATTAAACATTGGGATACAGTGATTATTACTTAATATGAAGGTTTACTCGCTATTTTTTATCCTTTGCTTTCGGTGAAACACCTGATAATGGATAAAAAACCCTCAAAAGTAGTTATTTTACTAAATCGATAAAATGTAAATGCGAAATTCTATACTTATTTTTCATAGATTTTTTTCGCGCCAAAGTCCTTTCTGCCCAAAATCACCCAACTGATCAGGGCTGGAGGATCTTTTATCTGCTGAAGAGATTTGCTATCGAAGTGCGAAAATAGGCAACAAAACCCCACTATTTTTCCAAATCAAATTTATACTCTACCGACTCGATCCGTGGATTCCCGGCGGTATCTATATTTCGAAAAACAATGGTGATGCCAATCGTTTCGGAAGCATCTTTTTCAGTACTGTCAAAGATCACGTCAAAATGGCCTTTTCCACCAGGGGCAATTGGGCCTCGAGGAAAATCAATTTTGGTACATTCGCAGGCATCCACAATGTCAATTTGAATCTCTTGTCCACTGGTATTGGTTAGATCGAAGAAAAGGGTTCGTTTCTCCCCTTTTTTGACTTTCCCCAGGTCTACCATTTTTTTATCCCATGAGACAAATGGGTTGGGGATTTGAGGCGTTTGGGTGTGATTGACCGCTTGGCCAGGTGTTTGGCCAACTGGAGAATACTGGACTTTTTGAGCGGTATGGCAAGCCAGAAAAAGGAGTAGTGTCAGAAAGGAAAAAATAGTTTTAAAACGCATATTAAGTGTCTATTGCCTCTTGAACCCAAATAGGGCCAGATTACAGGGTTGTGAATTGAAATTCATGCAAAGTTAATAGACTTACACTATTTTAGTAAGGGTTACCACAGCCTCCTTATTTAAACCGCTACTTTTGCCACCCAAATTCACCCGGCTTGAATTCTTCCAAATCTATCTACACAGCATCCGACACTCCGGCTTGTTTCACCCGGTTTCAACACCCCTTAGCTGGATATCCATTGCCGGTGCGGTTTACCTTTCCATTCCAGTACACCCCACACCCATTTTGTCTTCAAGCTTCCAAAGAACTCCAGCATTTCCTGGATAATCACAAGGAATGGGATCACAATTTCGGGTTAGAACCTGATCAGGAAGGTACGGTGTATGGAAAAATGTTCGGGGTACTGGTGGTGCAGGATCAGCAAAACGAACTCGGGTATCTGGCTGCTTTTTCCGGAAAAATAGGTGGAAAAACACATCATTCAGGCTTTGTCCCACCAGTTTTCGACCTGTTGGATGAATCTGGTTTCTACCTGAAAGAAGAGGATGTGCTCAGTGGAATGAATCGCCGGATTGAATGCCTTGAACAAGATCCGGCCTTTATAGCACGCCTCGAACAAATTGAGATCGAAACCGCCGAAGCCGAGCGCCAAATAGCTGCCGAAAAGCAACAGGCAAAAGCCAATAAGCTAAGCCGGGATCAACGCCGCGAAAGTCAGGAATCCTTACTTTCCCCGGGGGATTTTAAAACCCTGGAAGCCGAATTGATCCAGGAAAGCATGCGGGACCATTATATCCTGAAAGACCTGAAAAAGCAATGGAAACAACGACTGGAGGAGATTCAGACAAAAATCGACCCGGCAATACAGGAGATCCAGCTTTTGAAAGAAACCCGAAAACGAAAGTCTTCGGCTTTGCAGCAACATATTTTTGATCACTATTTTTTTCTCAACCAGTCCGGACGAAACAAAAGCCTGGCCGACATTTTTCAGCGCAATGCAGCTGCTCCGCCGCCCTCGGGTGCAGGTGAGTGCTCGGCGCCTAAACTGCTGCAATATGCCTTTCTGCACCAGCTGAAACCCATCGCAATGGCTGAATTCTGGTGGGGTGAATCGCCCATCGGAGAGATCCGCAAACATGGCCAGTTTTACCCGGCCTGTCGTGGCAAATGCGAGCCGATCCTGGCACACATGCTCGAGGGAATCCCGCTGGACGAAAACCCGATGCTGCTGGACGAGTCCGGAGCGCTCGACCTTGAGATCGTCTTTGAAGATGAATACATGCTGGTGCTCAACAAGCCGGCGTCTCTACTCTCTGTTCCCGGCAAAAGCGTGATGGATTCAGTTTATTTCCGCATGCGGCAGCAATACCCGGAGGCTACCGGACCGCTGGTCGTCCACCGCCTCGACATGGGTACTTCCGGCTTAATGCTCGTAGCTAAAACTGCCGCAGTGCACAAGGAATTGCAAAGCCAGTTCATTCGGCGCACGATCAAGAAACGTTATGTGGCCCTGCTGGAAGGAAATATTTCCAGAGATTCAGGTGTAATCGACCTGCCCCTCAGGGTTGATCTGGACGATCGACCCCGTCAAATGGTCTGTTATGACCATGGCAAATCAGCCCGGACCGAATGGCAGGTAGTATCCCGGAATGAAGGAACCACCCGCATTCACTTTCATCCCATTACGGGCCGCACGCATCAGTTGCGGGTACATGCAGCGCATCCACAGGGCTTGAATGCGCCTATCCTGGGCGACGAATTATATGGGACCAAAGGGATCCGACTGCATCTGCACGCGGAAAGGATCGTGTTTTTTCATCCGGTGAGCGGGGAGGAGATGGTGGTGGAACAGGCGGCTGAGTTTTAGCAGAATGCCAAATGAGCATTGATTTGGTCGGCACAGCCGACTTGAATAATGGGACACAAGGCTTGCATTCCTTGCGCCAGCGGGGTCAGCGGTTTTCATTCGAAATATGTATACCCTTTTTAACTTCCTATTATTTCGCAAACTGGCGGTTAAAATGCTGCCCAAAAAGCGCGGATGCGCTCAACAAGGAGATTACAAAAGGCAAGTAGAAAGCCCTATGGTATTTTGTAACGCTGCAAGAAAATGGCATGGTGGTTTTGAGAGAAAAATTGGTTTTGATTCGGTAAAGGAAACTACTTCTCCGTATATGAAGGCTTTGCCTCCCCTTTTTTACCAAACATCCATTTTCCCCCTGTTTGCTCCAGATACCAATTTGTACCGCCGGAATTTCCGGTGAAAAGTGTTGCAGTCTTAGCCGTTAAAACTACCGTGCCCATCGCAGAGAATACTTCTGCCTGCTTTTTGTCTGCTGAAAATGCGACCCCAGCTCCGGAAGTTTTATCTGCATTGAGCAACTGTAAGGGCAACTCAAAGGAACGGATACACTCTTTTTGCAGCGTACACCATTGGTAGCCTGCCGAGGCTTTGCATCCGTGCTCGTCAGCGTCACCGCCTACTAATGGTACCACCGGAGCGGGTGGCACCACTTTAGCCGATTTTGTATCACTACAGCCAGGTAATAAGAAGCCCACAAGGGTAAATGCAAAAAGAATTGATTTGAAATCTTTCATGTTATATTTAAGTTGAATTTGCATCTTGTAGATTAGACGTTTCAGGAAAGTTCCATTTTTTACATTTTCCTAAAACAAACACTTAGTTCTTCCTTCAATATCATTTCAAAAAAGAAGGCGCTACCCGCCATTTCGTAGCCTGCTCATACGCAAATCCAAGTCCCAAAATCGGTCCATCCTGCCACATCCCGCCGATAAAGGAAAGCCCAATCGGCAGTTCATGGACGCGGCCCATCGGTACGGTCAGACTTGGATATCCAGCGGTCGCTGCGGCCTGGCCAAAATAAAATCCATTGGTTGGATAGCAGTCTCCATTCTCCAGGTCGATTAACTGAACGAGACCAGAGGTTATGCCAACGATCGCATCAAGCTTTTCTTTTTCTAAAAAACCATCAATGATCGTCCGGGATGAATAAGACAGTTTTCGTATTTCCAGATAATGCGCATCGGTCAAGGGACCTCTTTCCTCCGACATGTCGAAGATATCTTGTTTGAAATAAGGCATGGTCTGCGCCTCGTTGGCTTTATTAAATGCAATGACCTCGGCCAGGGATTTGACACCCGCATTGGCAGTGGCAAGGTAGCGATTCAGTCCATCTTTAAACTCGAACTGTTGTAATTCAAATTCTGCTTTTCCCAGTGGATCGATGTCTTTGAGGAGTTCAATCTCGACCAGGGTTGCGCCCGCTTTTTGTAGCACCTCGAGAGCTTTTTTATACGCATCTACGACGCCCTCATGACCTTTAAAATGAGATTTTTCCACACCGATCCGTTTGCCTGCCAAAGCATTTGCATCTAAAAATGTAGTATAATCTGTAGAGACCTTTCCAACGTTTTCAGCAGTCGCAGCATCGGAAGTATCGACACCAGTCATAGCTGAAAGTAGGATTGCAGCATCGCGTACGGTCCGCGCCATGGGCCCGGCGGTGTCCTGAGAATCAGATATCGGGATAATACCAGTCCGACTGATCGCTCCAACACTGGGTTTCAGGCCCACAATGCCACAAACCGAAGCAGGCCCAATCACAGAGCCGTCGGTTTCAGTCCCAACGGCAACGGCGCAAAGATTGGCAGCCACCGCAACACCCGATCCAGAACTGGAGCCTGATGGGCTGCGTGTAAGGGATACAGGGTTTTTAGTTTGTCCGCCGCGACTACTCCAGCCGCTACTCGAATGTGTGGATCGGAAATTGGCCCATTCACTTAGGTTCGTTTTTCCTAAAATGACCGCCCCGGCTTCCCGCAGTTTTTTGATCACAAATGCATCTTGAGCGGCATAGTGTCCTTCGAGTGCGAGTGAACCTGCAGTTGTCATCATCCGGTCGCCGGTATCAATATTGTCTTTCAATAAGATAGGTATCCCATGCATCGGGCCACGGGTGCTTCCGGCCTTCCGTTCGCGATCTAATGCATCAGCGATCGATAGTGCCTCTGGGTTGAGCTCGATAATGGCATTGAGCGCAGGGCCTCTTTTGTCGATGGCTTCGATACGAGTCAGGTACATTTCTGCAATTTGGCGTGCGGTCCGTTGGCCGCTTTGCATTTGGTCTTGCAGATCGGCAATGGAGACTTCGTTGAGAATAAATTTGGTGGGGTCTTGATCTGCTTGTACTTTGTTGGTGCTCTGTAAGGTGCCCTCATTTTCACAGCCAGCAAACGGCCATACAGAAATAGCGACAGAAGTGAGCGCCGTATTTAAAATGAACTTTCTGCGATCCATGATCCAGTTCTTTTGATTAAACATAATTGCGCAAATGTATTAATAATGAAACGAATAGCTGAAATTTTTCCAGATATGGTTCCTTTTGCCCTAATTTTCCCCGATGAAAAGACACCTTTCTTTTGCCCTTCTTCTGTTGCTTCCTATATTTCTGGCAGCACAACAGCGCTCACATCAATTTTCCTTTAGCAAGGACGCGTTCCTGCTCGATGGAAAGCCCTTTCAAATTATAAGCGGCGAGATGCATCCCGCTCGTATTCCTGTCGAGTATTGGCAGCATCGAATCCAGATGGCCAAGGCCATGGGCTGCAATACCATCGCAGCCTATATTTTCTGGAACTATCATGAATCTGCCCCTGGGCAATTTGATTTTAAAACAGAAAACAGAAACGTTGCCGAATTTATCCGACTCTGCCAACAAGAAGAAATGTGGGTTTTGCTACGCCCCGGTCCGTATGTATGCGCTGAATGGGATTTTGGCGGACTACCATCCTATCTGCTGAAGATCCCCGATATCAAAATCCGTTGTATGGATCCGCGTTATCTCGCTGCGGCCAATCGCTATATTTCCCGATTGGCTAAAGAAGTCAGATCCTTGCAATGCACCCAAGGAGGTCCCATCCTGATGGTACAGTTGGAAAATGAGTACGGAAGTTTCGGCAACGACAAGCAATATCTTGAATCGCTGCGCAAAACCTGGGTTCATTCAGGCATTAAAGTTCCATTTTATACCTCAGACGGGGCAACCCCCTACATGCTGGAGGCCGGAAATATTGCCGTGGCAGCGATTGGTCTGGATAGTGGCAGTAACGAACAGGACTTCGAACAGGCTAAGAAAAGTAATCCGAATGTTCCGGCTTTCAGTAGTGAGACCTATCCCGGGTGGCTCACGCATTGGGGTGAAGGATTTGCTAAACCGGATACAAATGATCTAAAAAAGGAACTTGAGTTTCTTTTGAAAGAACATAAGTCGTTCAATCTTTATGTCATTCACGGCGGCACTAATTTTGGATATTCCGCAGGGGCCAATGCATTTTCACCCACCCAATATCAGCCGGACATCACCAGCTACGATTACGATGCACCCATCAATGAACATGGGCTCCCTACGCCTAAGTTTTTTATGTTGCGTAACCTGATTCAACAATACACCAAACAGAGACTTTCGGATGTGCCAGCCCCCCTGCCGATGGTTGAAATACCTGCCTTTGCGATGCATGCCGTTAATTGTATCTGGAATCAACTTCCTGATCCAATCAGGTCTCCGCAGCCTCGTCCAATGGAAATGTATGACCAGGGACAGGGTTTTATTTTATATCGCACGGAACTTATCGGACATAAAGGAGGTAAGCTTATGATCTGGGAGCCGCATGATTATGCGCTGGTATTTCTTGATGGAATATTCATCGATACGGTTTTCCGGGATGGCGGAAAATGGACCGTTGAGCTTCCAAAACCTAAGGTTGGAGATAGGGAAAATGTTAATCCGGTACTGGAAATTCTGGTCGAGGGAATGGGGCATATTAATTTTGCCCAGTTTATGATAGACAGAAAAGGCATCACCGACCGGGTTACCTTAAACGGAATGACGCTGATGAATTGGGAAACCTTTTTGCTTCCAATGGATGCAACGTTTGCCCAAAAAGCAACCGCTATTGAAAACAATACCCCGGCTGATCGGCCCGGAAAGTTTTTCAAAGGTGAATTTGAACTGAGCGCGACCGGAGACACCTATTTTGATCTTCAAAAATATGCGAAAGGGGTGGTATTTGTCAACGGACACAACCTCGGTAGATATTGGAATATCGGTCCCCAGCAACGATTGTATTGTCCAGCTTCCTGTCTTAAAAAAGGAAAAAATGAGGTCATTGTATTTGATTTGCATCAAATCTTGGCGGAATCTATTTGTGGTAAAAAAAACCTTAACTAGGATTTACGATTATTTTGATCCGAAGAAAGGATAAATCATGCCTTCTTCGGATCAAAATAATCGTAAATCGCAAATTGAAATTATTTGGTTTGGCTTGGCCGCACCTCAATCTTGCTTGGCAAGGTCCGCGGATTCATTTTAAGCAGATCCACCACCATCTGACCCAGGTCTTCAGGTTGTATCTTCCAGGCATCAGCTGGGTTGGGTTCGTGGTTGTTGAAATGAGTGGCTACCGATCCCGGCATTATGGTGGAGCACTTTACTCCAGCTTCGCGCAGATCAAGCATGACCGCCTGGGTAAAGCCTACGAGTCCAAACTTGCTGGCATTATAGGCAGCACCAGCGGCGAAGAAATTGGTCCCGGCCAGACTGGCAATGCTGATAAAATATCCTTTGGATCGAATGAGTTCATCCAGTGCTGCCTTGATGCTGTAAAAAACACCTGTCAGGTTGGTATCAATGGTTTCATGCCATTGTTCGGGTGTAAGGGAGGTGATGGGCGCAAAGTGGCCCAATCCTGCATTGGCGATAAGTACATCCAGGCTGCCAAATGCCTCAAGGGTTTGGGCTACTGCTTTTTGCTGGGCCTCAAAATCCCGTACATCGGCTCCAAGGGAAATCAATTTTCCTGTACCAATGCTGGAAAGTTTGTGGGCTGCATCATCGGCAGTTTCCTGTCTGCGACTGGTGATGGCAACGTTCATGCCTTCTTTGAGCATGCATTCGGCAATGCCGTAGCCAATACCTTTGCTACCTCCTGTGATCAGGGCTGTTTTTCCGTGTAAATCGTTCATAGAATATTTGAAACGAAATACAGGGAAAATAGTTGAAACTGATGGTTGAATTCCAGTACTAATTTAACAGATAGCGCACAAAAATATCCTTTTACATTTTTGTTACATCCTTTTACGCAAGATAAATTGCCTGGTATTGGCCGACCCATACCTTTGTGTTCCTATTTCAAAAACAAAAAAGTATGTATACCCAGATTCCAGTGCTCAGTTTTTTGCTCTTTTTGTCTTCCGTTTTTTCCTGCCAGCAAAATCAGGACATGATTCTCAGATCGGTTCCTGAAAATGTTTTGCAGTTTAAGGCCAATCCAATTAGCAGTGATACCGCTAAAACAACTACGAGCGATATCATTTTCCAGTCCGTAGATGGCGGGCAGACCTGGCAAGACGTGAGCGATGGACTGCCCAAAGATCTGGCGATCGGTCCTGTTTTTGCCGACAGCAGAGAAGTTATTTTAGCTTCTGAAAACGCATTGTACCACAGCAGTGCTGCTGTCGAAGGACCGATCTGGGACAAAGCACTTGTCTTCGGTTGGGATAATGCAGTCGCCATGGAAATGTCAATTGCAGGTATTTTTTATGGTCGGACAGGGCCTTATATCAGTAGTTCCCCAAACGGTCTTTTTCAAAATGTATCGGGTACGGGTCTGCTTAGTCCGGTGCACAATACCTTACAAGAACAGATGGTACGCTGTGTTTGGGAAACCCCTGACGGAACCGTTTTTGTCGGCAGTAGAAGCGGTATTTTCAAATCTACGGACGGCACACAATCCTGGAAACAAGTCTATGCTGAAGCAGGCGTTTTTAGCCTTGTTGGCGAGGATAGTGTGATGATCTGCGGCACCGATAAGGGCTTGCTGCGCTCTTCTGACTGCGGTGAACATTGGAATTGGGTGTTGACAGAAGACGGTCCTGCGTTTAAAACAGGATTTATGGGAGGGCGTTTTGTTACGGTCACCGAGGGTGCAACTGAATGGAAAGAGCACCCTGCGAATAGGTTACGTGTTTCTGCCGACGCGGGAAAGACATGGCAGCGTATGGATAAGAGCCTTTCGTCAGCGCAGTTCCTGAAAAACAAAGTACCCATCCAGTCAATTAACGATATTAAACAAGCGGGCAAGTACCTATTTTGTAGCTGCGATGCTGGTATTTTTCGTTCTGCCGACTGGGGCAAAAGCTGGGAACCTGTGTTCGCCAAAAACGGGATGGAGAAGCTCCAACTTGCTGTTTCAGGCAATGTGATTTATGCCGTAAAAGTGTCTGGGTGTTAAAAAAATTACTCTGCTTTATGGATGCTCAAATGTATCCAACCTTTGTTTTTCCCAATTGGTTCATGTTCAAAAACCTATGTATATCCAGACCCGTCTATTTAGAAATTTGCAAAGCATACGAAAAATAGTTTTCAACCCAAACCCCGGGCTTTTGATATCACTGCTGGCCTTGCCCGTTTTGGTTTGGCTATTGCAACATGCGGCGTCCCCCAAAAGCAGGGAGGAAATTTCGCCTGAAAAAATCAACCTCGCCCTCCGCCGGACAGCCGATGGGCTCCTTCGAGCATCTGGTGATAGTACGAGTCGTATTCCTGCCATTGAGCAGGTTGCGGTTGATGTTTGGCGTATACGACTTGAGCAACCGTTCCAGTATGATCAACTTCCAGCCTTGCTCCAGGCTTCGTTCGAACTACATGGTATTTGGCGGCCCTATGAAGTTTCAGTGCGTCGTTGCGACAATGAAACCATTGACCTGGGCTATCATCAGCTGGATTATATCCTAAGTAATGAGGTGCCTTGTGGCGGCCGGGAGATGCCGGATGGTTGTCATTTTATTGAGGTCAAATTTTTGGAAAAGGATGGAAACGGTTGGTTAGGAGTGGATAAAACCGCTGTATTATTGCTTTTTTTGGGAGGATTGGGAGGATTTTGGCTTTCCAAACGAAATTTTTTTATACGAGCTTCTTCTGATATTTTGGTAGAAACGGATTGGAAGGAGTTCGGTAATTCGCGACTCGATGTGGCAGGTCAGGTACTAATGTGTGGCAACGTACGCCAAACACTCACGTTCCGGGAAACAAAATTGCTTCGACTTTTTGTGTCCAATCCTGATCAACTGCTCGAACGGGATATTATCCTCCAACAGGTTTGGGCAGATGAAGGTATTCTGGTTGGGCGAAGCATGGATGTTTTTGTATCGAGGTTGCGGAAAAAATTAGCTGGAGACCCTTCTGTGGGCATTGTGGCTGTACATGGGGTAGGGTATCGACTGGAAACGGGGAAATTGGGGTAGGCCCATTCCCTTTACTCCCAGGGTCCATTCCTCCTGATATTTACAAAACCACCTTTGGCGGTATCCATTCTAAAGAGCCCACCCGAACAGCCCAACCAAAGTGTTCCATTTTTATCTCTAAAAATGCTTTGAACATGCTTAGTGGTCAGACCTTCAGTTGCCATAAATTTTGACACTCCACCTTTTGCGGAATCGTAGCGGCTGAGGCCCCCTGCATTTGCACTTATCCAGATCCCGACATCTCCTGCCAAGACTGTGCGGTCTTCTAACAGGGTCCATATAAAATCAGTGGTTAGGCCTTCTTTAGTTGTGAAATTAGTGAAACTGCCTTTGGTATGGTCGTAACGGCTTAGTCCTCCGAAGCGAGTACCAAACCAAAGATTTCCAATTTTATCCTCCAGGATACATTGAACAAAATTATTGCAAAGGCCATCTTTCTCTGAAATATTGCTCAAAGAAGTCCCATCATATCGATAGACGCCGCCGCCATTGGAGCCAAACCAAATATTGCCGGCATTATCCTGAATGATAGCATTCACTAATTTAGGCGCAGGGTAAGCATCTTTGGGGTAATTCTTTTGGTCTATTGATGGAAGCGGAAAATTGGTAAAAAGTTGCAATGGAACATTAAAGCAAGAGACTCCACCTTCCGTTCCAAACCAAAAGTTTGCCGTTTTATCCATCATAATACTCCAAACCTGATCATTGCTCAGGCCATCCATCATGGTATATTTGGTAAATGACTTACCAAGTTCCTGACTATGTTCTTTTATGCCCTGGTCTGTATTCAGGTCGTGGTTGCAAGTGTTGTTATTACATGGTTGATTTGCCCGAGTAATATCGTAGCGACAAACGCCTCCATCGGTAGCGAACCAAATGTTTCCACTATTATCCGCTACCATGCCTCTCACCGCATTGCCGCTGAAGCCTTCTGTAGTGGTAAAGTAGGTCAGCGATTTTCCGTCGTACCTACAAACGCCGTTGGAATTGGTGCCGAACCAGAGGTCTCCGTTTTTATCCTGAAATATGCGACGTACATATTCGCTGATTTGTCCGTCTAAGTAAGGATCTGGCAGAGGACCATAAATTTTAAAGGGTTCGCCAGAGATGCCTGGGGCAGCAGTAACCCTGTCATTGGCTTCTGGACTTTTTTGAGCGTTTTGGCTTTGTCCGCTACAGGAAGCAACAAAAATAAGGGGTAAAAGTAGGAGGTAGTGATGTTTCATGATCATTCTTGAGTTCTTCATATTTTACTGATTAACACTTCACCCAGGGACCATTCTTTGGTTACATTGACAAACATGTCTTTCGAGGGATCGAACCGGCAAAGCCCGCCGGTACTTCCAAGCCAAAGATTGCCTGCTTTATCCTGCACCCCACAACTAACACTGCTATATTCGTTTGAACCTTGGGTTCTGATCAGTTTAGGCTGGCCCTCCGCGATTGTTTTTTGTTCGCTACCACTGACTATTGGCAGGTTTGTATTGACTTGCCCCTTGCAGGAAGTAAAAAACATGAATACGAACAGCAGGCAGTAAATTGGTTGGTAATGAACTTTTATTTTCATAGCTAAAAAACCGAATACTTGCTTATGCTTTCTGGCTGTACATGGGGTGGGGTATCGGCTGGAGACGGGGAAGTTGGGGTAAGATTATGAACCTTGTGATGTGTCAAATTGGGATAACGCCATGTTTTTCCCGCCCCAGTTACCCTCCATGCTATCCACACGAAACCGTGTAAACATTTCTTCGCTATACCAGTTTCGGTCGCGTGTTTTGCGCACCACCTGGCCATGTGCTGGATTTTGGTAGGCATATTGTTTCACAGCTTCAAGGTTGCGCCATACACTGAAGGTGGCCTGATAAATAAGGGGTGCCTCTCCGACCCCTATGCTCAACAAAAGGCCTTTTTGGTTCTCCAATGAGGCACTTGCCTTCGGAATGTGCCGCAAAAATTCACCCAGCCGATTCAGTCGAATGCGCGCCCGGGTCAGTACTGCGATCGGCACATCATCCGGTATAGCTTGCTCGGGAACTTGCGCGAATGGATTTTCGCCATTCCAAAATCCATGCGTTTTTAAAGGCGTCAGGAAGGTAGTGAATTGTTCTGTTGCACGTGCTTCTACGTTCAGTGCAAAGCTGTTTTGAGCCCGAAAGGCTTGATAGGCATCTAATGAATCCCAGACCCCTAACAATGCAAAAACATTCCAGTTGGGCCACAATCCGAAGCCATCATTTCCGCCACTGCCCATAAGCTTATAAAACTTCAGGCCCGACGTTTGTCGCAGCGTTGGGTGTGCCAGTTGCATTTGGCTCAAAGCCCACAGAATCTGATTGCTTGGGTAACGAATAAGGGTGATTGTCGTCAATAGATTGCATTTAATTCCTGGAAATCAAAACCAGGTTAAGCACGATAAAAAAAATAATCTGGCTGGCCAAAAGCAACAATGCTAATCCATTGCGTTGGGGAATTCTCCATCGCACAAAAAGGGATTGCAAGACAAAACTGGTGGTAAACCAGGCGATATAATTTTGAATGGGTACGACATCACCTTTCCAGGACCAAAACCCATAGCGCATCGCTACAGGCTCAACCAACATATCCATTCCAGTCATACATGCTGCCCCAACCATAGCTACGACAACCTGCGGGCTTTTTGGCAAAAACCAATCTGCTGCTGTGCCACAGCAATAGGCAATTAGCAACCAGTTCACGCCAATCAAAAGCGGGGTGCCAAACACTTTGTAGCCGAACACATAATCGTACTGATAATGCCCAAAAATCGCTCCTGTATTAACGCCGATCACTTCAATTCCAAAACCGACCAGAAATCCGATTCCAAGGAAATACCAGAATTTCCATGTTTTAAGTCTGTGAAATGACAAGACGATCACCGTAGAAAGCAAGAGATTAAAAGGGGTAAGTCGCACAAAATCAGGATGAATGGGCAGTCCGATGCCAATTATACCCGCGATATGTGAAGAAACAATCAAAAAGATAGCAAGGTTTAATTTCATAGTTTTTCGCTGGCCAGACACTAAAATGTGCGTTTGGAGATAAGTTCGTCCACAATTTTAGCAGAAAGTAAACACAATGGAATACCACCTCCCGGATGGACACTGCCCCCGACAAAATACAAGTGTTTTAGGCGATTTGTAAAGTTCGGATGCCGCAGGAAAGCAGCCATTTGACTATTTGAACTTGTGCCGTATAAAGCTCCTTGAAAGGAGGCTGTTTTTGCTTCAATACTTCGTGGGTCGAGTATAGCCTCCGTTGCGATCAGGCTTTGTATATCTAATCCAAGGGCTTTGCTCAGTTTACGGATTACATTAGACCGGGATCTGGCAATTATTTCATCCCAATCCTGGCCCTGATCGGCGGGCACGTTAATCATAACAAACCAGGCCTCATGGCCATTAGGAGCATCATTTGGACTGTACTTTGAGGTAATATTGACATATACGGTTGGGTCGTCTGAGACCTCTCCTGCTGCCATTTTGTCAAACTCCTGTTTGTAATCCTGACTGAAGAAAATATTATGGAGTTGCAGCGTAGGAAAATTGCTACGAATTCCCCAATAATAAATCAACGCAGAGGAAGAGCGTTCCTGTTGAAGGGTTCGCTCCGGATGTTTTTCGTGGGGCAATAGTTTTTTGTAGGTGTAATACACATCCATGTTACTCACTACAACATCAAAAAGATGGTGCTCGCCCTTGCTGATAAGGCCTACGATCTTGTTTTTTTCAACAAGAATTTCCTGGACTGGCTGTTTAAAATGAAAAACAGCCCCTTTGCGTTGAGCAAGTTTGTATAAACTATGGGTGATAGAAAACATTCCGCCTTTTGGATAGAAAGCGCCAATGCCATGCTCAAAATGCGGAATAATAGTTAAAATTCCCGGTGCTTTGTAAGGGTCAGAGCCATTGTACGTTGCAAATCTATTGAATAGCTGCACCAACTTTGGGTGGCCCAGATCTCGCTCATGTACGGCATTCATGGACCTGAAAATATCCATTGATGGAATCTGAAACAAAGCTTTGACAACACGCAGATTCAGCCATGTACTGAGTTTGTGCAGTGATTTTTCTAAAAAGATCTGTCCGCTAACCAGGTATTTACTACGACTTTTAGTCAGAAAATCGAGTACTTTTTGTCGCGGCACATCCAGCACTCGCTCTATCTCTGCAGCAAAGTCAGGTGCTTCTGCCCAGGCATTTAAGTATGTACCATCTTCCCAGTGGTAGCGACAAACAATTGGTAACCGTTCGTACTGAAAATGTGCAATGGCGGCCTCTCCTGAATCTTCAAATACGGCGTCTACGAACATCGGCATGGTGAATAAAGAAGGGCCTGCATCAAACCGATATCCATCCTGTTTGAATTCCGAAAGTTTTCCTCCCGGATAATCATTGGTTTCAAAAACTTCCACAGTGTGGCCACGGGCCGCCAAACGCGCCGCGATCGCAACGCCTGCAATACCTGCACCTATAATTCCAATTTTCATGCATTCAATTTTCGCTGTAAAACAACCATTAAAATCGTCTGTTTATTGGGCCTTTTAAACAATATAATGTAGCATTTGTATGGGGTTTTATCCCTCAAACTCCATGAAATATGGGTCAATAAAGTACGCTGAGGATCGATAAAGAACGTGGAGAAGATCTGTGGTAAATTCGACTATTTTCCAGGTCGAAGCTTAGATGTTTTCATTTTCCGGCTTCGCAAAATATTACGTTAAGACCCACAGGCGGTATCAACAACGTATTTCAGGTAGGGTTTATTTTGAACGTGCAGGGTTAAATTCCCGCTAAGATTGCAGCACTTCCAAAACCTTCGACTTTGCCGGTAGATTCAGATATTGCAAAAACTCATGTTTCTTAGCTTCTTTCAGGAAAACGCCGCCATAATAGGCTGTAATGGTACTACTATTTACATCCTGAACGCCTCTCGATGAAACGCATAAGTGGTGCGCATCCACGATAATGGCTATATCGTCTGTCCCGAGAATACTGCACAGATGATGTGCGACCTGCATTGTTAGCCGCTCCTGAACCTGTGGGCGTTTTGCAAAATATTGAACCACACGATTGAGCTTGGATAAGCCTATGACCTTATCCTTAGCAATATAGGCAATGTGCGCTTTTCCAATAATGGGCACAAAGTGGTGTTCGCAATTGGAATAAAAAGTAATGTCTTTTTCCACCAGCATTTCGTTGTAACCGTATTTGTTGTCAAACAGGGCAACTTTTGGCTTGTTCTTAGGGTTTAGTCCGCTAAAAATTTCCTGTATGTACATTTTGGCTACCCGTTTTGGAGTACCCTTCAAACTGTCGTCGCTCAGGTCAAGACCCATGGTGAGCATGATCTCGCGGAAATGGTGCTCAATCCGCGTCATTTTTTCTTCAGCAGAAAGTTCGAATGCATCCGCGCGCATAGGTGTTTCAAGCGAGGTCATGAGGTGATCGTCTCCAATATCGTCATCCGTGAGGAGCGTAGCATTGCTGGAATAATTTGAATCTTTTAGCATGTCGTAAAATGGTTAACCAAATTTAGAAATTTCAATAACAAGTAACGGTACTGCTTGCATTTTGTTTAATTATTTATAAGTAATAATTAAACAAAATAATTGGCTGATTTAATTAAGCAATCGCATGGACCCTCTTTCAGCTTCGGCTGCTCCTAACAAGTGCATATAGGCCGCCAGAGGAGTCTCCTCAGTGCCATATTCGTCGTGCGCTCCGCCTGCGAAAAGGTTTCCCTATGACTACCACACAGTGCCTATTGTTTGTGTTTTTTGTTCTGCAAATTAAAAAGAATAGCAGTTGCGACAGAACAGCACTTAGCTATGCAGATAAAATCTATAATTTTGCCCCTCGGCCGCTAGACTTGCTGAAAGAAACGGATCGCATCGAATGAGAAAAAAAATTGAGATACTGGCTCCTGCCAAAAACCTTTATCAGGGTATGGCCGCCATCAATGCCGGCGCAGATGCTGTGTACATCGGTGCGCACTTATTTGGCGCCCGGACCAATGCCACCAACTCGGTGGAAGACATTGCAGAAATGGTCAAATATGCCCACTTGTTCAAAGCAAAGGTGTTTGTGACCGTCAATACCATTCTGTATGATAATGAACTGGATAGTTGCCGGCAGCTCATCTGGGATCTGTACAACATCGGCGTAGATGCTCTCATCATCCAGGATATGGGGATTATGGAAATGGATCTACCACCCATCGTACTCCACGCCAGTACTCAGGCCAATAACCGGGATGCCGGTCATGTCAAATTTCTTGCCGATGCCGGTATTAAGCGCGTGGTACTGGCCCGGGAACTGAACCTGGATCAGATGCTGGATATTCACAAAGCCAGCGACGTCGAACTCGAATTTTTCGTCTCCGGAGCGTTGTGTGTATCCTTTAGCGGCAATTGCTATATGAGTGTTGCCAATGGCGAACGTTCTGCCAACCGTGGCTCTTGCGCGCAAAACTGTCGCCTGCCTTACCAGCTGATTGACGGAAAGGGTACTACCCTGATTGAAAACAGCCACCTGCTTTCGATTAAGGACCTGGACCTAAGCAACGAGCTGCCCAATCTGATCAAATCAGGTATTACTTCTTTTAAAATTGAAGGGAGACTGAAAGACATAGTTTACGTTAAAAACAACACCTCTTACCTGCGTAAAAAACTGGATACCTTTCTGGAAGCCCATGACGATCAATTTGAAAAAGCTTCTTCGGGCCGAACCTTTTACCAGTTTGAACCGGAAATGGATCGCAGTTTCAACAGGGGTTACACGGATTACTTTGTCAATCACCGTCGTGAAAAAATAGGTTCCTGGGAAAGCCCCAAATCCAAAGGGCAATACATCGGCAAATTGCTGGAAGTAAAAGCTAACGGCTACCAGATCGAAAACTATGAGCTTCTGAACAATGGAGACGGCCTGCATTTCATCAATGAACAAGGCGAAGCGGATGGCCTGCAGGTCAATATCATCGTCAACGACCTAGTGGTACCCAATGAATTGAAACGTATGCCAGCCGGCACCGACATATACCGAAACCTGGATGCCGAGTTCAACCGGATGCTGGAAAATGAAAACAGCGCGGTACGAAAAATTGGCGTCAAATTGCGCCTCAGCGAAACGGAAACAGGCTTTTGCCTGGATGTGCTGGACGAAGACGGGCATTCTAGTTTCGCTACCCTCGAAACGCCCAAAGAACCTGCTAAAAACACGGAAGGGTTGATTGAAAACATCCAAAAAAACCTCTCCAAAACAGGCAATACCCCCTTCATTGTGGATGGAATCGAGTTGAATCTTTCGCAAAATTGGTTTTTACCCATTTCAAAAATAAATGAGATCCGAAGAGCGGCCTTAGAACAATTGGCAGCCGTCCGTATCCGGGATTACCAGCGGGAAGAACATCAGATTGTGAAAACAGAGCACCCTTACCCTGCAAAGGCGCTTGATTTTACCTACAATGTGTCCAATAAACTGGCCCGGGTGTTTTACAAGCGCCACGGCGTTACTGATATTGAAAAGGCCTTTGAATTGCAGTGGGACCCCGGAAAATCGCGCGTGATGGTGACCAAGTATTGCGTAAAATACGAATTGGGCAAATGTCCTAGATACCAGCGCGAGACTATGGGAACCAAGCTCGCCGAGCCGCTCACCCTGAAACACGGCGAAACAGAATATAAACTGAAATTCAACTGCAAGCCCTGCGAAATGGAGATCTGGGAAAAGGATGCGGAGTTGGAAATCGAAGCTGATGATATGGATTGATGTATTGGAGCGGTCTTTCTTAAAAACCCCATCAAAATGTCCGCCCCTTTTTGTGGATAAACAGCAAGGAATAATGGTGTCGCTCCGAACAAGCTGGCCGTTAACGGCTCGGGAATGGTCTTGATTGGCTTGGTAACTCGATTGGAAAAGCTGGTGCAAAGCCTTACAGCGCTGCGGCCAAAAACACTTTTTACCATTTGAGTGTTCTCTGGGTCGAATTACAGTTTACAAACCGTTCTCGAGTGAAAAAAACACCACCGCCCAAGACCGAGCCTCTGCAACAAGGACTAGACTATTACATTGATCGTGGTAGCTGGGTTTTTACAGCCTATTTTCTTCAAAAACGAGGTCATTGTTGTGGGAGCGGCTGCCGGCATTGTCCTTACGGGAAGAAAGAAGAGAAATCATCGGACAATCATTTGGGAGCCTAATTCAAATTGAACTTGAATGGCATGGAATAGCGGGATTTTACAACCTGCCCTTCAAATTCGCCAGGAACCCAATCCGGCATGGTAAGCACCACCCGACGGGCTTCAATGCCACAACCGCCTCCGATGTCTTTTATGACTTGAACATTCCCCACTTTCCCTATAGTATTCACCTCAAAGGACAACAAAACAGTGCCTTTTATGTGTTTTTCCCGGGCTTCCGCAGGATACTGAAGTTGCTTTGCAATGAACTTATACATGGCTGATTCGCCTCCGGGAAACGCAGGCAGTTTGCTTAGTTCAAAGAGTTCATAGACTTTATCGTTTTGCGCAACCGGTTTTTGTTCCTTAGCAACGGGTGTTGTTTCAAAGGGTGGTGCTTCTAAAGGCGAGGCTGTTTGAGCATAAGTTGAAGCAGCGCAAGTGCACAGCAATAGAAAAATTTTGAATTTTATCATGGCAATAGATTTAAGAATTATTTGCTGCTGTCACGCTTTTCCTGTTCCCAGTCTACGCGAGCCAAAACAATCATCAAGATCCCCCCGACCAACATCAATATTTTTAGTATAAAGCTTAAAAGCCGTCCTAATTGCTCGATCCAGGCCAGAAAATACCAATGGGTGCCTACCAGCTCCATGACGACCGATGTAATGCCAAGCGTGAAGAGCAAATAGCCCAACAAGAGTAAAAGTCCTTTGTTTTTCATCTAAAAAAGAGTGTTTAGTTGCTTATGTCTAAGAATGGTTCCAGTCCATCTAACCACAAAGCGAATTTTATGTTCTAAGTCCTACCTTCGCGCTCTGTATTACGATAATCCAAAGGTCGATCGCGAAATCCTAAAGTCCAAACGGTCTTGAAAAGACCTCAATATTTAACAAAGATATGTCACAAATATTAGAAACCCAGGATATCCGGGCGCTCGGCAGCAACCTCGAAATGTTGGCGCAGCAGATAGTTGAAGGCTTTATTGTGGGGCTTCACCGAAGCCCTTTTCACGGTTTTTCAGTTGAGTTTGCTGAGCACCGCCTTTATAACCCCGGAGAGAGTACCCGAAACATGGATTGGAAGGTGTATGGGCGTACGGACAAACTTTTTTCTAAAAGATACGAGGAGGAGACCAATCTACGCTGTCACATCGTGGTGGATGCATCTTCAACCATGTACTATCCCTGGGATGAAAAGCATCCTGAAAAGAATAAGTACAGCAACAAATTTTGCTTTGCAGCGCAATCAGCGGCAGTATTGATGAATGCCCTGAAGCACCAACGCGATGCATTTGGACTTACGCTTTTTGATGATGAGATCCGATTTAGCACCGGAGCGAAGTCCAGCACGGTTCATTACCGTTTGTTGCTTTCCAAACTGATTGAGCGTATTGAAAATCCGCAACTGAACAAACCAACTAATTTGGCTTCAAGTCTCCACCAGGTAGCCGAATCCTTCCATCGGCGCTCCATGGTAGTGGTTTTTACGGATGTGATGGAGAATCCGGAAAAGGCAGAAGAGGTTTTTTCGGCATTACAGCACTTACGCCACGCCAAACACGAAGTTATCTTATTTCATGTCACCGACAAGAGCAAGGAATTGGACTTTGAATTTGAAAACCGTCCTTATATTTTTGTGGATATGGAAAATGGGGAGGAAGTTCGTTTACAGCCCAATCAGGTGAAGGAATTTTACACCAAACAAGTTGGGGCATTTACGGCGCAGTTGCGGATGAAATGTCTTCAATTTAAAATTGATTTTGTGGAAGCCGATATCAATCAGGGTTTTATCCCGATTCTTCAGACGTGGATGGCCAAGCGGTCTAAGATGCATTGAGGACATTGGCCCATGGACATTTTAGCCAAACAATAAAAATCAGCCTAACCAAATTATTATAAACATGCAAGAAGTATTCATCATCTCCGCGGTTCGAACACCCATTGGCAGTTTTGGCGGAACCCTGTCGGGTGTTTCCGCTACTCAATTGGGTGCAATCGCGATTCGTGGCGCATTGGAAAAAGCAGGCATTGCTGCGGAAGAAGTCAACGAAGTGCTCATGGGCAACGTAGTGAGTGCCAACCTTGGCCAGGCGCCGGCACGACAGGCAGCGCGATTCGCAGGCATCCCTGATTCAGTTCCCTGTACAACCGTAAATAAGGTCTGCGCTTCGGGCATGAAGTGTATCACCCTTGGCGCACAGAGTATTATGTTGGGACTCAACGATATTGTGGTAGCTGGTGGTATGGAAAACATGTCACAGATCCCCTATTATCTGCCAAATGCCCGTTGGGGGTATAAATTTGGAAATGGTGAAGTCGTAGATGGCTTCAAAGACGGTCTTACTGATGTATATAACCAAAAAGCAATGGGCTTTTGCGCGGATGCTACGGCAGTAAAGTTTGCCATTAGCCGCGAAGCGCAGGATGCCTTTGCTATTGAATCGTACAAGCGCTCAGCGGCTTCAACGGAGGCAGGTTTTTTCAAATCAGAGATCATACCGGTCACGATCCCGCAGAAGAAAGGTGACCCGATTCAGATTTTAGAAGACGAAGAATTTAAAAAAGTATTTTTTGACAAAATTCCAGGTTTACGCCCGGCTTTTACGCCCGATGGTACCGTGACAGCAGCCAATGCCAGTACCATCAACGATGGTGCAGCAGCCCTGATTTTAGCCAGTGCAGCAGCCGTAAAACGGCTTGGACTCACGCCAATTGCTAAAATCCGTGGCTTTGCCGATGCGGAACAAGCCCCTGAATGGTTTACGACCACTCCAACTATCGCAGCACCTAAAGCCTTGAAAATGGCCGGCGTGACCAAAGACGACATTGACTTTTTTGAGATAAATGAAGCATTTGCAGTCGTTACGATGGCTTTTGAACAAGTAATGGGAATCAGCCACGAGAAGACCAACGTGTTTGGAGGAGCTGTATCGCTCGGTCACCCACTGGGGGCTTCAGGAGCAAGAATAGTTACGACCCTGACCAATGTTTTACATCAGAAAAATGGCAAGTTAGGACTCGCCGCGATCTGTAACGGTGGGGGAGGGGCTACTGCGATTGTGATTGAGAAGATGTAAGAAATACTTCCTACATCCGCAAGTCCTCTACCCGCACGCCTTTAAACTGATTTGTATCGAAGGTAAACTGCGTGGCGGGAATCGCCTTGTTTGGAGATAAGCGAGTGATTGTAAACGTATATCGAGAACCATCCTTGGCAAAGGCTTTGACACCTTGCATCGTGCCAGCCTTTTCGTCTATAGATACTCGGAGTTTTGAATATTCAGCGTTTTTGTCTTTCGGCTTGAACTCTATTTGCGTGAGCAATTTACCGCCTTCCATGATTTTATCTGTTATGGCGTACATGTAATCTCCTTTTTGATAACGGCCCAACAGTTCTTTGGGTGTAAAGAAGGCATTTACATCGTTTGGATCAGCGTTGTTAACCTGAACTTCGTTGGCTTTTTTCTGATATGCCCAAGTGGTAACAGCATCGCTGACAACGATCTGATCGCTCATATCCAGGCGAAATTTTTTGCCATCCTGCATTACGGTGCCTTTTTGAACATCTTTTGGCGCTCCGGGCACTTCAATTGCCAGCGAAAAAGTGGCTTCTAACGTATTATAGGCATCATATTTCTTTCGGATCTTGTCTAGCACCTTTTTGGCTTCAGGGTCGTTTTTTTCAGGTACGGTAGATTGTGCGGTTAGGCTTTGGCTTGAAATCAAGAGTGCAATTGGCAAAAAAAGCAGTTTGTTCATTATTTGAAATTGAGTTGTGTGTAGGCGAACTTCATCCTATTGCTACAAACGATACAAAGTGCCTGTAGTTGCACAATAAGCGGTTAAAGATTTCAAAAATATATTCCCAGGGTAGGCTTCTGTATATTTTCAGTATCGCGTATGTCTGGGATTCTGGATTCGGACTGCACCGGGTAAATTTATTCCTGAAAATTATTGACTGCTTACACTACAGTTTTAACATTTCCAGTAGCCGGTATCCAAATACGCCTGTTTAAATATTTTGGGGCAAAAATAAGGCTTTTATGGGCAAATTTGCCCTGTTTGTGGTCGACTTTTTGTCTGACTTTTTGGAATCCAAAGCTCAGATTCTTCCCGGGTTTGGGCATAATGCGCTACAACCATACGATCAAAGTGGCTATTGAAATACAAACAGAAGTAAAGGTACGGCCCATATAAATTGCATAAACCTCCGCCGTATCTTCGCCCAGTCAAGTGTTACACCATAATTTTTTGCGCTTGATCTTTTTTTGTCTTAACCACCTTTTAAAATTGAATTTATGCAAGAACAGGGATTTAAAAATCCAGACGCTGATCTCCACGAAGTTGGTCTGAAAAACTGGAAGATGGCTTATTGGAACCTCTCACCAGAAGAACTGGTGGAGCATACTATCTCAAAAGGCATGGGCCAATTAGCAGATTCGGGTGCTTTGGTCATTTACACCGGTGAATTCACGGGCCGTTCGCCAGAGGATCGTTTTATCGTGAAAGACAGTGTCACTGCGAACAAGGTCTATTGGGGGAAAGTGAACCTTGCATTTGAGCCCAAAAAATTCGACGCATTGTGGCGCAAAGTATGCACTTACCTCCGAAAAAAAGATTTGTATGTACGCGACGTACAAGCCAATGCAAGCGCGAACCCAGACTATCACCTCCGGGCACGGGTAATCGCTGAATACCCCTGGAGTAGTCAATTTGCCAGCAATATGTTTATCCGCCCGGACCAAACAGATCTGGCAACTTTTGACGCACGGTGGACGGTACTTTGCGCTCCTGGCTTCAAAGCTGACCCTGCAGTAGATGGCACACGCCAACATAACTTTGCAATTGTAAATGTAAAAAAACGTCGCCTGCTCATTGGCGGTACCGGATATACTGGTGAGATAAAAAAAGGTATTTTCTCTGTCATTAATTTTGTCTTGCCTACGCGTACCAAAGATACGCTCCCTATGCACTGCTCCGCAAATGTGGGCCATGATGGAGACATTGCTCTGTTTTTCGGCCTCTCAGGCACTGGAAAAACGACCCTCAGCGCTGATCCACATCGTGCCCTTATCGGTGATGATGAGCATGCCTGGGGCTCCGACGAGGTGTTCAACTTCGAAGGTGGTTGCTACGCCAAAACGATCGACCTGACAGCAGAAAAAGAGCCAGATATCTTCCGTGCCATCCGACACGGAGCAATTTTAGAAAATATCAAATTCTTTCCGGGTACCCGTACGGTAGACTACGCTGACCGTAGCATCACAGAAAATACGCGTGTATCCTATCCAATAAATCACATTGAAAACGCGGTAAATCCAAGCCGTGCAATGGGTGATCCGAAGAACATCTTCTTCCTTACTTGCGATGCTTATGGCATCCTTCCGCCCATTTCACGTCTTACACCGGAGCAGGCCATGTATTATTTTATCAGTGGCTACACGGCTCGAGTGGCTGGAACTGAGGTAGGAATCAAGGAGCCAAAATCTACTTTTTCTGCTTGTTTTGGCGCTCCATTCCTACCTTTGCACCCTGCCAGTTACGCTGATTTATTGGGTAAAAAGCTCCGCAAGAGTAAGGCAAAGGTTTGGCTTATAAACACTGGTTGGGTTGGCGGACCTTACGGGGTCGGTAGTCGGATCAAACTTCCATACACCCGTGCTATGATTACGGAAGCACTGAACGGTGGCTTAGATGAAGTAAGCTTTGAAAAGCACCCGGTTTTTGGCATGGAAATTCCAACTTCATGCCCAGGTGTTCCAAGTGATCTCCTGAACCCTCGTAACACCTGGACGGATAAGACTGATTACGACCTTAAAGCAAAATCTCTGGCCAAGGAATTTGTCCAGAATTTTGAAAAATACACAGATCAAGCCAGTGCAGAGATCGTTATGGCTGGACCAAAGGTCTGAGTATATGCTCTTACTTGTTTGTGCTTTTATGAAAATTATTTTAGGTATTTCGGGCTCGATAGCGGCTTATAAAGCCGCTATCCTGACCCGATTATTGGTAAAACAAGGCGCTGAGGTGCAAGTGCTGATGACGGAATCGTCTAAAGCCTTTATTGCACCACTCACGCTTTCTACGCTTTCAAAAAGGCCTGTTTTTACAGAAGTTGTATCTGAATCCGGTTGGAACAACCATGTCGAACTCGGGCTTTGGGCAGACGCAATGGTTATTGCTCCAGCCACAGCAAACACGCTTGCAAAGCTTGCAAATGGCTTGTGCGACAATATTTTGAGTGCGGTATATCTTTCTGCCAGGTGCCCCGTTTTTGTTGCTCCTGCGATGGACGTAGATATGTGGCATCACCCGGCCACACAGGCTAATATCCGGCGTTTACAAGCACATGGTGTAAATATCATTCCTGTCGGGCATGGAGAGTTAGCCAGTGGCTTGGTAGGAGATGGTCGTATGGCTGAGCCAGAGGATATTGTTACATTTATACATACCAACCACAAACAGTCAACGCTATTATCAGGCAAAAAGGCCTTAGTAACCGCTGGCCCTACCTTCGAACCGCTTGATCCGGTACGCTTTTTAGGGAATTATTCAACAGGGAAAATGGGCATCGCCATAGCCGAAGTGTTGGCTCTACAGGGGGCCGAAGTGACTTTGGTGTTGGGGCCAACAGATTTGAAACCCAAGAACCCAATTATCAAGGTGGTATCGGTCTTGACGGCAAAGGAAATGTATGCTGCTTGCGAAGCTATAGCTTCAAAAACGGAGATCATCGTTCTGGCTGCTGCTGTTGCTGATTATCGACCCAAAGTTTTTTCGGAAACAAAAATTAAAAAGAATGACGGAGCCCTAACCCTCGAACTGGAAAGAACCATCGACATTGCGGCTACGCTTGGGAAAGCCAAAAAAACAAACCAGATATTGGTCGGTTTTGCGCTCGAAACCAATGATGAAACCACTCATGCGCTCCAAAAACTGGAGAAAAAAAACTTCGATTTTATCGTCCTTAATTCAATGCGTGATCCAGGAGCAGGCTTTGGTCACGACACGAACAGGGTCACTATTTTGCGACAGGATGGTTCGATTGTCGTATTTTCGTTAAAAAGTAAAATGGCCGTGGCTCAGGATATTGTGGAAGAAATCATTCGTTCAGCCAACCTTAAAACCTGATTATGCGTCAGGGCATTGCATAACTGGAATCCTCCTATTTTTAAGCCGAAATATTTCTGTCCTATGATTAAGAGATTTGGATTTTTTCTCGCGTTTATCATTTGTTATTCAACACTTTACTCCCAAGGCGCATTAAATGCAAGTGTGCGTGTGAGTACCCCTCAACTTCAGCGCAATGACCGAAAGGTATTTGACCAGTTGGAAGTTACGATTAAAGAATTTCTGAACAACAGTAAGTGGACGAATGATGTTTTTTTGCAAGAAGAGCGTATCAAATGCAATTTCATTCTCACTATTTCCCAGGAATTGGACGGTAACCAGTTTGAGGCAGAATTGGCGGTACAAGCCACGCGCCCGGTATTTGGAAGCGGCTATGAAACACCCCTGATCTCTTACCTGGATAAGGACATTAGTTTTACTTACGAGCAGAACCAGCCAATTGAATTTTTGCGCGACAACCCGGAAAATCAGAATCTTTCCTCCATTTTGGCCTTTTACGTTAATATTATTCTGGGCCTGGATTATGATTCATTCTCTCAATATGGCGGTGAAAACTATTTGTTGAACGCAGAAAAAATCGTCAACAATGTACAAAACTCCAGCAGCAATTCCGCTTCAGGATGGCGTCCTAGTGATGGGGGGAAAAATCGAAATCGGTATTGGATCATGGAAAATCTGCTCAATCCTCGGGTTAGGCCTTTCAGAAATGCTATGTACAATTACCATCGAAAGGGCTTAGATCTTTTTACCACCAATCAGGATCAGGCTAAGGCTGCCATTTTACTGGCTTTAGAAGATATTGATAAAGTGAGTGCAGCCTACTTTAATTCTATGATTATCCAGATGTTCACGTATACTAAAAAAGACGAATTAATAGAAATGTGGAAGATAGCCCCCAAGGCACAAAAAGAACGAGTGGTACAAATTTTGTCTAAAATTGACCCGGCCAATACCCAACGCTATCACGAAATCGGGAGTTAAAATTTATTTAAGGAGTCCGCATACGGTATTTCTTTTAGCGCTTGTTCGGGAATTGGTTTTCAGCCCAAAACGAGCAAATTTTATTTCAGCTAGGGCAAATGGTAAGCCTTAATGCACGCGATCCGTTTTTTGGCTTCAATCTGGAAAACGCTCCCTGAAATAAAATTTGCCGATTGCCAACAAAAATCCAATTCCGGAACAAGTTCTTGAGCCCCTTCCCATTTGCATAAGTCAATGACGCCGTACTGAAAGGCCTGAGATATAGTATTTGGGTAGTCATTTTTTTATGCCTGATTGTCCGAACGGCTTCCGTAGTTTTGCCCTGAACTTGGGAAGCTGTTTTTTGTTAATTTCTTGTTTCCCCTGCCGTTACTCTTTTGGTGAAAGGCAGTCTGTTTTTCATAAAATCACTCATCCTTACCCTCACTTCTTTTCCCTTAATGGATAAGTTATCAATTGTTAGTCAATTTCTGCTCAGCCTTTCTATACTTATTGTTTTGCATGAAATGGGTCACTTCGCACCAGCGAAGTGGTTTAAAACCCGGGTTGAAAAATTCTATCTTTTCTTTGATTCGCCACCGTTCAACTCGCTTTTTAGCCGCAAAATAGGTGAAACCGAATACGGTATCGGTTGGCTTCCACTCGGAGGATATGTCAAAATATCAGGTATGGTGGATGAGAGCATGGATAAAGAACAAATGAAAGGCCCGGCGCAGCCTTGGGAGTTTCGCTCGAAACCAGCCTGGCAACGACTGATTATCATGCTTGGAGGCGTTACGGTTAACTTTTTGCTTGGAATGTTTCTCTTTGCGATGGTGCTCTGGGGCTGGGGGAAACAGTATATCCCAACTTCGGAACTTCGAAAAGACGGTATGGCTTTCGATTCTCTGCTGCTTAAAAATGGCTTTCAACAGGGCGACCTTATTGTGAAAGTAGGGGAGAAGGCTTTTGATCGGGTTGATCCCAATAGTTTCAGAAAAATAGTGATGCTTGATGGCGCACGCCAGGCCACTGTGGTGCGTAACGGAGAACAACAGGTCATTACGTTCTCAGATGATTTTGCCAAAAAACTGCCTAAGGTCCTCAAAAACGACCTGCTCACGGCACGGGTACCGTTCGTACTAGACACGGCAATTGCAGGTAAACCTGCAGCTGTAGCCGGACTCCAAAAAGGGGATCGGATCGTGTCCATGAATGGTCAGCTTATCGAATATTTTGACCAATTTAAACCTTTGGCTGATCAGTTCAAAGGTCAACAAGTCAGTCTTAGTATCGTCACTTCAAAAGGCGACACGACAACTAAAACCTTGACCATCACCGAACTTGGTACCATTGGCGTCGGTGCAAAACTTGAAGGGATCTTTAAAAAAGAGACCCAAACTTTTACCCTGATTCAATCCTTCCCTGCCGGAATCGATATGGGCTGGGGCTTTTTAACCGACCAAATGCGTGCTTTTGGACAGATGTTTAAGGGTAAACTTTCGGTAAAAGACAATCTCGGAAGTGTTATCAGTATTGGCAAATTATTCGATCCTGCTTGGGATTGGCGTATATTCTGGAGTGTTACGGCCTCGCTTAGCATCATTCTTGCATTTATGAATTTGTTGCCCATTCCTGCACTGGATGGAGGCTATGTTTTGTTCCTAATTTGGGAAGTTGTCACAGGCCGAAAAGTCAGTGACCAATTCATGGAACGCGCAGTTACCGTTGGTTTCTTCCTTCTGATCGGGTTGATGATCTTTGCTTTAGGATTGGATATCTGGAGGCTTTTTTGAAAATATAAATAAACCTCGTAGGTTCTAAAACCTACGAGGTTTGAGACTGAAAACAGAATAAAATATCGCAAACTTTTCTTTGGAGATTCTAATCACACAGCCCTTTCGTGTTTAAATATTTTAACCATGAACCATTTTGAATTTTACGGAATCCCGGTAGCACTCACGGTGGACGACTCGATCGTCCGTAAAGCATATCTCCTGAATAGTAAAAAATATCACCCGGACTTTCATACCCTTTCCAGCAAAACAGCGCAGGCAGAAATGCTTGAACGCTCTACCCAAAACAATGAAGCATTCAAAACCCTTTCAGATCCGGATAAACGGATCCGTTATGTTCTGGAGATAAAAGGCTTGTTGGGTAGTGAAAATGAAAGCCCGGCCTTGCCCCAGGATTTCCTAATGGAAATGATGGACATCAATGAGGCTTTAATGGACCTTGAATTCGACTTTGATACAGAACGCTTTTCTAGTACATTAAAAGCCGTGAATGCCCTTGAAAATGAACTAGATACGAGCGTTCAAACGGTTCTATCCAGTTGGACCGAAAGCCCCGAAAATGATGCATCACTTATCAAAGTGAGAGAATTTTTTTTCAAAAAGCGTTATTTGTTGCGCATCAAAGAAAATCTTTCTAAATTTGCACCCGTTTAAGGAAAAGAGCGGGAATGGCGGAATGGTAGACGCGCTGGTCTCAAACACCTGTGACTTCACGGTCGTGCGAGTTCGAGTCTCGCTTCCCGCACTAGAGCGCTCCGGAGTTCCCGGGGCGCTTTTTTTGTAAGTCGGAATGTAGTTCCGGTAAAAAAATTATACGATCAAATCCGCGCTTAATCGGACTATAAAAATACTTGTTGCGCGGTATTGTAATACCCTGTACTTTTGTATCGTCCCTCATTTCAAAAGATTGTCTCTCCACTATACTAAGTTTTAAAAAACGAAGTTTTACGCCCGTTTTAAAACTACTTAGTACGCTCCGCTGTTTTCTCGCGGCTTGCGCACATTTTTTAAATTATTTTATAAATCGGACAATGGTGTTCATGGTTATGTCTTCTCTTTAGAGCGGTGCATGCTTCCCGAACATCAATGTTCTAAAACATGCTTCTTATGAACACGAAACTTCGTGCAGGGTGGTTGGCAATAGCTTGTCTATGCTCTGCCAGCTTACTTTTCGCCCAAAAGTCGCCAGTCAACGAGTTGCTCTCCCGCGCCGACCGACAGTACAACCTGTACTCCTATAACCTAGCCATCCAAACCTACCAACAAGCGCTTGAGGAAGAAAAGAGCAATTCGCATGCGCTTGCTAGTATTGGCGACTGCCATTTTCATTTGAACCATCCGGAGACGGCGTTAGAATGGTATCAAAAAGCCCAGAATACGAATAATATGGAATCCGATGTGCCCCTTCGCCTGGGCAAGGCCCTTTTGCAAACAGGCGACTACGATGGCGCAAAAGACCAATTTCTGCTTTACGCAGAAACCGACGAGAAAATTGGCAGGCACTTTGCAAACCTGGCTGATTACGCAATCAAAAATGTCAAAAAAGAATCTCAATGGCAGGTTAAGAATGAAGCGATTAATACCAGCGCGTCAGACTTTGGTCCGGCATTCTATAATTCAGGGATCGTATTCAACTCCGCCCGGACCGACATTGTACAAAAAGGTAAACCAGTAACTGAACCGCAAGGGGGTAATACCAACTACCTTTTTGTGAGCCAGCAAATTTCGGCAAATGAACTGCTTCAAAAGCCTTCTTTCCTGCGTTCTGAGATTCAGAATAATCGCAACGAGGGACCTGTAAGTTTCTCAGCGAATGGCCATCGGGTAGCATTTTGCCGAAACAAATTTATAAGCGGCACGCGACAGATTGCCGAAACCGGCATGAACATGAGCATCTACTTTGCCGATGTAGAAGATGGAAACTGGAAAAACGTAAAAGCATTCACTTTTAACGGTACTAACTATGCTACCGGGTTTCCTTGCCTTTCTCCAGATGGAAATAAACTCATTTTTGCTTCTACACAACCAGGTGGCTTTGGTGGTTGGGATCTTTACGTTTCAAACTGGAGCATATTAGGGTGGTCAGAACCTCGTAACCTCGGTACACCAATCAACTCTCCCGGCGATGAGGTCACGCCTTTCTATGATGGCAAGGATCTCTATTTCTCTTCGGACTGGCACAATGGTTTTGGTGGGCTCGATGTTTTCCGTACATCATTTGACAGCGACGAAATTGGTGAAGTCGTCAATATGGGTCCTGGAGTAAATTCGCCACGGGAGGACTATGGCTTTATTTACAATTCCAACGACAAGGTCGGCTACCTCACCAGCACCCGGAATGGTGGGCGCGGAAACGAGGATATTTGGATGGTTTCGAAAAAACGGAACGAAAACGAGTTGGCGGAACGTTCAGGCAATAAACCTTCGATTGCTCAGAATCCACGAGCTACTGAAAATGCTAATGCGAAAGGTGTAAAGGATACCGGAGAAAAAGGTCCGGGCAGCCTCCATATGTTAATTACCGATGAGCAGGGCTTCCCGGTTTCCAAAGCAGATGTTGACCTTTCGGACTGTTATGGTGGTAAGGGGGTCACTGGGGATGATGGCAAGTTTTACTTTGATGAGTTGTTGCATCCAATTGATTGCAGGGTTAAGCTACATAAAAAGGGATTTCATGATGCCACGAACACCTTAAGCGGTTTTGGTAAACAGAACATCAAAATCACAATGGCGAATGACAGTCGGGAAGATTTTCGCGGGTATGTTTTTGATGCTAAAACCCAAGCTCCGCTTAGAGGGGTGACCATACAAGTACAGCTCGCTGATGGTGATTTTGAGACCAATACCGATGAAGTGGGCTTATATACGCTCAATGTAGAACCGGGTCTTACTTATCTCGTTTCTTATAATAAAGACGGGTATATGGACGCTATCGTGCGCACGAAGTTTCTGACTACCAGCAATAACCGTCTAGCCGCAGTCTATCTCGAAAAAAACACAACAGAAGATAAATCGGCCACCCGCAATACTGCAAAAGATGGCTATGTTGAGTATAATAACAACGCCAAGCCTATTGTATATAGCAATAATCCAATTTCACTGGTTTATCCACATGAAGTGAATAAGGTCTCTGTTAAGGATAAGGTTGCCGGATACTCCATCCAACTTGAGGCCATGCCTGAAGTGCCAAGTGATGCTCGTCTTCGTTATTACGAGCCATTGACTAAGCTCGCCAACATATACGTCAAGGAGGAAGACAATATCAATAAGATTCGTCTTGGTATTTTTCCATCGCTGGCATTAGCAGATGAAAATCTAAAAATCGTGTTAGAGGACAAGGCATATGCTGGCTCTTGGATTGTGGAAGAGCACGATGCAGAGGAGAGTTTGATCCTTAGCAGCGAAAATATTGTGCCTTTAGCGCACAACGACCTAGCTCAGGTTGGAAAGGGAGACAATGCTGGTGTTAGTTATGCGGTACAGTTAGGTTCATTTAAAACAGGTAGATCCATCTCAATCAGCGATTATACCAGCCTCAATGGGATGGGGAATGTGTATTCAACCGCTGAAAATGGGTACACGAAAGTTCGAATGGGCGTCTGGGGGAACCTTACCGAAGCCGAAGCCGCAAAAGCCGAAGCAACTCGTCGAGGCTTCCCCAATGTTACGATTGTTAAAGAACGTGCAGATGACCCGAATATCAGAGACTTCCTGATTTCTGCTCCGGAACCTAAACCCGAAATAAAGGGAAAAGCAGTTGAAGATCCTAAACCAGTAGTTTATAGCACAACACTTGTACCAACCTACCCATATTATGTTCGAATTGCTGCGCTTTCTAAGCCAGAAGCTTTTGATCCTTCCCCAATTGAAAGTTTAGGTAGGATTGAGAAACGAAAAGCGCCGAATTCGCCAGGAATGACCATCATCCTATTAGGTAGTTATGTTGATCTGCAAGCTGCCACCAAGATCTCCCAAAAGCTCATCAAAATGGGCTACCCGGATGCCTATGTGGTCAAGGATGAAAATGGGAAATTGATCCGGAAGTAAAAACGGAGCAATACTACGTTACCTAAGAAACAATAGAAAAAAAATAGGAGGGGGCATTGCCCCCTCCTAAAAAATATCTGTTACTAAGTAGCTTATTTCGCCTATTCTACTACAAATTTCCTCGTTGCAGTCTTTCCATTGGCTATGAGGTGAGCAGTAAAGATACCTTTAGGCAAGTCACTGACATTCAAATTATAGACGGCAGAAATTGTTTTATCCAAAACGATTTTTCCATTCAGATCGAACACCCGGATCTGGCCAGATTGTGCTTCCAAAAGTTCGATATGTATGTTGTTTTGTTGCACCAGGGTTGGATAAAATTTGATGTCAGCCTCCTTGGCTGGTTCGATCGCAGCTGAAGTGGCTTGTAATACCACCGATTTATTCCCAGTAATTGCGATATCGCCTGATTTCCCTCCATCACCGTTGGCGCAAAGGCTTGCATAATAGAAGGTAATCTTATTGCCAGAAGCAGTTGTGGGGGCCTTCCAGGTAAATGACCAGGAGGTGTTTCCACCACTGAGTGTTTTTGGAGTGGATTGGCGTGCGTATTTTTTGCCTGCGCTGCCAGAACCGATACTTACGCCCGAGCCGGCCGTCAAGGTTCCACACATCGCATTTATTTCATCCCAACAGGTCAATTCAAAACCGGCACGAACTGCATTACTTGAATTGGTCAGCACAATCGTGTAAATTTGACCTGGTACAACTGTGTCGGGTACACCGCTTATGGAGACTGTTCCAATAAAAGTACCTCCGTTGTGGCAACCGCTTGTGGTGCTGCATGTGCTTTCGCCAGGAGCACCTGTTTTGGCAGTAGGCGGGTTGCTTGGATTAAGCATGGAGTTGGTTAAAAAAAACCAGGCTGCTAATAATAGCGTTAGAACAGGTAAAAATTTAAATTTCACAATAAAGAAGAGTTGAATAAAAAGAAAGTTGTGACACTCCAGGAAGGAGTGTCACAACTTTTGCTTAACAATCGGCCACTCAAATTTGTTTTCTATTCGCTACTAAAATGGCAGCAGAAGACATATAAAAATGATAAAATGTCTATTTTCCGACAAATGTCCTGCGCTTACCCACCATGTCCAGGATGTCCTGGGCCACCACCGTGCGGGCCACCGTGTGGGCCACCGTGTGGGCCACCGCCAATTGTATCATGTGGCACATGGATGGTATCATGTGGCATATGACCAAGGCTATCGATATGGTGTATGTGCAAGCTGTCAAAATGATGGATGTGGAGACTGTCCATGTGTAAGGAATCGCAATGAACCTGTAGGCTATCATGTACATGCAGGGGGGCTCCGTGATGGTGTCCATCACGATCCAAAGAGATCTGGTCGCTGTTGGCGTCTGCGAAAGAAAGCGTTTCTTTTTGGCAGGAGAAAAAGATGACCATAAACCCTACTGCGAAGGCGAGAAGCAAATTCTTCATGTAGTTAAGTGTTTAGAAGATTTAGACAAGAGCGTTATTGCCTTGTCTACTTTACTACACGGACGGAAGGGCAAGTGGGTTGCGCATGACCCTAAATAAATTTCCATTGGTATATCTTTGTTTTATGGAAGAACTTTTGGCCAAAATGGCTATGGCCTTTCTTACACGACTTTCGGGTATGAAAACTCAAAAATCAGCGCAAATAAATTCTCTAAAAAGCTCAAGGCTACGGTTGACATTATCAATACTGGTCAAGTCGGCGGGAAAGAGGTAGTGCAGGCATATCTAAGCACACCCTTAGTCAATTTGGATAAACCCAGTCAGGAACTTCGGTCCTGTCTCCTAAGTGGCTGTTCCAAAAGACCTGGTTTTGGTTTTATTGCGGCCATAAATTTTGAATTATTCGAAGCGGCTGTTTCATATGCGACTTGTGAGACAGCCTCATTAGTTTACTAAAATCTAAATTGTGTTCCTGCACGGAAATACAATGCATCAAAGGAGGGCGTTGCTGCTGAAAAGTCTTTGGAATAGTCTGCCCACAGGCTAAAGGTCCAATTTGGAATGTCTTTTTCCAGCCCCAGCCCAAACCGCCACTGATTACTAAGCCATTGATCCTTAAATTTTTCAAGGGTATATAAGGGGGGACGGTTATGTGGGCCAGGACCCGGCATCGGGTCATTTTCTTCAAATTTATAGGTGATTAAGGTAGGCAATACATGTACCCACTCATGTACGACACGTACAGAGGGTTGAAACCATCCTTTGACAGGCAACTCGTACCGAATTCCAAGTGCAAATTGCTGTCGACGCTCGCTGCTTTCTACCAATACCAATTTCGGCGGGTCTTGATGTCCGCCAATTCCACCATCCGGAGGCTTAGGAAAGCTGTCATGCGGTGGATGAAATTTGGGCACAAAGCTCTCTGTAGAGACCTCATGATGCAGCCAATCTATTGAACCAACTACCCAAAAGGAATGGAAAGCGTTCACTTCCATGGTAATTCCCTGTCCCAAAAGTGATGAAACGCCTTTTTGGTGGGGTTGTACCAAACCAACGCTGGCTTGCGCCCCAACACGGAGATGGTTTTTTATAACAGTTACAGGTTTGATCGGTGGGGTATTGGAGGCATTAGACGCGATGATCACCTTTGAGTCTTCTATTTCAGCAGCAAGCGAATCAACTTTGGTTCCTCTATTTGCAAGGGAATCTAAGTTCGGTACTAAAGTGGATATTTCCGATGATTGGGTAATAGCGGAATCAGAACGGACCCATTCATTTTCTGGAGTCGCCTGTTTTTCGGAGAAGGATATTGGTTCGAAATCAGCGGGAGCGGTCTCTTTTTGGGTAGCGTTGCCTATCGTAGTTTCGGTACTTTTTGAGGCCACAACAGCTTCTGTAAGGCCAGATTTAAGCGGTGTATTGGAGGACTTGAATGACTGGCGTGCGATTGATTTTTCTGAAAGATCAATAGGTTTAACGGATTGGTTTTGAATGTCTTCTGATACCCTTGGTATTGGAGGCGGTATTTCTTTCAACGTAACATCGGAACCCACTTTTTTTGTGTCTCCTAACTTTTGCAATAGCATTGATCTTTCAGACTGAAGTGCAATGACCTCATGACGGAGCGCTTTGCTTTCTTGCTGGACAATAAATGTTTTCCACAGTAAAAAACCAGCTGCTGCAACAGCGAGGAAGGTCGCTATTTGCCAGCCACGAAGTCCCGGGCGATTGTCCTGTACAGTACCCGAATCAAAGGCATCGAGTCGCTGGGACATCTGCTGCCAGTTCTTGCCCCGATTGGGGAAAGAGGCTTCTTCATCAAGCCTTTTAGCAAAAAAATCGTCTAAGTCACTCATAATCAGTCGAAAAATTCAAATTCTGTTTTCAAAAGTGTTTTCAAATATTGTCTGGCACGGGAGAGGTTAGACTTGGAGGTGCCGATACTGATACCCAATGTGCTGGCGATTTCTTCGTGAGAAAAACAATCTACCACGGCCAGGTTGAACACGGTTCGGTAAGCTGGTGGAAGCCGGTCAAGCATTGCCCAAATCTGCTCGCGGGTCAGGTCTTCCTCGATCGCTGTCAGAGTGCCTGGGTCGTGCCATGACTGAAGTTCAGTTTCGGGCTGGAGGCTCATATTTGCCCGAATCCGGTCAATAGCGGTATTTACAATGATCCTTCTTAACCAGGGTCGGAAGGGTTGGCCACCTGAAAAAAGATGGATTTTAGTAAATACCTTAAAAAATGAATCGTTTACAACCTCTTCTGCAATTTCAATATTGCCCATGTACCGCCTGGCAATCGTCATGGCATAGTTATAGTATTGAACAAACAGCCGTTGTTGGCTGGCCCTTTGATTTTGGCGGCATCCGTCTATGATTTCGTCTATGTTCACATCAATGGATTCCATATACCGTACGGTTTCCGATCAAAGAGGGTTGCGTAGAAAAATAAAAAAACAAAAGCCCCAGGCGTTATCGCATGGGGCTTTGGGGAAAAATGAGGATTTGAATACAATATACAAAAATTGCAAATCTTTAAATATTCAGACTCATTTTCAATTTCTTCTCCACTTCTTCTACCGTATCCTTGAACACAATATCTGTATCCATCATATCCTGTACTGCTTTGCAGGAATAAATCACCGTACTGTGATCGCGACCACCGAATTGTTCGCCGATAGATTTCAAGGATTTGTTGGTCAGTTTTTTTGCGAGGTACATGGAGAGTTGACGTGCTATCACAATGTTTCGCTTGCGCGTTTCGTGGTGGAGTTTTTCTACGGGAACATTGAAATGTTCCGCCACCAATTGCTGGATAAATTCGACGGTGATTTCCTTATTGATCGTAGTTACAAAGTTTCGGATCACTTCTTTGGCCAAAACCATGTCTACGTCCCGGCGTATGAGCGTGCTTTGTGCCAAAAGCGAAACCATCACTCCTTCCAGTTCGCGTATATTGTTCTTTATATTGTAGCAAATGAACTCCAGCACATCGCTTGGAATATCCACACCTTCCTCATCCATTTTCGTTTCGAGGATCGCCATACGCGTCTCGAGGTCAGGGGCTTGTAAATCAGCACTGAGTCCCCACTTGAAGCGAGAAATAAGGCGCTCTTCCATGCCTTCCAGATCCTTAGGTGGGCGATCAGACGTCAGAATAATCTGTTTGCCGTTTTGGTGCAACTGGTTAAAAATATGGAAGAAAATCTCTTGTGTCTTTTGTTTGCCGGAAAGAAATTGGATATCGTCAATGATCAATACGTCAATCATCTGGTAAAAATTGACAAAGTCGTTGACCGAGTTGTTCTTTATGGCCTGAATGATCTGGTTGGTAAATTTTTCCGCCGAAACATACAACACTGCTTTCGACTCAATTTTACTCACTACATCGTTGCCAATGGCTTGTGCAAGGTGGGTTTTACCCAGACCAACATCGCCAAAAATGAAAAGCGGGTTGAAAGCAGTCCCGCCTGGTTTTTTGGCAATAGCCAGCCCAGCGTTTCGTGCCAGTCTGTTGCAGTCACCTTCAATAAAATTCTCAAAAGTGTAATTAGCATTGAGCTGCGGATCAACTTTGATCCGTTTAATGCCAGGGATGATAAACGGGTTTTTGATCATCTCTGCATCGAAGGAACCAGGCACTGGTTCGCTGTCTTTGTCGGCCGAAGGCCGTGTATCCAACTTGCTGCTATTACTGCTGTGGCCATTGGGTTTTGACCCACTCTCTGGTATATGGTAAACCAAACGTCCGCGTTCGCCAAGTTCCTGGCGAATGCTCTTTTTCAAAAGCTGCACATAGTGCTCTTCGAGCCACTCAAAGAAGAATTTATTAGGTACCTGAATTGTTAGCACTTCCGTATCAAGCTGTACGGGCTTTATAGGCTCGAACCAGGTCTTGAAACTCTGTGGGCTTACGCTTTTTTTGATAGTACGAAGACAATCGTCCCATACCATCCTGCTGTCTCTTGTCATAACAGATGGGTTCATTTGGATCTCGGGAGTGACCCGTTAATAGTTCGTCTTATTGATGCTGTGGTATCGAGTAGGGCGACAAAGATTGTATAAAAAGGCGACCTGGACAAATAGATATTAACTTTTTTCGAGATTTTTTTTTTACATTTTCAAAACAACTTGAAAACGAACGCTTTGTAAAATTTTCGATTGGAGGAACCCAATTTTGTTTTTGAGCAAGGCCCTTCATTAAGCACTTTTTCCAAATTAATACAACAAAAAATGGTAATTTTCAAATAAATAACCTTTGAATGGGGACTTACGTAATTTTTTTTAAAAATTTAACTTTGGGCGAAAATTTATCTTTCAAACAAATTTGTAGCGCAAACCACTCTTAAAAATGCCTTAAATTCAACCGAAAGAAAAATTTGCTCGTTATTTTAAAACAAAATATTTATTAAACAGAACTCGTTTTAGGATTGCCGGCAAAAAGGTAAAAAGGGCCTTTGTTTGCGCACAAAAACCTTGCATAAGTTTTGTTATAATTCGTTCGAAAAAGCCAATCCCGTCATTCTCAAGCACTTGCCTAAAACAGCTTGCCAGCTTCCATCCGCACTGCAAGAATCGCTGTCTGCAAAGGTGTGATACTCTGTTCTTCTACAGCCTGTAGCAAGGCGTTTACGTATACTTCTGACGGTGCATCAGGATCCAGGTCATTACCAGTCATGGTAACCAGGGAAAGCGTGTTATTCTTGGCCATCCGGATTATTTGCCAGAGCGTATCAGACACATAGAGCTGTTGAGACACATTGTGTTCAAATTCCTGATTGATTGCCATGAGTAATACGCCACGTAATTCGCGGACTTTCATATTTGGCATACGAACCCGGAGCATGGTGTTGGCTATATCAGCGCGATCGCAGAGCAGCATCAAGCGCTCATATGCAGAAAGCCGAAGTGGAAGGGTGATCTTATTGGAATCGTTGCGCAGGATGGCTTGATCAATCCGTTGTCGTTCGTCCAAAAGGGCCTTTAGCAACATATAGGCCGTAGCGCCTACGATGACACCTGGAATGGTGAGTTTGAGGATGTCAAGAAAAAACTCCATAGTGAGATTTGGTCAAAAATATCCCGCCCTCGCGAAAGCTATGACGGGTAAAGTGGTCAAATATTGTGGAAAAAATACAAAAAACGCCTTTAATAAAGCCTCTGCCGTTAAAAGGGCGGCAAAGATGCAAACATTTTTTCGCCTTTCCTGTTAGAACTTGTAATTTCGCAGCTTAATAAAACGGCAAATTTATTCATGGAAATGATGTTAGAAAATATGACCACCATGGTCCCGGTCACCCTCACAGAAGGCGCAGTTGAACAGCTCAACCTCATTCGCAAGCAAGAAAACATCCCTTCCGACTACTGCCTTCGCTTAGGCGTGAAGGGTGGGGGCTGTTCAGGCTTCTCTTATGTCCTTGGTTTTGATCAAGCCAATGAAAGTGATGATGCTTTTGAAATCGGTGGAATCAATGTAGTGATGAATAAGGCGCACGCCATTTATCTGCTCGGTATGGAAGTGGATTTTCATAATGGACTCGACAACCGTGGGTTTACCTTCGATAATCCGAATGCAAAAAGCACTTGTGGTTGCGGTACCTCTTTTTCAGCGTAATAGGCGCTTATTCCACAACAGATACGTTTCCTTCATGCCGTATCTTTTGTTTTTTCTCAACACGCTTAGAACTTGCGTACCAGCCCAAGCAACACCATGTTGTTAAAGCCAGCGCCAAAGAAAAAAGAATCCGGTCCTTGATCCCCATTCGTATTGGCGGAAATGGAAATCCCCGGAATTGTTTCTAGGTTAACCGCCCAGTGATCGTTAAAGCTGTGTTGTAATCCTAAAACCCAACCAAAACTAGTCGAGAAATTGAAAATCACATCGTCTTCGTTCAAAGTGGAAAGGCCCATTCCAAATGAAAATTCCGGTCCCTGGTAAAACTCCAACTTAGGATCAATCGATTTGCGTTTTTCCCTTCCAATGGCAATACCTGCGGAAAAATTGAACTTAAAATCCTCCCCAACTACGCCAGTGGAGAGATTGCCCGAGAACATCCGGATCCTCCGATAAATATTTTCCTTTTTCTGCTTTTTGTAAAAAGCAGAAAAATTGCCTCCGCCATTAAAATCAAAGTTGCGAAATTGAAGGCCCACCTCACGTTTTGGCTTAGCGTCCTGTGCTAAAAGCGATCCAGTTGTAAAAATGGTTGTCAAGGTAACCAACAAGGAAAAAGTTATATTTCTGATGTGCATAGCATATTTAGTTTAAGTGAAATGCGAATTTGAAATTTTTTTCCTAAATCATAATTACTTCCGTATCGCCTCTACCGGATCCATTCGACTCGCCTGGGATGCCGGAATCAGACCGGAAAAGACCCCTACCAATACACTAACCAAAACGCCCCAGAATGCATTGCTCATAGACAGGTGAATATCAAAATCAATGGCGGCAGAGATACCTGCGGTGACGCCCCAAATGAGTAGTAAGCCCAAAATTCCGCCAAAGATGCATAGTACCACGGCTTCGATGAGGATTTCCAGGAGGATGAACCAGCGTTTGGCGCCGAGTGCCATTTTGATTCCTATGATGTTGGTTCGTTCTCTAACTGATACAAACATGATGTTCGCAACCGAGAACATCCCTACCAAAAGCGCGAACCCCCCAATAAACAGACCAGCTATATTCATAGTGCCAAACAGCTTGTCGAATAGCCCGCTAATGACAGACAAGGTATTGAGTGCAAAATTACTTTCCTCTCTTGGCCTCAACCGGCGCTCTCCACGCAGCACTCCTGTGATTTCGTCTTTTAAGGCTTCCAGATCAACCCCTGGTTTGGCTTTGACGCTGATACTGGTACGGTTAAAATCGCCGGTAGCACGCACCCCAAATCCACGGCGGGCCAGATTATAGCCTATCAGGATACAGTTGTCAAAATTAAAAGGCTTGAGCAGGTCTTTTCCCGATTTTGTAGTGACTCCAAGCACGCGAAGTTTACGCCCCCCTACATTAATCTCCTTGCCGGTCGGATCCACGCCTGCGCCAAAAAGGCCATCGGCTATTACATAGCCGAGAATACAAACATCTGTTCCTGTTTGATATTCTACAGGAGAAAGGAAACGTCCTTCTCCTTGAAATTCAAGGTGGAATAAATCGCGACAATCTTCAGTTATGCCAAGAAAATAGCAGTTTTCAACGCTGGAAGAATGCCATTTGGCTGTTTTTGCGCCTAAAAACTGCCAGAAACCAACCTGATCAGCTAATTTCAGCTCGTCTTTTAAAGTCTCAAATTCGTGGAAAGTGAAATTGGGACGGCGCATCCATTTCCAAAAATTCTGACCAGGATCTTCGCCCCAGGAAAATTTTTCGATATAGATTACATCGTTGCCGAGTTTGGCCATTGAGCCACGAATGTTGTCCTCCAGGGAGTTGACCGCACTTTTAACTCCAATGATACAAAAAATGCCAATCGTAACGCCAAGCAGCGATAGAAAAGAACGGAGTTTATTGGCAACCAGTTGCTGCCAAGCCTGAGCCGCGCCTTCGTATAGGATTCGGAAGAATTGTTTCATGCGCCCGAAGGTACTGTTCCTGTTTTTCGCAAAACTTAGGATTCGATGAAAGCCAAAAGTTGTTGGATGTACGATTGTATGTCCCGGTATTTTACCGCTTTAATTGCCGTTCTTTTTCCCGCATTTGTTCGCTGGTCATCGTACTACCATCGTGGCTCCAGCCGGGTGGTCCGAATATATACCAAAACTTCGTGCGGATTGGTTTTTTGCTAAATAGATCTTTAAAGATATTGATCCACTCATGGAAAACGATGTGGAAAGGGTCTTTTTTCTGAAGTGGGGAAGTGAGACCGTAGCGGATTGGCTCATATTCGGAATCAGGCAACTCAGCCTGAAACGTACCAAACCATCGATCCCATATGATCAGGAACATTCCAAGGTTTTTATCCAGGTAAAGCGGGTTAGAAGCGTGATGCACCCGGTGATGCGAGGGCGTTACCAGAATGTATTCCAACCAACCCATTTTACGGATAAATTCCGTATGTACCAGAATACCCCAAATCTGCGTAGCTGCGAAAACGAACAGAATGTCCGCAGATTTGAACCCTGCCAGGCAAAGCGGTATAAAATAGATAAACCGATACAAGGGCTGAAACACCGATGAACGGAATCCCACCGTCAAATTATATTGGTCTGAGGAATGGTGTGTAACGTGTATCGCCCAGAAAAAACGGCTGAAATGATCCACCCGATGCAACCAGTAATACAGAAAATCCATGCCTATTACTAACCAAAACCAATACCAAAATGGTGTGCTGAATTCAAACAACCGATTCAACCAGAACCATTGAAAGAAAATGAGATATACCAGTCGAAAACCCAGGTCAACACCACTGTTCAGTAGCATCAGGTAAAGGTTGGTCAGGGTATCGCGTATGGTGTACGAATTTTTAAAGCGATAATGGCTTAGGAGTATTTCGCCTAAAATTACTACCACATATAGTGGAGTGCTGATCAAAATCAAAAGTTGCTCGCGTAAAGAGTCCATATTTATTGGATGACTGGTCTTTTGGGGTAGTTGTTTGGCAATGATATTTGGAGTTTACTTTCCACTAAAAAGCATTTTGAGCTACCCGAAAAAGAATCCAACTACTCACAGCCATGAGTATAAATCCAGCGAATCGCACGATTTTTTCAGGTACACCAGGTTTTAGCCGTTGGCCGATCTGATGGGCCAGGAGTACTTTGCCGAGATCGGTCAAAAACAGCGCTATCAAGGTTGAAGCCATAAAAAAACGCATGTGTGTTTCACTGCCGCTGGGTACTTCTGCCCTTGCCGCAGTAGCCACTCCAATCCAAAATAGCCAGTTGGAAGGATTAGACATGTTTATGGAGAAACCTTGCAGGTAGGCGTGATGCCGTTTTGCAACGGATTGGTTTTCATTCAGTTGGGCAGAAAGATCTCTTTTCCCAGGCAATACTGCGGAGAGTCCAAAGCCAAATAGTAATAATCCGCATGCCAGTCCAAACCAACTTTGGAACATACCCTCACTGGTCATTGCGGCTAGTCTTCCTGCCCCCCACCAACTTGCCAATACAAGAACCAGATCGCTGGTGAAAGCACCGGCCACCAGCGCCATCCCTTGTCGCACCCCGTCACGCAGGGTTGTACGTATATTCATAAAAAAAAGCGGCCCGATGAGCAGCCCGTAAGCCAGCCCGGAGAGCAGACCTTTTAAAATTGGCTCCATAGAGTAATTGTTTTGATTCGCACTTACGCCATCGTTGAACTTTCAACGGGTTACAAAATTTCGGCAGGCAAAATGGGGAATGCCTTGACTTCGGCGGATTATGCGCTTGTTTGGTAATTGGATTTTGGCCTGCAATGGGCAAATTTTATTTCTTCCTGCGTTATCCCGCTTTTTCGCGGTGCAAAACTAATCGTGTTCTGGAGTTCTGAAGGACTTAGTTTACAAAAAAGCCTTTCAACTGGTTAGCTGCCGAAGCATCTCCTCCATTCGGTTTCGTTCCTCCCGCCGCAATACGACCTTGGGCGCTGCGCTGCGTTCCGGACAATCATCGAGTGCACAACGTTCGCAGGTGACGTTTACCATGCGGCGCGGGATAGCAGGATCGTCCCAGAACCTGATGCGTTCTTTGGTATGGTCGTCGAGCAGTACGCCGAGGCATACGCTTACATTCCGCCTTGGGGTAGGGTGGCCGGATTTAGCGATTGCGATGCACAGGTATTCTTCCCCGCTTGCTATAAATACAGCGCGTTGGATGCCTACAAATTGCTGGTCTGGGTTTTTGGCTTGTTGGCTTTGCAGATCCCTCAATAGCGAGATGGAAAGCCAGCGTCGGCAATAATATTCACCAAGTCCGGTGGCATGGGGTTGATGGTGGCGGTTGAGGTGCAGTTCCTTATCCATGTCAAAAACATTTCTTTCGAGCTCATGCACCACGCGCTGGAAAAATACCTTGTCAAGTCCAAAATCTTTTGTCAAAACATTGAATCGTTGGAACAACACTTCAGGGCTTGCCTGGTATTTAGCCATCAGGCTTGATAGTACGCTTGCATCCCATTTTTCTTGTCCAAAAAATCGCCCGATATCTTGTACAAATGATTCCCGGTTGACCAGAATTGCTACTGCAAAATATGCTGCTTTATAATTATTCAGCACCTCATCAAAGGAATTGACGCGCAAAAAATTAGAGGCCCATGGGCGCTCTTTCAATTTCAACTCGTTGAATCCCAGTTCTTTGGCAAGTTGATAGGTTTTTTGGCGATCGTTGAGTTGACCGTTCAGTAGAAGATGCTTTGAATTTGGATTGAACACAGAGCGCAACCAGTTCAAAGGCTCGTATGCGTCCAATCCGTTGGGCAGAATGGTATATCCATGTTTTTTTTCCAACAGCGAACGGAGCATTTCGAATGATACACCGCCGTTATTAGGCAAATGGTACTCCCTTACAAAATCGCTGGCGGCTTGCTCGATCTCTTCAAAATAATTGTCTCGTAATTCCTGGTATGCCCGCAGTGCAGCAAAGTAAAAATGTTCCTCACGCAGGGCATATACCCGGGCAATTTCCAGCAATGCCGAGATAAATGCATTGACCTTGGCCGGAGCGCTGGAAATGATCTCCACCAGTGGCTGCATTCCAATGCCAAATAGATCGAGTGGGAGGTCGTTCAGAAATTTGCTGTTGATTAATTCACCCAAGGGTGCAAATTCCTTGGTCAATTCCGGCGATATCAGGAAGTCATAAGGAATGTCTAATACCTCTGCCAGCCGTTTACGATAGTCTATCTGCGGATATTTCTTCCCCTTTTCGATTTCGTTCAGGTAAGAGATCGATATGCCGGTGCGCAGACCGAGTTCTTCAAAATTCCAGCCCCGTTCCTGCCGAAACTGCTTGACTTTTAGCCCAAAAATGATACGTTCTTGTTGCGTTGCAGCCATGATATGGGCAAAGATAGCGTGGGGAATGGATTGGTTGATCTGGTTATTTGCCAGCAAGGGCCTGAGATGGGTATCAGCTATCCCCAATTAAATATCAAAGCCAACAGTCTATGATCCTTGTCCCCACTTCCTCAGCTGATTCAAGACTGCGGTAAAATCTTTTAACAATTCTGACTTGAATTCCATCATTTCGCCGGTGACTGGATGCTGAAGTCTTAATCGGAATGAATGCAGCGATGTACGTTCCATGAGTGGCCGCTCCTCTTCGGTAAATTTGCCTAATTTAAATTTTTTACCTTTTATTTCCGACAAAAATAATTGTTCCCGACGGCCATACAAGGCATCAATGGCAAGGGGATATCCGATGCTTTGGAAATGTACCCGTATCTGGTGCGTGCGGCCAGTTTTGATCTGTGCTTCGACCAGGGTAAATCGCTGAAAACGTTCTATGGCACGGTAAAAAGTCAGCGAAGGTTTGCCCGAATTGCTAATGGCCATTTTGCCGGGGATGTTGTAATGTTCACCAATGGGTTTGTCAATCTCGCCTTCATCGTGGTGTAAAACGCCATCTACCAATGCGAGGTAAAATTTGTCTGCAGTATGATGTTCCATCTGCATAGAAAGGTGGCGGTGGGCAGCCTCATTTCGAGCAAAAACCAGAATCCCACTCGTTTCCCGATCAAGTCGGTGAACAATGAAAATCTTGCCATATTTGGCTTGCAATGCGGCCACCAGGCTTTCCTTATTGCCAAAGCGGTCGGGAATGGTGAGCAAACCGGCGGGCTTTGTGACTACTATGATGTGCTCGTCTTCGTAAATCAGGTCGTATGTCATAATTTTATCCCGGAACAGCGTTCTGGTATTTTGTAGACCGGAACGCTGTTCCGGGGATTCGTACACCGGAACAAGGTTCCAGTTTGCAGGAAAGATCTTATTCAGCTATGATTGCAATTTTGAAAACAGTTTCACCCGGCGCAAATAATGGGCTATTATGATACTACCTGGATAAACGCCTGCTGTATTTTCAGGTGCAATATTTTGATTTTCAATGACTTTATTACCAACGCGTCGTTTTTGAAGGATTGACCTAACATTGCGATAAAGGGAAAAATGAGCCCTTACAATCGCCCAAATAGCACGATACTGCCCTTTAACGGCAAATCGCAGCCCTGCCAGTCCATCCAGTAAAAAGCGGGTTGGGATCAACCAAAGTAATTTGCCACAAGGTTCGTTTTTTAATAGGGAATACAGGCTATTTCGGAAATTGAGAAACACCTTGCGCGGGTTTTCATATTCCAGGGTGCCGCCGCCTAAGTGCCAGACGACTGATTTTGGGATACACCAAATCCGATAGCCTGCACGCTTCAATCTCCAGCAAAGATCGATCTCTTCGTTGTGGGCAAAATAGTCGCCGTCAAAGCCGCCAAAGGTGTGATATAATTCAGCGCGGATAAAGAACGCTGCACCGGATGCCCAAAAACATTCCTGCGGATCATCGTATTGCCCATGATCGGCTTCCCGCTGACTGAAGATCCGGCCCCTGCAAAAGGGGTAGCCAAGGCGATCAATCCAGCCGCCGGAGGCTCCGGCATATTCAAATTTTGGTTCAAAGGGTTCGCCATAAACCCTTGACGGTTCCCAGGCAAGAATTTTGGGTTGGGCTACCGCAATGCTCGGGTCGTTCTTCATGGCCTCCAGTATTGGCGAAAGCCAGCCAGGCGCGACTTCTACATCGGAATTTAGAATGACGTATATTTCAGCCTGGACTTGTATTAGCGCCCGATTATACCCTTCCGCAAAGCCCCAGTTTTGTTGTAAATCAATTAGTTCAACGCTTGGATAATGGCTCCGAAGAAACGCCATGGAATCGTCGGGTGAACCATTATCTGCCACGATGATCCTTGCGCCGGCGCTGTTGGCGATCACTGAGGGCAGGTATTGTTCCAGGTGACGGCGGGTATTGTAGTTTAAGATCACGACAGCCACGCCTGATCCCGGATTTTTACGTTCGAAGGACAGGTCTTGAGCCCGGGTGTTTCGGTCGGATGCGTTTTGCGTAAGTGGTGTCAAGTTTTGTAAGCGTTTTTCAATCGCGGCTTCATCTTCCGCGATCTGCTTTTTGAGGGCTTCCAGACTGTCCAGTTTTTTATCAGGGCGAATAAAATCCACAACCGCTATCGTTAGAATTTCGCCATACAATTCACCCGAAAATCCAAGCAGGTTAACTTCAATGACGCGCTTATCATCGGGAGATAGGGTAGGGCGTTTGCCAATGTAAAGCGCTCCTTTGACCGTATTTTGAATGGGTTTGTCCTTACCCGAAAATAAAACAAGGGATGCATAGATTCCTTCAGGCAGGACTAATTTATGCGGATCATCTATCTCAATATTTGCGGTAGGGAAGCCAATGGTTCGTCCAATTTTATTTCCTTCCACCACTTTGCCAGAAAAGGAAAACGAATGGCCCAATAAACGATTAGCTAGGCAAATATCACTGTTTTCCAGGGCTTTTCTGATTTTGGATGAACTTATTGCAATTTCATCGACCTCCTGAGCAGAGATTTCAAGTACTTTGAAACCCGCCGTTTTTTCAAATTTTTTGAGGAAATTAATATCCCCTTCCCGACCAGCGCCAAAATGGTGGTCGTATCCAATAACAATAAATAAGGGCTCAAATTTTTTAACTAAAAAATCTTCGACATACTGAAGGGCCGTCTGCTGCGAAAATTCAATTGAAAAGGGCACTACGACCACATGATCGATCCCAGCCTCGGCAAGGAGTGCAATCTTCTCGTCGGTGGTAGAAAGTAACTTGAAGCTTGTATCCTCAGGCCTTAATATCGAACGCGGGTGAGGGTCGAAGGTGATGACCACGCTTTCACCTTCGTGCTTCGTGGCAATTGTCTGTACTTGTTCAAGGATGCGTCGATGACCAAGATGGACGCCATCAAACGAACCAATGGTGACCACGGCATTTCGAAAGGAAGGAAGCTTTGATAAATCGGTGTAAACCCGCATAAGGGCGGCAAAGATAGAAATCAAGTGGGCGTAGACTCCGTAGGTTTTCAAAAACCTGCGTTGACAGGCTCAATTAACTCACCGAAGGATGATTTTCTGCGACATTGTACCTCCTGCATGTTTTATTTTTAGAACATAAACGGCCGAGGGCAATTTTGGAAGGAGTATCGGGTATGATCCATTGTCCGGAAGTATGGTATTTTGTTGTAAAATAAGCGTCCCCTTCATGTCGTAAAGTTCAAGAACGACTTCTGAATAGATACAAGATCTCAGCTCCAGAACCAGTGCGTCCATTTGGTTGGGCTCCTGATAAGCGTAAATATTGCAAATTGGTTGCGGAGTACTTACGCCTACATTGCTTTTAAATGTAGCAGTAGCCCAGTCTCCGTGTTGAATTTCAGCCAATTGCGCCATAGCGGCAATAGTAGCTTTAACTACATTGGAGAGAAACGTCAGGTTTAATTTTCCCTCCAGGGTATCGCCGGGGGTGTGGTAGCACTGGTTGCGGAAGTTGGCGCCATCGGTGAGCATCAAGGCTTTTTTTCCTGCTGCCCAAAACGAGGCATGGTCGCTTCGCTGCAGATCCGGAGCGACAGAACCATCTCCCGGCACATCCAGGGTAATAACCTTTAAATCAGGTACATATTGCTGGGCAGCAGTGCTAAAAAGCAGTGTGAGCGGCTGAGAAATTGAATTTCCAACATTGGTGATAAAATCACCCCGGTAGTTATTGGCGGCCACCTGGGCAGAGGCGGCCGGGAATAAAAATGGAAAACCTTGCGGGAGAATTTGGGTATTGGGCTCATCGCTCCAGTAGCCGATCATTTCGTAGTTAAAAACACCCTCGATCTGCTCTGATGCCGGAATGCCAGTGTTGACGTAGCGAATGCTGCCCAGCAAGCCGGATTCTTCCAGATCGAAGCCGATAAAGCGTAGTGATTTTTTGCTGGGGTAGCGGCTCATAAGTCGCACAGCCTCCATCATGCCAACGGTGCCTGAGCCATTGTCATCGGCGCCAGGTGCATTGTTTACCGTATCATAGTGCGCATCGTTGATAACGACTTTTTCTGCAGCCATTGTGCCGGGAAGGTTGCCGATCAGGTTTTTTCCGACATAATTTCCCAGAGGAACATTTTGTTCTTCGTATTGCAGGCCTGCACCCAGGAATAGGTTTTGAATAGAATCACGGGTCGCAATCAGGTGTGGATTGCCAGTGGTTCGGTGGCGGATGCCTTCCAGGAAATCGAGATCGGTGTGCATTCGATTGCTATCGACCTCGTTGATAAGGGCTTGAATATCAAAGATTTGTTTATCGTCGGCAATTAGACGGAGACTGAAGGGGGCAGCCGTGTTGGAAAGGGCTGACAAGTCGCAGGTAATGCTTCGATTGCCGGGTTGTACGGGGAATCCAACATCTCCGGTAGCGGGAATTTGACTACTTAACGCATACGTTTTGCCTCCGTTGTCAGAAAACTGTAGTATGATCTCTAAAGGATCATTTTCGTTGTCCGTTACCTCGTAGCTTATACTAAGGGTAAGGTTTGCCCAATCCGGGATTGCGCTCAGGCTGGAGATCTGTGGTGGAAAATTCTGAGTAAATAAGGCTAAAGGCCCCAGGAAGGCAAAAAAAGCGGTCAGGATCTTTTTCATAGCAATGATTTTGGGTGTAAAAATACAAAAGGCACACTTACCAGCGTGCCCATTGAAACAAACAAAACCAACTAAAAAAAACCTGCTTTTTCTATTCACAAAACCTGTTTTTGCGAATGATAAGATAAAAACGATGCTGGGTTTTGATTCGCTGCCTGTCGTTAAAATATTTTTGAAATAATTATTCAGGCTTAACGGTCAACACCTGATCACTTCGCCGGATGCCTGGATCGTAACCACCCTTTTTGCTCAATCACCCATACTGAAGGAACCCGACATCGTTTGGGCAGCGGAAATTGAGCAGGATTGGGTGATTGATATTCCTTTAGAGAACGAATGGGAACAGGGAGTTATTACCCTGAAGCAACTTCGCAATCGGGAGAACGAATTGCACTGGTCAAGTCCGTACACCGATAGAGGATGTTTTTGACAACAGAGGCAATTTCCGGAATTTGAAGCCTTTGTTTTATCGGCGGGCAATTGAATAAACAAAATGAATGCTGGTATGTTTACCCACCGCTTCCTATGAATTGCTCCGGTCTTGATAACTTGCGAAATATTACGGGAAGCAATCAAATGTTTCAATTTTTCTTAAAATAAGACGTAATTCAATAAAGATCATGCGCATTTCTAGTCTTTCAATACTCTTTCTTTTCATTTCTTCCTTGGTTCAAGCCCAAAATACAGGCATCTTAACCGGCTCTGTCAAAGACAAACTCAGCCAGGAAGCCCTGATAGGCGTAAGTATTAAACTCGAAGGCAGCACTATTGGGGCCGCAACCGATTCGGAGGGCAATTTCAGGATTTCAGGGATTCCACCCAAAACCTACAATATCGTGGCAAGCTATATTGGCTACGAAGCCCAGACAAAATTCAATGTCGTTATTACGACTGGAAATGCAAGTCAGCTAAATTTTGAACTTGAGCCCGAGGGAAAGTCCCTTAATGAAGTAGTTGTAAGTGTGAATCGCTCTGTCAGGATTGCTTCTGCGGAAACACCACTTTCAATCCAAAATCTGTCTGCAGAGGAAATCAAAAACAATCCTGGTGGCAACTTCGATATCAGTAAGGTTGTGCAGGCGCTTCCGGGTGTGGGCGGAGTGGCCGGAACAGGCGGGGGATTTCGCAACGACCTTATTATCAGAGGTGGCGGCCCCAGCGAAAACGTATATTATCTGGATGGCGTTGAAATTCCAGTAATCAATCACTTTACGACACAGGGCGCTGCCGGTGGCCCTGCCGGAATGCTGAATGTTTCTTTCATTGAAGACGTAACCCTGTCTACCAGTGCCTTCAATGCCCGGTATGATAATACCCTCTCGTCTGTGTTGCAATTCCGTCAACGGGATGGTAATCCCGAGCGAATCCAGGGCAATATTCGGGTAAGTGCCTCAGAAACTGCGCTGACCACAGAAGGTCCGATTGGCAAAAAGAATGGCAAAACGACTTTTCTGGCCTCTGCCAGGCGCTCCTACCTTCAATTACTGTTCAAGGCCATTGGACTACCTATTCGGCCTGATTACTGGGATTTTCAATACAAAGTGACCCATAAGTTTAATGCTAAAACGACCCTGACTATCCTCGGCGTTGGAGCAATTGACGATTTTTATTTTGAAGCTCCAAAGGATGCAACACCAGAAAACTTGTACATTCTGAGCTCCGTGCCCGGGTCAAATCAATGGAATTACACCCAGGGCTTTGCACTTAAGCGATTGATTGATAATGGCTTTTGGAATCTGACCTTCAGCAGAAATATGCTCGACAACAAATTAGATCAGTTTGCCGAAAATACAGATGGCAAACAAATGGATGAGTCGAAACGCATACTGGGGATAAAAAGTCAGGAAATCGAAAATAAACTCCGGTTTGACCTCAATCAATATTTCGGATCCTGGAAATTTAGCGCCGGAGCTATGGCACAATACGTCAAATACAATAATGACGCCTATACACGAATCAGGGCTGAGATTCTGGATTCGGTGGGTAATGTGATTCAGCCTGCAACCGTATCTCGCTTTTACACGGCCATTGATTTTTTAAAATTCGGTTTGTTTGGACAAGTCAACAGGACCTTTTTTAACGAACGACTGGGGCTTTCTTTCGGCCTGCGGACCGATGGAAATACATTTACAGACAATGGTGCTAAATTGTTGGAAACCATCAGCCCGCGATTCAGTCTAAGCTACGGTGTAGCCTCCAAATGGAAATTAAACGCATCGGTGGGACGATATTATAAAACGCCCCTTTATACCGTGTTGGGCTATCGGGATAATACGGGGGAATTGGGAAATAAAGACCTGCCTTATCTGCGATGTGATCATTATGTCGCGGGGCTGGAGTTTGTACCAAACCGGAGCCTGAGATTCACATTGGAGGGCTTCTACAAACAATATACGGATTATCCGATCAGTGCATTTAGTGGTATTTCGCTGGCGAATCAGGGCGGCGGGTTTGGCATCCTTGGGAACGAAAAGGTTTTGCCGGTAGGTAAGGGGAACGCCTATGGTATCGAATTTTTTGGGCAGCAAAAACTAAATAATCACCTGTATTTCACAGGCTCATACACTCTGTTCTGGTCAAAATTCAGCAACAAAAACGGTGAAATTATTTCTTCCGCCTGGGATAACCGACACTTGCTTTCTTTGATCGCTGGCTATAAATTTCGCCACAACTGGGAATTAGGCATCAAATATCGCTGGCAAGGTGGGGTGCCTTACACACCATTTGATCTGGTTGCCAGTCAGCTCAATTACGCAACCTTAGGCACGGGCCTCCTGGATTACAACCAATTGAACACGCTTAGACTCAGTAGTTTTAGCCAAATGGATATTCGTGTGGACAAAAAGTGGAACTTTAAACGAATGACGCTCGATTTGTTTGCCGATATTCAGAATTTGTTGAACACCGTAAATCCGGCATTTCCTAACTATACCTTCCAGCGCAGTGCCGATGGTTCAACCTTTGCAACTACAGACAATTTGCCGCTTCGATCTGATAGCAGCAATGCTATTCCACTTTTGCTCGTCAATACGGAAGGCTCTTTTTTGCCAACGCTGGGCTTTGTAGTGGAGTTTTAAGCATACTTAGAGAACATATACCGAAGAAAAAATAATAAGTATGTTATTTAAATAAATTGAAAAGAAAATTAAAACTACATTTGCCCAAGCTTTGACGCATATAAGGGGGGGTATGTTAGAAAAATACAAATTTTTCTTCATGTTTATTTTCTTACGGCTCAAAGAACCAATGTCTATTTTTGATTCGAAAAATGTAAAGCTTTTCTAATTGAAATACAGTCATTTATCTTTAATCTGTCTACCCAAGACTTTGCTTGGTAGGGTGTCCATCTTGTATAAGAGAAGTCATGTTGACCTGACTTTTCAAACCAACGGTATAAAATATCCATCTTACAGACAACAATTGTAAGACGGCTGCATCTTAATCTATTATCTAAATTCAGTAAAACGGGTACACTTTCCAGTAGGCAACCTTGTTTTTTCAAGTCCCGTAAGTTCAACGTCTAATTATCAGACATCTTTTTTTGTAGCCAGTTCACTGGATCAAAATAAAATCAGGTCTTGCAATACGTTTTGCAAGATGATAAAGATCATCTGCCCTCATAAGATAGATCTGTTCTGATTTTGTGCGGTTTCTGGACTTTTGCAGGGCTATGAAATATGCTCTCTCCCAACTCCGTGCAGACGTTGAACGCATCTACCAGGGCCAGAAGGCTGCGGTAGTAAATTTTGGAGGTGTCATTGCCCGGGTGCATCCAAAGCAAAAACACAGTATCACCAATCTGATACACTATCTGGCGCTCCGGCGGGAGAATTTGCGCCCTATTCAAAATGAATTGCATGATGCTGGCCTTTCTTCACTGGCCAGTGCGGAAAGCCATATTTTGAGGCAGGTACAAGCCGTGTTAAAACGTTTGGGGACTAAGATCCCCAAAGAAGAGATTTCTCCCGGAGATGCGGCTTCAGGGTTGCATCAGATTCGTCAGCGTGCTTTTGCGTTATTTGGTTCAAAAGAAGATCCGAAGATTCCTCACCTGATGGTGACCTTCGAAACCGAAATGGCCAACAATTATGCCGCCGTGAAGGCACTGCTTAAGGCCGGGATGAATGTTGCCCGTATTAACAGCGCCCATGATGGACCAAAGCATTGGAAGCGGATGATATCCAATGTTCACAGAGCTTCAAAGGCTACCGGAATTCCCTGTAAAATTTACCTCGATTTGGCTGGGCCAAAGATTCGAACCATGCTGCTTGGCAAAGGCAGAAAAAAGGGCAGCTTGAAACTATTCGAACAATCGCTTTTTTACCTCGCAGAACTATATGCAACGTTTGATGAAAAAGAGTGCGTAGTAGGTTGTACCCTGCCCGGCGTTGTAAAAGATTTGCGTATCGGTGATCGGGTTTTATTTGACGACGGATTGTTTGAAGCGGTGGTGGAAAATCCGGGTGATCAAATGGCTACCCTGCGGATGACCCGTATTTCAGCAGCTAAACCCCGGCTAAAACCGGAAAAAGGAATCAATTTTCCCGATACAGCACTCACAGTGCGCTGCCTGACTGATTACGACAAATCAGTAATCCCATTTGCCAAACAATATGCCGACATTCTTGGGTTTTCTTTTGTACGCTCTGCCGTAGATGTTGCTGAACTACAGGATTTATTACGAAAGGATGGCAGTAAAACCATTCCCATTGTAATCAAAATCGAAACATTTGAAGCCGTTCAAAACCTCCCTATGTTGTTGCTTCAAGGTATGGCTGAACCAGTTTTTGGGGTGATGATTGCCCGGGGTGATCTTGCCGTTGAAATTGGATTTGAGCGCCTGAGTGAAGTTCAGGAAGAGATCTTGTGGCTTTGTGAGGCGGCCCACGTGCCCGTAATTTGGGCGACACAAGTACTCGAAACCCTCAATAAAAGCGGCATCGCTACCCGCTCAGAAGTGAGCGACGCCGTTCATGCGGTACAAGCAGAATGTGTCATGCTGAATAAGGGGAAATTCCTGCTGACGGTACTGGCAACCTTGCAGGATATCCTCCGCCGAAGCGAAGGACATCATGTCAAAAAACGCTATGTATTCAGGCCATTGATGATAGCCGAACGTTTTTTGGGTGTTTTTTAAAGGAGTATTTCTTGCGTAGGATTTTAAATCCCTCCAAGCAAGCTGGCATTTTGTCTGCTACATGGACGATACCGAATACTTTACATGGCGTTAGGGACAACATTAAAAATATTGCCCACTCCTTTGGATCATTTGTTGTTAAAATCTACCCCATCAATTCATCCATTGGCGGTAGTTTGCCATAATTCTTAAGCAATGCAAAATGCGAACGCAGGGCATTGCCAAAAGTTTTGTGTTCCAGATATGGAACGTTGAATTCCGCAGCAGTACGTTTTACGATTTCTGAAATACGAGGGTAGTGTACGTGGCAGATTTTAGGGAAAAGATGATGTTCCACCTGAAAGTTTAATCCACCCACATACCAGGACAAAAGGCGGTTTTTACGCGAAAAATTGACGGTCGTATTCATCTGGTGAATGGCCCAGTCATTTTCAATGATACCATGCTCATTTGGCAGCGGATGGGTCGTTTCCTCCACCGAGTGCGCCAATTGGAAAATGATTGTCAGAATGATTCCACAGATAAAATGCATCATCAGAAAACCAGCGACTACTTCTAAAGCAGGAATGCCAGATAGGATTGGCAAGGCTATGAAGATAGAGAAATAGATGATTTTTACACCGATGATCTGGGCTAAAAGGATCCGGTTTTGAGCAGGTGTATTTTTGTTGAGTCCGATATTTTTGTAACGGAAAAATTGCATAAAATCCTTTCCAGTAGCCCAATAAAGCGTTGTCAGGCTGTAAATAAGAATAGCATGCAACCATTGATAACGGTGGGAAAGTTTTACCTCCGTATGCGGGGAAAGATGCAAACCTGGTTTGTCACCAATATCATCATCATAATGTGTGATATTCGTGAATGTATGATGCAGGTTGTTATGCTGATATTTCCAATTGCTTACTGCGCCACCTAAAAGTACCAGTGTGTATCCGAGGATTTCATTGATGCGTGGGTTGGCGGAAAATGCTCCGTGAATGGAATCGTGCATAACGCTCATGCCCACACCAGCCATGGCCACACCTGTCAGTGCCCATAAAGCCAGCGACCAACCAAAAGAAGGTTGAAACCAGCACATCAGGGCTAAAGGGAGCAAGTATGCGGTGAGTAAAATGATCCCCTTGAGGAATATGCCGGCATTGGCGTATTTTGATAAATTGTTTTCTTTGAAATAGGAATCTACCCGGGCGTGTAACGTTTGGTAGAATTGGGTCTTATCCTTGCTAATAAATCGAATCGGTTGCAAAAGCGCCATAAATTGCGTAGGAATTGTTGACGCTGAAGAGCGACAGAGTTAGAGAATAGCGTGCAAAATACCGCTCTTTTTATATAAGGCAACAGTAAATAGTAATACTGTCTTTCAGAGACAGATTTGTCACGCTCAATTTCAGATAAATTTACGGCTGCAGTTGAAAAGAGGCATTGACATCCGTAAATAGTTCACTCTTCGTCTTTGGGGAGAGTTTATTTCCCTTTTTTCATTCCACCGCCTTTCATTCCACCGCCTTTCATCTTCGAAGTTCCAGGCTTGGGCGATAAAAATCGGTTTTTATTTTTGCTAAAATCACTCACCGTATTCTTCTTTGGAGCAAGAATTTTTGGCTTTTTTGGCTCTGAAGGCTGTTCGTTTGGGGACGGATCGTTTTTTTCGTCAGACATGGCTGGTTCTTTTTGCTTGTTTAAGAATGGTGCAAAGTTAGAAAAAGATGGTTACTTCGTGTATGTGTTAGATACAGAACACTTTTCTGAAAGATAGCGGCTCGTATTCTTTCAAAATTACCAAAGCTTTCTCTACCTTTGTGCTCCGAAATGAAGAAATGGTTTATAGGCAAATTTAATTCGGCTATGCCGCAATATGGTCTCTTTTGAACCATTTTGCGGCATTTTTTTAAGCCCTGTAAGTTCAACGTCTAACGTCTAATATCCAACGTCTGTGAGAGATACGAGCATCCAGTCCATACTTATTATTGGCTCCGGCCCGATTATCATTGGCCAGGCCTGTGAATTTGATTATTCCGGCACCCAAGCCAGTCGCTCACTCCGGGAGGAGGGGATCAAAGTGAGCCTTATCAACTCCAACCCGGCCACCATCATGACCGACCCGGTGACTGCAGACCATATATACCTGCGGCCACTGACCCCGGAAAGCATTGAAAAGATCCTGCAGGAACACCAGGAAGACCCAAATTTGCCGCCCATCGATGCAGTCCTGCCAACTATGGGCGGTCAAACGGCACTTAATCTCGCCATTGAATGTGAAAAAATGGGGATCTGGGAACAATACGGGGTGCGTATGATCGGCGTGGATACCAAAGCGATTGAGACGACCGAAAATCGGGAAGAATTCAAAAAACTCGTGCTGTCTTTAGGCCTGGATGTAGCACCATCCTTTATTGCCAATTCGTTTTTGGAGGGAAAGGAAGCTGCCCAAAAGATTGGATTCCCACTGGTTATCCGTCCGTCGTATACGCTTGGCGGCACTGGCGGTGGCTTTTGTATGAAAGAAGATGAGTTTGATGAAGCCCTCAAACGGGGCCTCAACGCTTCTCCTACCCACGAGGTGTTAGTGGAAAAAGCAGTACTTGGTTGGAAGGAATTTGAGCTCGAACTCCTTCGGGACCATCTGGACAATGTGGTTATTATCTGTACGGTCGAAAACCTCGACCCCATGGGGATTCATACGGGAGACTCTATCACGGTTGCCCCGGCCATGACGCTCTCTGATACGGCCTATCAGGATATGCGCAACCAGGCCATTATGATCATGCGGGCGCTGGGCAATTTTGCCGGTGGTTGTAATGTACAATTTGCACAAAACCCGGCAGACGAAAAGCTTATCGCAATTGAGGTAAATCCCCGTGTCTCGAGATCCTCTGCCCTGGCGAGCAAAGCAACAGGCTATCCGATTGCAAAAATTGCGGCAAAACTCGCCATAGGGTACTCGCTGGATGAATTAAAAAACCAGATCACCAGGACAACTTCAGCCTATTTTGAGCCAACCCTGGACTATGTAATTGTAAAAATGCCCCGTTGGAATTTTGACAAATTCCAGGGTGCTGACCATCGCCTGGGGCTTCAAATGAAATCTGTCGGTGAGGTAATGGCTATTGGACGTTGTTTCAACGAAGCCTTGCAAAAAGCCTGTCAGAGTCAGGAAAATAACCGCACCGGACTTGGCGCGGATAAAAAAGAATGGCTGCGTACCGATGATATTATGGAGCGCCTGGAAAAAGTTTCAGACGATAGAATCTATCGTGTGAAAGATGCCTTGCGGTTGGGTATTCCGTCCAAAACAGTCCAAAAATTTACCGGTATCGATCCCTGGTTCATCGGCCAGATTAAGAATCTGGTAAAAATGGAAGAAAAACTCCTGCGATTCAATGTGCCAGAGGATATCCCAACGGACTTTTTCATCGAACTCAAAAAGAATGGCTATTCTGATGCTCAGATCGCCTGGATCCTGCGCATCGACGAAAAACCGGTTACCAGGGAGCGCAAAAAACGCGGCATCCGTCGGGTATATAAAATGGTGGATACCTGCGCTGCCGAGTTTGAGAGTAAGACCAATTACTTCTACTCGACCTTTGATGATACCAATGAAAGTATCGTAACCAACAAGAAAAAGGTTGTGGTACTCGGATCGGGCCCGAATCGAATCGGGCAGGGTATAGAGTTTGATTATTGCTGTGTGCACGGACTACTTGCGGCCAAAGAAGTTGGTTATGAGGCCATTATGGTGAACTGTAACCCGGAAACGGTCTCTACCGACTTTGATATGGCCGATAAACTCTACTTCGAGCCAGTTTTCTGGGAACATCTCGAAGAGATCCTTGAACTCGAAAAACCCGAAGGTGTCATCGTTCAATTAGGCGGCCAAACAGCCCTTAAACTTGCCGAAAACCTGCATAAAAGCGGGTACAATATTATAGGTACGAGTTATAACAGCATGGACATTGCGGAGGATCGGGGGCGTTTTTCTGAGCTGTTGCATGAGCTGGAAATTCCATACCCTAAGTTTGGAGTAGCTCATGATGTAGATGCGGCTCTGGAAATCGCCAAACGTTTGCCATACCCGTTGCTGGTGCGTCCATCTTACGTTTTGGGCGGCCAACGGATGAAAATTGTAATCAATGACAATGAGTTAGAGCGTCAGGTTTTAACCATCTTCAAGCACTTGCCCGACAATAGGGTGTTGATTGATCAGTTTCTCGAACGTGCGAAAGAAGCCGAAATCGACGCTATTTTTGATGGCGATGAGATCCATATCATGGGTATTATGGAGCATATTGAGCCTGCAGGTATTCACTCTGGCGACTCTTCTGCCGTTTTGCCGCATTATTCATTGGGGCCGATTGTCATCCAGAGCATGGTGGAATACGCGGAAAAAATTGCCCGTGCCCTGGATATCAAGGGTTTGATCAATATCCAGTTCGCCATCAAAGACGATCAGGTGTATGTCATTGAGGCCAACCCAAGGGCTTCGCGTACCACGCCGTTCATTGCCAAGGCGTATCAGGTCCCTTACCTGAATATTGCTACGAAGGTGATGCTTGGTACGCATAAGTTGAAAGACTTCGACATCCAGCATAAACTGGATGGATATGCGATCAAGATCCCCGTGTTCTCTTTTGATAAATTTCAGAATGTGGATAAGCGTCTGGGACCTGAAATGAAGAGTACCGGGGAAGCAATCTACTTTATCAAGGATTTAAAAGACCCGTATTTCCGGGAACTGGAGCGCAACCGGAGCATGTATTTGTACAATTGAACCGCGTATAAGATCCTCAGGATTAACGCTCCTGTTTCTACCGGGCTGTAGGGGTTTTTCGTTGCTATTTGGTATAGATTTAATGTTTACAGCCGTGAAAGCCAACAATTTTTGCGCAATTTCAAGGGTTAATGGCTGGAAGTCGCTGCTGAGACAAAGCATTTAAATTTGGTACGGTTTTTGAAATTCTTTTGCAAGATAGACGACAAAAGCTTAAACAGTAGCTGATGGTAAGGAGCATTTAAAAGCGCATTTTTGAGCCGCATGTTGATGATAACCTATACGATGTAAATAAAGTGGCCCAATTGATTTTAAAAAGCTTTTCTTTGGGTTAATGATTTTTGCACTAATTTTGCTTTTTATACTATTCAGATTTGCGGTCATGAAAGTTATGGAAATACTTATGATTCCGTAGTTTCAGCCGCTTTTAATCCATAATTTTGGCTGCTTTAAAAGTTGCCCTCTTGTGTTTCCTAAGTTTTTGAAAAGTTAAGGAGTATTTCCATCGAGGTCTTTTTTTGTTTCCTCAATTTTGAGGCATTTTAGACTAATTTGGGATGGTGTTGGAGTGTTTTCACTCAACTTTTAACACCTTTAAAAATACGACTTTTACCCGCTAAAGTCTTTTGTCCGCCGATTGTGGCAGGCTTACACACAAGAAGGTAGATTTCATTAACTCAACGAAATACTTGTAGTTTGAACAGTAAACAACATTTTGCAATCCCAAACCGAATATCATTGATGAAGAGTCCTCTACACTCCTTCTCAAGGATGCTGTGCATCTCACCTTTTTCCTCATATACTAATTTTTTGACCATGAACATCTCAACCACTACGCGTCGATTGGCGCAAGGGCTGCTCGTGCTGTGCTTTACGCTTGCCACAATGGTGGGTGCAAAGGCGCAATGCGATGATTTTGCTACTATTCCTTCAGGACCAGTTACGATCAATATGACGTTGAGCGGTGGTGGCTTTGTAACCCTGACCGATGCAATCCTGAATGGTTCCGGCTTCTATGTTGGAAGTGACTTCTTTTGCGGTATGTGGCTTTCGTCCGATCCAGATCCGAATAATTTGGGCTCCTACTTGGCTGCACCCATAACTTTTGGTTGCGCAGATATTGGTTCTACAACCTGGCATATTCGTGCCGGAGGTGATCCTATTTGGGGTATTAGTACTTGGGGGGGGCCTGGTGCTACCATTATTGACATCACGATTAACGTGATTGACAACATATCCCCTACCATCTCTTGCCCAGCAAACCGAATCCGCAATGCAGGTGCCGCTTGTAAATATACTACGGCTGGTTCCGAATTTAATTGGCTGGCTACCGCGGATAACTGCTCTGCAATCCCAACCTACCAACTTTCTGGCGCCACCTCTGGTTCAGGAGGTGCAACACTTAATGGCAAGGTCTTTAACTCAGGTGTAACCACGGTGAAATGGAACGTAGCCGACCAGGCATTGCCTTCCCCGAATACGGCATCCTGTTCGTTCACGGTCACGGTAAACGATGCGACGCCTCCAACCATAACTTGTCCGGCGAATGTAGTAGCGCCCAATGCGCCTGCTAATGCGTCCTGCCAATGGGTCGGTACCGGATTGGGTGTTACCGATGCGATGGTTGCCGACAACTGCGCCAGTGATGCTTCCTTGCTTGCATCGCTGTCAAATAATAAAACAGGTCCGGGTAATTTGAATGGGTATAACTTTCCATTGGGTGTCACCAATGTGACGTATACCATCACCGATGGCGTGAATGCTCCTGTAAGCTGTTCCTATTCTGTCAACGTAACAGATCAGACCAATCCTGTCATTACTTGTCCTTCTAATAAGACGGTGAATGCACTTGGCCTTCCAAGCTGCGATTACACGGTCTCGGGTACTTCTTTCAATGCCTCTGCTACGGATAACTGTTCCTTGGCAGGCCTGCCATCGAATAACTATACGGGAACAAATACTCTGAATGCCGCAGTCTTCACCGTGGGTACTACGAATGTAACCTGGACGGCAACCGATAATGCCGCCCGTGTATCCACTTGCTCCTTTAGTGTTACGGTTAAAGATGTTACCCCTCCTACGGTGACGCTAATACCGCCACCGAATCCTTCTGGTATCAATTTTCAGGCTGTTTTTAACGTAAATACGGCGCCGGGTTCCTGCACCCAAAATGTTTCCTGGTACCGTCCAAGTTGGGATACGCATGATGTATCCGACTGTAATTGGATTGTAAGTTTTACCGAAAATGATACAGTTTCCATAAACTGCCCTGGTCTTTCCTGCGTAAGTGATCCGACTTTTCTGACCACCAACGGGGTGACCCCTTATCCGTATGATCCCAATAACTTTTTCCATCGGATAACGCCCGTTTCTGCAAACTTCCCGGTCGGAACCACGGTGATCACCTATGAAGTTGAAGATGTTTATGGCAACACTACACCGATTACGGTTACGGTGAATGTTTCAGAGTTGGAAGCACCGGTAGCCAATTGTATCCCTGGTACAGTGACCGTAGTGATGGATCCATTTATCAATCAAGCGGTGGTGACACCTGCTATGGTCAACAATGGTTCTTCAGACAATTGTGGCATCAAAACCATGACGGTCAGTCCGACCAGCTTCAACTGTAATTCCCTGGGTAATCAAACGGTTACCTTGACGGTTACAGACAATGCCTCCAATTCGGCCACTTGTATGGCCAATGTATATGTGCTGGATAATTCCACCCCTGCGATTGGATGTCCGGCCTCTTTTGTTGTACCAAACTTCCCGGCAAACAGCTGTGCGGCAAATGTGCCGGGCTTGATCTTCAATCAGTCTGCCACGCATAATCCTGGCCCACAGGAATTCTGGGACAATACATTTAACAATTGTGGCCTAACCTTTGATTATTCCATAAACGGAGCTGCATTTTCTCCTCCAACCCTCATTACGGTTGGGATGCCTGTAGATTTAAGTGGGGTAACATTCCCTGCGGGAAATAACACCGTAACGCTTCGGGCAAAAGACGGTTCCGCTAATATTGGTATTTGCAACTTCTCTGTGAACGTACAAGACCAGACGCCTCCTCAATATGCAGCAGGGCCTAACCCCGGACCTGTACCGGGCTCTACGATTTTGGCCAATGTGCCAAATCTTGGTTCCTGCACGTCGAGAGCGATTTGGAGTACGCCTTTGTTTTCAGACAACTGCTCGGCTGCTACAATCATATCCCAATCTGCCTTTTCGAATGTCACTATTTTTAGTGCGGACAACGGAGGCATAAGCCCTGTAACTTACCTGGTACGGGATGTAGCGGGCAACCTTTATTCTTATACCTTTAATGTGCATGCTGTGGACAGCCAGGCTCCGGTGGCCAAATGCAAAGACATTACGGTAAATTTAAGTGCCACGATTGGTGCTGGCTCAGTAGTCGTTACGCCTGCACAGATAGACAATGCAAGCACAGATAACTGTGGTTATTCGTATGTAAGTGGTAATGCAACCTACACTTGCGCTAACATTGGCCCGAATAATTACACCTTACAGATTCAGGACGATGCAGGTAACCCGTCTTCCTGCATCGGCGTAGTAACGGTGAAAGATATAACGCCGCCTATCCTCACTTGTCCGTCCGATGTTACCATATTCACTCCGGTCCTTCCATCACCTGCCTCTTGTGTGGGATCGGCGACGGGCACATTGTCTGCGGTCGACAATTGCACTGTAAGTGCGTACCAATATGCTTTGGGTAGTCCCGCAGGGGCGTTTACCACATTTGCCGGGGGCGACCTTGCAAATATTCCTGTATTTCCGCTGGGCGTTACAAACGTTACGGTCCGTGCCTTAGACGGGGTATTGCCTACCCCCAATATCAGTAACCTTTGTGCCTTTACGGTAACCTTAAAAGACATTACCCCACCTGTATTTGCGAGTGTTCCAGCAAACGTTACAGTGGCATGCGATGCGATCCTGCCAGTAACAAACCCGACGGCTACGGACAACTGTGGTTCTGCAACAGTAACCTACAAGGGCCAGACTTTTGGTCCCGGACTTTGCACCTATACCATCACGCGCACCTGGGAAGCTTCCGACAATGCGGTACCATCCAATACGATCCAGGTAAGCCAGGTGATCACTGTTCAGGATATTGTAGGCCCGGTTTTTAATGCGGCTTACCTTCCAACGGGAATCGTGAACGTCAACGTATCAGGTCCGTCAAGCTGTACAGGCAATTACACTTTAGCGGTCGTTAACTTCAATGATATTACGGATGCTTGCAATGGAATATCGGGAATCTCGTACAGTCTGGTCCCGGCAGTTGGTGCACCATCTTCGGGTGTACTGACCTTTGCTTTGGGCACCCATACGCTTCCGGTTTCCAGCTTTCCGATTGGCACCAATATCGTTACGCTGACGGCTACCGACGGCTGTGGAAATCCAACGGTTAAAGTCATCACCATCATAGTGACAGACAATCAGTCGCCAGTGTTCATGAACAATTACGCAGTGGCGCCTGCCGGTATCTGTGGTGACGTATTCACGTTGCCAAACACGACCAACAACTGTGATCAATTGTTTACCTGGATTCGTCCTTCCTTGACTGATATCACTGATTGTGGTGCGTTTACAGTTACGGAGGTCATCAATAACCAGTCGGTTCAATCGTTTGTGAATTTGATCAATCCATTCCCGGTTACACTTCCTGCGATTGGAGGCTCCGTGATTGCACAGTTTCCTGTTGGAGAAACGACCGTTACCTACACCGCTACCCAGGGTGCAAACCCTCCAGTAGTTTGTTCTTTCATTATTAAAATAATAGATACACAAGCCCCCAGCATCACTTGCCCGGGCAATCAGAACCTCTCCGTATCAGCAGGTTGTTCAGCAGATATTAAAGTTCCTACTTACCCGCCTGCGTCCATATCTGACAACTGTCTGAGTGATGTTACGATTATCCAAACGCCTCCTGCGAATGCACTTGTATCGAGTGTAATTCCTGTAACACCGGGCAACTTCTTTGTTGTAACCTTAAAGGCCATCAACAATATGCCTGATAACTTAATGTCGGCACCATGTAGTTTTAATATCACCCTTGTAGATGGACAAGCGCCGGTGCCAGTCATTACCACACTGGGAGATATCGTAAGCAACTGTACCAAGGAGACCGTTACGGCACCTTCTGCTACAGATTGTAATGGCACTGACTTGGTGACCATTTATGGCACGCCTTCCGTTCCTGTAATGATGGTATTGCCTCCGCTTGTACCTGGCGGCCCACCACGCTATGTCCTGAACCCAGGAAGCTATGTGATCAACTGGTCCTACACAGATCCGGAGAACAATACAACGAGTCAGCCACAAAACGTGATCATTTCAGTGGATCTAACGCCACCGGTCGCTATTGGCCAGTCCCTCAATATCAACTTAGATGCAGCCGGCGACGCCTTTATTACAGCAGTACAATTGAATAATGGTAGTTACGACCAGGATGGTTGTGGCCCCGTTGATATCTCTATTCGTACCGGTGTAAGCCCGAATTATATTTATCTGGACACGCTGGATTTTGATTGTTCGAATCTGGCTAACATGGGCGTAAATGCAGTTGTACTGGCTGTTACGGATATCAATGGCAATATTGGCACGTTCCAGACCACGGTAACGGTACATGATGTTACCCAGCCTGTTTTTGCAGGCACCTGGAGTGCAACGCAGATGGACACTGTTATACAAGCTTGCGCGGCTATTCCGCCAGCTGCATCGTATCCACAGTTTGCGACCGATCAGTGTGATGTTTTAGTGGATATTTCCCTGGTGGAGACTTCCACGATAGATACCATTGGCTGCGGAAAATATAGCTATCTGATCAATAGAAAGTGGACGGCAATGGATGATGCTGGAAACACAGCTATCCGTACGCAGAAGATTGTTGTTTCCGATGCACAAGCACCTGTATATGCCGTAAATACGCCAGCTACGGTTGTCGGCAATACGACGCCGAATGCACTGGACTGCAAGGCTGCCGTTAACTTTAATATTGCGCCATACGTTGCAGATTGCGAATCGACATCAGATCTTACTATTACGAATACCCTCATTTCTGCTCCCCCGGGCAATACGTTTGTAATTCCGTCTGGTTCAAATATCAGTGCGCCAGATTATCCTGTTGGCACTTATGTGGTACGCTTTACCGCCACAGACAAATGTGGCAACAGTTCTACCAAAAATGTCACTATTCAGGTGAATGATGCTACGCCTCCAACGGCTGTTTGTATCAATGGTGTGAGCGCGTCTTTGCAGCCTTCCGGCATCGTGAACGTGATGTTTAACCAATTCAACAATTTCAGTTTTGACAACTGCACCAGCAATCTGGGCTTGTTGATCCAACGCCTGGACCAAAGCCCATTGGTACCACCTACGACTACACTTGCCTACGATTGTGCGGATGCAGACGGAGTGACCCAGCACGGGGTTAAATTGTTTGTATCGGATGCTTCAGGCAATATGTCCATGTGTCTGACTTATATTGTGATTCAGGACAATGTGGCTCCAACCATCACTTGTCCACCAAACAAGACGGTTCAGTGCACCGATAATCTAAGCACCACGGTACAAGGAGAGGCTACGGCTACTGATAACTGTCTGATTGTAGTGGATTCTATTTCCCACACGGACGCGCTTAGCAATGGCGTTGGCAATATCTGTCAGGTGCTCACCCGTACATGGAAAGTGGTCGACCTGGCTGACAATGTTTCTACTTGTGACCAATTGCTCAGTATTCAGGACACCATTAAGCCGGTCTTTTCAGTGCTTCCACCAAACGTTACAGTAAGTTGCAGTGATGGTAACATTGCCGTGATTCCTGTGACCGCTACCGATAACTGTGATGCGGATGTTTTGGTCGAACTGACGGTTGATACGATTGCCGTTGCATTGGGCGATTGCGGTATGTTTGATTATAGCATTCTGCGAACCTGGACGGCCACAGACAACTGTGGTAATACCAATGTTTATGCCCGGACGATTAAAGTAGTAGATGTTACAGAACCTGTTTTTGCAGGGATGCCAGATACACTTATACTGAATACGTCTCAATTTCCACCCAACCAGAACTGTACGGTACCATTGGTATTTAACGTGGCGCAATTCCTTGAAGACTGTACGCCCGACAATCTGTTATTGGTGACGAATGATGGTCCGTTTGGGGATCATTCCTTTAGTATTAGTGGTGATTATCTGATAGGAAACTACTGGATATACTTTGCAGCAATTGATGTGTGTGGTAATGTAGGTGTTGATTCGATTAACATCAGTGTAATCGACAATAGTGTACCTACGATGATTTGTAATAACAATGTGATTATTTCACTGGGGACCAACGGCTCAGCTACCATTGATCCAAGCAATATTGACCTTGGCAGCACAGATAATTGTTCTATAGATACACTTTTCCTATCTAAATCAACCTTTGACTGCGGCGACCTTGGGACACAAACCATAAGCTTGACTGCAGTGGATATTTATGGGAATACGAATTCCTGTGTCGTACAAGTACAGGTGATGCTTGGTGTAAATACAGGTTTCATCCTCAGCGCATCCGGAACGCCAGAATTATACTTCAGTGCGGACAATGGAACCGCAACCACCGTCACTACAGGCGGGTCAGGTATCTTCTCCTATGAATGGAGTAACATGGCTACAACCGCTAATTTGAACGGTCTTTCGGCAGGAACCTACACGGTAACTGCGACAGATGTAAGCAGCGGATGTATTGCTGTAGATACAGCTATCGTACAAGCTGGTCCGAAAATCACGATCACGGTTGGAACCGGCAACGGTTGTCAGGGCCAAACGATCTCGATTCCAGTTACGGTGGATAATTTTATCAATGTTTCAGGGTTCTCTCTGGGTCTGGCGCTGAGCAATGGCGTAATTGGGACGATTACGGGTCTGACCAATCTGAATCCAGCCTTGGTCGGTTTAGTACCGGGTGTAAGTTCTGTATTCTGGACCCACCCAACCCTGAATCCTACGACACTCCCGAATGGCAGTCTGTTGTTCAATTTACAAGTTCAACTTAGTGCCGCAGCGGTTGGAACATCGGTTAATATCCTTGCTTCTGCTTTGCCGGCGCTTGTGTTCTTACAGGACGGCACAAATCAAGCACCGATGGTAAATTTCAACAATGGTTCGGCAACCATTACTTGTCCTGCATCCAATGACCTCAATATATCCGGTGACGTGTTTACCTGGAAGGCGCCTACGAAGCCAATACCTGGTGTTACGGTTGACCTTGCGGGTACAAACATTGATATGGATCTGACAGCATTACCTACTGCAGATTACGGATTTTTAGTTCAAGGGGGTTCAAACACGGTGGTTTCGGCCTTTAAAATTGCTACGGTTAAAAACCAGCAGATCAATGTAGGTGACATGCTTGGAATTCAGGCACACGCAGCTATGCAGGTATCCTTCACCAATGGTTACCAATGGGTGGCTGCGGATATCAACGGCGACTTTAAGATAAATCTATTGGACTACGCACTTGTACAGCGGTATGTACTGGGCAATGCACCACACTTTACAAACGTCCAGGGCAATCAGGTCGGACCGGATTGGAAGTTTATTGCTGCATCTCATGTGTTTTTACCCTTGCCTATGGGTAATCCACCAGCACCTCAAGTGAATCCGCTCAACAATCCTGTGCCGCCGTCACTTATTACACACAATAACGTTGCGGCAGACTTCCTGAGTGATGACTTTACAGGTGTATTAATGGGCGACGTGAATGGTTCGGTGGTACCATCCCTGACCAATGGTGGAGGTGGAGCTGAATTTACGGATGCCCTTAAGTTCCGTCTCGATGAGCGCGCCGTACAAGCTGGTGAAACGATCACCATTCCGTTTAAAGCAAAAGACTTCATCAATGCGCAGGCATATCAGATGACCATTGCATTTGATCCGGAAGTGTTTGAATTGCAAGACATTCAGGCGGGTGTTTTGCCCGGCCTCACGCAAGATAATTTTGGAACGGCCAACCTTGCAGACGGCTTGATCAGTACGCTTTGGGTAGGTGGCAAACCTACTTCATTCAACGATGACGAAACATTGTTCTCACTGACATTCAAGGTTTTGAAATCTGTTCCGACCTTGTCTGCGGTGCTGAAAAGTAGTTCAGAGATTACAGAAGCATTGGCGATCAACGAAGGAGGTAATGCTATCGCGGTTGGCTTTGAATTCGTTGCTTCGGTAGCTACAGGCGATTTGGAAAGCAAAACTTTTGCGCTCTTCCAAAACCAGCCTAACCCATTCACAGCGCAAACGACCATTTCATTCCGCTTGCCTGAGTCGGGTCGTGCAACTTTACGCGTGTTTAGTGCAGAAGGTCGGCTGGTAAAAACAGTGATCGGTGATTTTGCTGAAGGCAAAAACAGCATCACATTCCAGAAAAGTGATTTCGGCTCAAACGGTGTTTTCTACTACGAATTGGCAACGCCTAAACACAGCGATCGTAAGAAGATGATTTTGATTGATTGAATTTAGGGTATAAGTGAGGCGGCGACAAGCGTTGCCGCCTTACTTATCCTTTAAATTTATCGAGGCATTACCCCCATCTTTAATAGTTTGACATTGAACACCATGAGAAATATTTTCTTAATCCTATTCCTGCTTACGGCTGGGGTTTTTTCAAACAGAGCCTCGGCGCAAGCGGTCATCCTTAGATCCGATATCATCGAAGTTCCGTGCATGTCACCGGATACGTTTCTTGTCCCGGTTTATCTGGATAATCTTACCAATATATCCGGCTTGCAATTCACGTTGCAATGGGACACAGCGCGTCTGGACTATGCCTATGTGACGATGTTGCATCCCCAATTTATGGGTGCGGGATTCGATACTATGCCAGCCACGCTCTCACTTGGCAAACTTACTTTTGCCTGGACCGACGTGGCGGGGTTAAGTCTTCCGTCAAATACAGTTCTGTTTAAAGTAGCCTTCAAGAGAATTGGAGGTCCTCCGGCATCACTCTCTTTTGTCGATGATCCAACGGCTATTGCTGTTTTTGACAACCAATTCAATGAAGTGCTTTTTGAAACAGAAAACGGCCTGGTTAAAGCACTAGACAATACAGCTCCCATGATTACCTGTCCTGCGAGTGTAGTGACTGGTGGATCCGGCCCGACCGCTATTCCGAATATTGCGCCTGTTTTAGCCGACAACTGCGGTACGCCCGGAGCGGGATGGTCCTCTGTTGGGGCAACTTTAGCAAACTTCCCCAACGATGCTGATGCAAGTGGAGCCTTATTTAATATTGGCTTCAGCACCGTAACCTATAAAGCCACAGATGCTGGCGGTAATACGGCTACTTGTTCTTTCAATATCCTGATTGAATACTCCGTTACAACGACCGACCTGACCTTGATCGCCAATCCAAACAATCTTCCTTCTTGTGGTGAACTTGTTACGATTGACGTGCTGGCTTTCAATTTTGATAGCATTGCAGGATTACAGTTTTCGATGGACTGGCTTCCCGCTGCCCTCCAATTTGTTTCGATCACCAATACAAATACTGGGCTCAATATTACACCAATCAATTTCAATACGGATTCTATCGCATTAGGGTACTTTTCCTTTGCATGGACCAGTGCAAATTTGAATGGCGTTTCAGCGCCTGCCGGAGAGTTATTGTTTACCCTGAACTATACAGCGCTGGGTGCAGGAACCGTAAACTTTGCCAGCTTGCCAACGGAGGCACTGGCTTTTATTGGTCCTAGCTTTGATGAAACAACGCTCATTACCTATGGCTCAACGGTTTCAGTAGTGGACAATCAGCCTCCCACAATCACTTGTCCTGCAGACCTTACAGTGTTAGCTACGGGTCCAACGCCTGTACCTGGTATTGCTCCGGTAGTTATGGACAACTGCTCTGTTGCTCAGGTGGGCTGGTCGGTTTCGGGTGCTACTTCGGGTAATTTCCCGAATGATGCGGACGCAAGTGATGCCCTGTTTAATATCGGTTCCAATACGGTTACCTATACCACGACCGATCCTGGCAATAATACGGCCAGCTGTTCTTTCAATGTTACGGTTGAATTTGGGATCAATACCTCGGATCTGGCTATCATAGCCAATAATGCAAACGCCGCTTGTAGCGGTGGTTTTGGGGTTGATATTACGGCGTTGAATTTTTCAACCGTTGCAGGCATTCAGTTTACCATCAAATGGGATGCTTCGCTGTATCAATATACCTCTACTTCCAATTTTAACCTGCCGATTGGAATCAACTTGAGCAACTTCGGGGTTGATAGTGTAGGCGTTGGATTTATCACTTTTGCCTGGACAAGCAGCGACCCGAATGGTGCTTCTGTAAATGACGGAGACCGGCTTTTTACCCTGAATTTTGACCTGTTAAGTAATTCACCTTCAAGCATCACTTTTGCGGATCTTCCGACCATTCGTGTTGCTTTTGACGGTGGTACTTTTGATGAAATTCCGATGATGACCTTTGACGGGCTGGTCACGGTGCTTGACATTGTGCCGCCTACGATTGTATGCCCGCCTTCAATCACCGTTGATGCGCCACAAGGACAACTTTTTGCTACGGTCAATGGTCTCGAACCGACAACATTGACCGACAATTGCGTTGGATTACCGGATCTTGCGTATTCTCAGACAGGGGCTACTACCAATAGTGGGAATGGCAACGCCAATGGCAATTACAATGGTGGAACAACCACCGTCGTTTATACGGCTTTGGATGGTAGTGGCAATTCCGCAACTTGTTCCTTTCAAGTGGTTGTAAACGCCGACGACCCACTTATTTTGCAGCTGGATACAGTTGATTTGGGATGCCAGGGCGCTCCAACACAGATTACGGTAAACCTGACCGTAGAAAACTTTAACAATATTGTTGGTCTGCAGTTTGGCCTGGCCTGGGATCCGCTCGTTTTGGGCCTTGTGCTTCCGGTTCCTATTAACTTCATCACAGCAGGTCCACCGCCACTCTTTATCAATTCGGCCAATGGAACAATTGCGTTTTTTGGCGGGGCTCCTTCCTGGCCAAATGTACCCAATGGTGCGGCTATTATGACCCTTACGTTCAATGTATTGGATGTCAATGCATTGGCAACTACCAACCTGTCCTTGACAGGTCCGTTTGATGCCTTGGATGGCAATTTTGACCCGGTCGCAGTGCTGCCAATCAACGGTGCTTTTGTCTTTACCTTAGACAATGTCCCTCCGGTAGTGGCTTGTCCTGCTGATACCGTAGTGAACGCGCTACCCCTTGAATGTAGTGCAAGTTATATCCCTGTAGCACCTGCTGCTTCAGATGCCTGTGGAGCCATTGCCAGTGTTGTCCTTTCGCCGGGTACCACGATATTTAACGCTGGCCCGCCGACGACTTTGACCTATACCGTGTCAGATGATGCGAATAACACGACAACCTGTTCTTTTACAGTGACCGTGTTTGAGAACAACCCACCGCAAATTGTGACTTGTCCGGTAAGCCCTATTCTGGTGGATGCTAATGCATTATGCCAGGCGAATGCATTCTGGACGACACCTACCTTCAAGGATACTTGTGGGCAGACGGCTTCCTTGATTATCACCAATGACTTCGATTCCGGAGGTTTGTTCGACTTAGGGACTACCACGGTAAGTTATACGGCAAAGGATCTGTCCGGGAATCAGACCACCTGCTCTTTTGACGTAGTGGTAAGGGATGTAACACCGCCCACCATGACCTGTCCTTCCGATACGGTCATTATGCCGATCAATGGCTGTACTTCTGTAGTGGATTTCGTGACTCCTGTGGCTACGGATTTCTGTGATATGAACGTGGAGATCCTTTGTAGCAACCCATCCGGTTCTGTATTTTCAGGGGTGACACAAGTTGGATGCACCGCTATGGATGACGCTGGCAACATAAGTCAATGTTTATTCAATATTACGGTAGTAGACGCTTTAGCACCCTCCTTCCCTGATGGATGTCCGGCGAATATTTCTATTGTTTCGTCTAGTGGTAACTGTGGTGCTAACCCAACCTGGTTAGCACCCTTGACTTTGGACAATTGTGATCAGAATGTAAAGCTCGTAGTTACACAGGCATCCGGAACTTTCTTTGACGTAGCGAATTCACCCCATATCGTAGTCTACACAGCCTCCGATGCTTTTGGTAATACGACGACTTGTAGCTTTAGTGTAACCGTAGCAGATAGTACTAAACCTGTATTAAGCAACTGCCCATCCCTTCCGATTCTGGTCTTTCTTCCGGCAATTAAATGTGATACAATCCTGAGTTGGTTGCCACCAACAGTATCGGACAACTGTGGAGCGGGAGGATTAATCATTACCTCCAATATTGTACCAGGTTCCCTATTCACGACCGGAGACACGATGGTGATCTATACGGTCACGGATGCTTCCGGGAACAGTTCGACCTGTGCCTTTAATGTGTCGGTAATTGACGTGGTTAAGCCGATAATCGATTGTCCAACAGCACCACTTCCTGTTCCGGTATCCAATCCTTGCGGGGTAGTGCCGATCTGGACACTTCCAACGGCTTCGGACAACTGCACGCCTGAAACAAGCCTCATTTATTCAACGAATTATCTGCCAGGAGATACCTTCCCTGCCGGGATTACCAAATTTGTAATCATCGTAACTGATGCCAGTGGTAATGTTAGTCTTGATTGCGAAATTCAAGTCATAAATAACGTTTTTCCGCATTTTACAAACGTTCCAGGGGATATTACAATTAATACTTGTCAAACAATGGTTACCTGGGCAGAGCCTATCCCGGTTGACTTTTGCCCACCGGTTACGGTTACCGTTTCACCCTTACCTTCTGGCAGTATTTTCCCATTTGGTACAACTACCGTAACTTACACGGCAACAGACGCGCTCGGAGACGCAGCATTGGCTACTTTCAATGTGACGGTTTCGGAAGATGTGGCACCCGTATTTAATTGTCCCGTCAGCCCGATCGTTGTAAATGTGGGTGCTGGTATTATTTCTGACCCAAGTGGCTTCCTGATCAGTTCTGATACGATAACCGGGTGTGGCGGAGTAGAATTGACCTTTAATGCGCCTAATGCCACTGACAACTGTGTGACCCCAACGGTGACGCAACTGGAAGGTGCCGTTTCCGGAGGGACCTTCTCCATTGGCTTCAATAACCTGTTATTTCGTGCAGTAGATTCTTCAGGCAATCTCACCCAGTGTGCAGTATTTATTCAAGTGGTTGAATTGCCTCAGCTTGACCCAGTGGTCGACCCAAGCCCTGGTTGTGAAGGGGAGGCGGTATCTATCACAGCGACCAGTATCCCTGGCGCAACGTATACCTGGACAGGACCTGTGACTTCTGCGACAAACGTCGTTAATATCAATAGCTTGAGTACACAAAATGATGGACCTTACAGCGTCACGGCAACTGTGAACGGTTGTAGTACGGCTCCGGATACAGCAGTTGTCTATTTGACCTTGCCGCCTTCAGCGGTAAATGATTTGACATACTCGATCAATCCCGGGGAGACGATCACCTTCCCCAGTGTGTTAACAAACGATATTCTTTCACCGGCGTTTGATTTTGGAATCTGTGATATCAGTGTTTTGGGGGGGCTCGTCATGAACGATAGCGATGGGACATTTACATACACGGCAGGTGAGATCCCTGGCATGGTTTCGTTCTTTTATACCGTTTGTTCCAGAACCTGCGACTTGTCTGATCAGGCAGCGGTGACGATCACGATCAATGACACCAAGTGTATCTTTATCCCGAACATCATCACACCTAATAATGATGCGTTAAATGACTTTCTTGCGATACCTTGTATCGATACAGGCTTGTTCAATGAGAATTCAATCGTAGTGTATAGTCAGTGGGGGGATAAGGTATATCAGGCAACGCCCTATAGTAATGATCCTGCCAAAGCCTGGTATGGTACACTGGAAGGGCAGGATGGCAAGGATCTTCCAGACGGGGTGTATTTCTACATCTTTAAGCCTGGCCCGAATATTGCTCCTATGAAGGGTTTTGTGGAAATATTCCGTTGATCTATGAGATAGTTGAGTGGGTTGCGTTTGAACAATCTGACCCACTCAAGCTCTTCTGTAAGTAGAACCATTTCAAGCCCCGATACCTTTTAAATTCAATTTTACAATGAAAAAACTGATTATCTCTATCGCACTTTTGATGGCAGCTTGCATATCACTTTCGGCACAGCAAGAAGCCCAATACACGCAGTTCATGTACAATAAGATGTACATAAACCCTGCTTATGCAGGAGCTCGTGGAGTGCCCAGTCTGACGGGTATCTACCGTAGTCAGTGGGTGGGTTTTGATGGTGCACCGCAGTCTATGTTGGCCAGTTTTAATGGGCCGCTACTATCCCGCAGGGTAGGGGGGGGCATTACAATTTCCAACATGAGGATTGGTTTGCAACGCGACTTTCAGGCTTCGGTTGCCTATTCATACGATATGGCAGCACAGGAAAATTTCTCGCTTCGCATTGGTCTGTCCGGATCCTTGCGTTCGCTTGGTATAGCCTTCAACGAGGCAAAGCCAGGTCAAATTGGAGATCTTTCCATTGAAAGTCAAAAGACAAATGACTTTTACGGAAACGTCGGAGCAGGGGTATATGGCACGATCATGCAACAGTTCTATTTTGGAGTATCGGTACCACACTTATATTCCAATGCAATAGGATTGTCTAATATTAATGCGAGCATCGGGGCCAAAGAATACCAGCACTTTTATGGAATGGCTGGTGCAATCCTGCCTATCAGTGAAGATATTAGCCTGATGCCTGCGATTCTTTTGAAGTATGTAAAAAATGCTCCGTTTGACGCAGATTTCAACTTGAATCTGGATATTCGTAAAAGATTTACCGCAGGTATTTCGTACCGCCTTGGTGGTGATGGTCCTGGAGATTCAATTGATCTTCTGGCCTTATGGCAATTGGCACCTCAGTTTGCTGTCGGTGCAGCTTACGATTTTACCCTCAGCAACCTGAAAGACTATAATGCAGGTTCTTTCGAGTTGATGGTGCAATATGATTTGAAAAAGGTAGATGCTGGCAAAAAGAAAAAGACGAACGCAAGGTTCTTCATGTAATGTGGGCTTGAATGATCCATTTAAGGTCAGTTTTCGGGTTTTTCCCGGCAGCTAACGCGGGATTATCTGTTCAACCCCAATTTAATACCCAAATAATCACTTCACGACATAATCAATTCAGAATCATGAATTCCTTTAAGCATATCACCTTGGTTTTCGGTTTTGCCTTTATTTGTGCTTCACTTTCTGCGCAAACATTACCCGGAGCATTTGTACAAGTGACTGTTCAGGTGAAAAACGAAGCAGCCATCAATACCGCTGGTCTGGAGTTCAGCCCGACATTTTATGAAGACGGTATTGTTTTTATTTCAACTAATACAGCCGGTTTGAAAAAATTGACAGACGAGGGCTTGAAATTGCCATCCATGTCAATTCTTAGATCCCGCCGCGATGCAGAAGGGAATCTTGGTGCGCCAGAACCGTTCGCGAAAGAACTTTCATCTGTTGACAATGAGGGCCCGGTTTGCTTTGACCGCACGGCAGAAACGGTTTACTTTTCAAGCAATACCGTCGTTGGCGGGAAAGTTAAGTTAGCCAAGGATAAAACGCAGAAAATGCGTATTTATAGTGCTAAAAAAACCAATGGAGTATGGAGTGCACCAGAACCCCTGCCCTTTAACAACAATGAATTTGACGACTTCCACCCGGCTATTAGCATTGACGGGGATAAGTTGTACTTCGCTTCTAACCGCCCAGGTGGATTGGGGAGCACGGATCTTTATGTCTCTTATAAAGTAGGTGAGTCCTGGAGTGAGCCGGTCAACCTTGGCCCTGGGATCAACACAACAGGTCGTGATGCATTTCCTTTCATTCACTCAGACAATTCCCTTTATTTTGCTTCTGATGGTCAAGAAGATAGGAAAGGCGGTTTAGACCTCTATTATGTTATCCCGGAAGGCTCACAATGGACCAAACCGATCAATTTGGGCGAGCCTTTTAGTACGACAGGAGATGATTTTGGACTTATTGTTGACCTCAACAAGATCAACGGCTATTTTTCTACCAATGGCGCAGCCGGGGCTGGCGGCGACGAAATTTTTAACTTTCACACAGAAAATGGAAATCTCGACGACTATCTGCTGCAAAACAAACGTGTGCCAGACCGAAATCTTGACCTGAAAATTGTAGTAACAGAAAAGCTAAATAGTGCACCGATCAAAGACGCGGAAATCCAGATTTTGAGTTATGACGGGACCAACGTGATCGGACGAGACGAACAAGGAAACCTCATTACCGTGCAAACCATTGATGGTAAAGAAGTGATGGGCTCTATGCCTCCAGACAAGGGTATCAATGGTATGACAGATAGCAAAGGCCGGTTTGGATCGGATGTTAAACCTGGAAACTATGTAATTATCATAACGAAAAAGAGCTACCAGACCAGACAGATCCGACTGCCCATTTCCAAGACGGGTAACGAACTGGCTGTTCAACTAGAAAAGTCAAGTATGGCTGGACCGGGGAAAATACAGTGGATCCCAACGGTGTTCAATTATAACACTAATGCTCCGCTTGCTGGTGCAACCCTGATCATCACAGATAACAAAAATGATGTAAAAGATACACTCATTACCGATGCGAATGGCACCCTTGATCACTATATCAATATAAATTCAAAATATAAAATTGATATCCTGCAAGGTGGCCGTGTTATTGGCAGTACTGAAGTAAATACCAATGGCTGGCCTGATCCCAACAAGCCGATGTACCAGAATATTACGGTGTCTCCGATACTTCCAGGTTCAGTGATCGAACTGCCAAATATATACTACAATTACAACGACGCTACTTTGCGTCCAGATGCCCGCAAAGACCTTGACCTTCTTTTGGCTCTGATGAAACAGCAGCCTTTGATCAAGGTCGAGCTCAGAAGCCATACAGATTCCCGGGGTAGGGTTGAATATAACCAAGGATTGAGTCAAAGGCGTGCCAATGGCGTATTTGACTATTTGGTAGCCCATGGTATTGCCCGTAACAGGTTAACGCCCATAGGCTTCGGTGAAAGTGAACTTTTTAACGCTTGCAGTGATGGCGTGAAATGTGCTGAGTCGGAACATGCACGTAACCGAAGAACAGAGGTTCGTATGCTCGGGGGTGACGCAGGATACAACGTTGCGAATGGAAATAGTAGCAATTCAACTACAAAACCTTCCCCATCCGTAGGAAATGGAACGGCTAATAATGGGAATGTCAAGATCACCAATGCAAGCAATGACTTTTATTACGTGATATCCGGATCATTCCTTTCTGAAGACCGAGCCAAAAATCAACGGGTTAATATTCAGAAACAGGGGTATCAGGACGCTGAAGTAGTTCAGTTCCCAAATTCAAATTTCTTTTCAGTTTGTGTTGCCAAATTTAAGACGCGCAATGAAGCTGCTGCATTCAAACGGCAACTTGAACAGGCTAAAATTGACGCTTTTATACGGGCAGTGCAGTAGTTGGACGAATGGATAAGGGGTTTATTCGGATTTGTGTATACATATCAAACGACCAACGTCAAAGTCTTTTTACCTTTGCGCCAACTTTTGGGAATCCACGTTGTTTCCAAGAAAAAAGTAAAAAAGGAGAATTTTGATATGGCAATTTTGATAACCGATGAATGCATCAATTGTGGTGCTTGTGAACCCGAATGTCCCAACAATGCCATCTATGAAGGTGGTGTAGAATGGGCCATTTCCGATGGAAATACCGTAGTAGGCGCTTATGAACTAGAAGATGGGAAAAAGGTGGATGCTGCAAAAAAAATTAGTCCGGTATCCAACGATTTTTACTATATCGTACCGGATAAATGCACGGAATGCACCGGATTCCACGAAGAGCCGCAATGTGCAGCCGTTTGTCCCGTGGATTGTTGTGTGCCAGATCCTGATCGGGTAGAATCAAAAGAGGTGTTGCTTGCAAGAAAAGTAAGACTGCACCTCTAAATAAGAATTTTTAGAACCAATTGTTTGCCTACTTCCCTTACAGGAGGTAGGCAATTTTGTTTGTGCCTTTAGTGAAGTGTCTAATTGAGAAACGATGTAACTTCTCTGAACCGGAGCATATGAACCGCACCGGCAATAGTTCCAAATCCTCTGGCACATTCAAAATTAAATAACGATAGCCATTCTAAAAAAAGGGTCGGGTGGTAAATAGCCGACCCGACCCTTTTGTTTTTCAGTAATTAAATTTACCGCCCAACTCCGTTCATCCGCTGCTGCATTTCCCGCAGCTTTCCCTGATCGCCCGTGGAGGTATAGACCTGTATCATATCCTGCATGGTATTTCTGTCCTGGGGGTAATTGACGAGGGCAAGGTTGAGAAATTCAAGCGCTCCATTTGGGTCGTTTTGTTTTACAAAATAGAAATTATAGCCTACCCGGTGACAGAAGAAATTGTACACATTGGGGTCAGCACTTTTGAGCGATTTCAGCACCTCAAGTACCATCCCCAGCATTTCCCCATTTTGGGGCTGGCTTTGGATCAGGCTTTCAAAATGCTTCAGCAATTTGTCCAGATCCTTGTCCTGATTGAATCTCGCCACAGCAATTTGCACTTTTAATGGTGCTGCTAAACGATAGCCTGGATTAATTTTTAGGGAGCGGTTGAGATAAGGTTCAATTTTGTCAAGCAGCGCTGTTCGCTCGGCTATCAATGCCGGGTCGGTGGCTTTTTCAATTGCTGGATACCTGCCTTGATAAAGCATATTGGCATAATAGAAATTGGCCCGATAGCTCTCACTCGAAACCTGGATCGCCGACTCCACTAAACCCCGACCGTCGCCACCCCAATCCGATACCCGTGTCCAGCTGCGTAGTCCAAACAAAATGACCATTGCTCCAATCAATACCATGCTCCATAAATTGGGCTGATTGGGCGATTTTCGCAGCATTTCTGGCCATTTTCGCACTATAAACCAGGCTGCCAGCAAGCAAAATCCGATGGAAGGCATGAACAGGTAGCGTTCGTTCAGGAAGGTACTGGTCCGAACAAAAACATTCGATACTACGCTGATTGTCAATAGAAAATATACTACACTGTAGGCCGGAATCATCCAGTTGCTGGTTTCCGAATCACGCGTTTTTCTAAGTTGCTTATAGGCCCATAAACCCATTGCAAGGTACCCTGACAGTGAAAGCAGCACGCGCCAATCTGCCAGACTCACTTTGGGTACATGGTAGGGATAGTAGTCAATTGTAAGGGGATGCGGCACAAACAAAAGTTTTACATACCAGCCCAAGGAAAGCAATAGGGTCGCAAATTTTTCTGAGGCGGCCATACCAAAGAACGGATTCAATACCAGTTCGTCCGGGTGTTCAATAGGAGCTTCCAAGGCCATTGCGCGTAGCAGCAGAAAAAGCAGTAGTGCGCCGACCATAGGCAAACAGGCGGATAAAATGCGACCAGTTGGAAGGCGTGAAAATCCCCAAAGCGTAAGTGGGATGACTGCCAGAAAAGTCACCGTATTTTCTTTAGACAAAAGACCCAAAAGAAAACAAGCCGCTGCGATCCAGCGCCAACGGTTTTCCTGGGTATCAAAATATTTTAGAATTGCCCATAAGGCGCCAAGACTACCAAGTAATGCGAAAATTTCATCCCTGCTTTTGATGTTGGCGACTACCTCTACATGCAATGGGTGCAAGGTAAAAATGAGCGCTGTCAGGAATGGTATGCTGAAAAACCATTTCTCCTCTTCCTGCTTCGGGAAAAGCCCAATCAACACGCGGTAAAGGAAAATACTGGTGAGGCTGTACAGCAGCACATTGAAAAAGTGTCCTACTCCTGGATTCCCCTTGCCAAAAAGCCCAATCTCTATGGCAAAACTTGCGAGGGGCAAAGGTCGATAACGCCCGCCTTCAAGCATCATTTTGGGGTCTTTATAAAAACCTAATAGGCTGTCGTGCCCAAAAATATCGGCCAGACCTGCAAACCCTTTTTGCACAAACGTATTGTCCCAGATAAAGATCTGGTCATCTTGTAAGTATCCGTACCAGATCGTTATGCCGTAAAGCACAAAAGATATTGCCATCAACACCAACGCGGGCACCAGATGTTGGTTCCAAAAGTCGGGTTGAATAAAATTGGTTCGGGAGATGGATACAGCCAGCTTTGTGGCGGGCTGTTTTGACGGATATTTAGAAGCAGCTTTTTTGGTAGCCATGATGTTCGATGCAGTAGTAAGTTGTTGCAATAAAGGGTGAAATGGCTTTAAGGCCGTTGGGATGAGGGGTGTTAACACCCCGTATTGCTTCACGTTGTGCCGTTAACGGCACTTTTCCCGGCGGCCTAAAGGCCATTCTACCATTTACGCGGACAAAAGTATTTTTTTCAACGCTAAAAAAACGTCTGAGTAATCAAACACTTCAAAGTTTCTCCAAAAATCCAGGGTCTCTCGTAATTGTGCTACGGAAGAAACCCCTACTAATATGCCATTTAATTCTGGGTGTAAACCAGCAAAAACCAGCCCAATATGGTTCATGGTTTTGATAGGCGGCCGAACGAATGCAGTATTCCAGACAGGCAATGAAGCACTGATCTTTTCAAGCAGGGGGGCAATTTTTTCAGGCTGACCTCCCCGGGCCAAAAATGTGCTGTCGGTAGGGTAGGGGGTGCCCAGCTTAACGCCGCCAGCGTTGATGCCGTAGGCATAGCGTTGGTGGTTGGTGACGGGGGATTTGCAATCAGTAATTGGGGCGTAGCGCTCAAAAGCTGATTGCAAGATATTGTGCTTCAATTGTATCTCAAACGAAAGGCCCAGGTCTGCGTTTGCTTCGGAATACGCTTTGGGGTGTGCAATGCCCGATAGGCCGGGTCTGATGCCATGTTCTAGTTGTAACCGTTTCAGGGCTTCTAAAGAGCCGAAGATTTCCGCCACATTGTCCCGGTTATCCCAATGAAACATGGTGCAAGCAAGGTTCGAACCAAAGAGCCGCCGGTATTCCTCCGTCATCATCTGGACAAAGGAAGGAGAAAGATTCACATCGGGGGAACGGAGATTGTCAAGGCTACCGATTTTTATGGTTATCTGAAGGTCATGCAGGCCATGGGCCAGCGTATATTCCTGCAAGATCTGTTCTGCGGCACGGAAGTCGGCAGGATTTAGGTTGAGCGGATAGTTGGTGGCACAATCAACCTGACGGAAACCTGCAACAATCCAGGCATCCAGCAGTTGAAATGCCTCGTTTTTCGAGACCGTCCAGCCCCATTGGGCCGTACCGAGTATCAGGGATTTTGTTTGAATATTCATGGTGGGTTGCAAATGTCTGATTTGTAACCGGGTTTATCAGACAAATTGGTCCGCGATACAAATATTTGGTGGATTGAGGGGGGAGTTTCAAGTTACAAGTTGCGCGTTTACGGTTATGAATTCAAAGTGGGCTTCCTTCGTTTCAAGATTCGCATAGCAGCAAGATACTGTTTGGCGAGCCGGGTGATATTCACCCGGGAGCTCGTGGTGTCATCTGTCCAGATGACCGGCAACTCACAGATTTTCAAGCCCTTCCATTCTGCAATTGCCAGAAGTTCGGTGCTAAAGAACCAGCCATTCGAGACCGCCCCGGCTTCCATGAGTGGCGCAACGTGGTGGCGTCGAAGCCATTTAAAACCGCACATTCCATCAGAAAAATGCGTTTTAAGGTACGTTTTAAGCAAAAAATTAAACATCCGGGAGGTAATCTCGCGCTTTAAGGTGCGACCCAATACCCGTGACTTTTTGTGCAAACGGGTGCCATACACGAGGTCAAAGTCTTCAGTTGCCAGCGCATGATAGGCTTGCGGAAAATGCCGAAGATCAGTTGCCAGATCCAGATCCATGTACCCCACGATGTCGGCCTGACTTTGGCTCCAGGCGGTTTTAAGTGCGAGCCCCACCCCTTTTTCAGGTACCCGAACCAATTGGATCTCTGCAAATTCATCACAAAGCGCTGCCGCCAGGTGGCGTGTATTGTCCGTGCTGCCATTGTCAGCTATGACGATGTGCCATTGGCCAGGTTCAGGAAAGTTTTTACATAAAAATTCGTGTAAGATGCGCACCTGGCGGTCCAGGCTTGCTTCTTCGTTGAGGACGGGGATAGTTACGTCAAAAGTCATGAGGGCAAATTTTCCGGTGCGGCGCTTTATTTTGCGGCAAGATACGGCAATGCATTTGGAGGATAGCCGCATTTTGATGGTATCTGGCCTAGTGCAGCACCCGGCCATTGACGCGGCACTAGCATCTTTGTCCAAATACACCCCCTGAAAAAATCAGCGGCATTACCGTTGGTTCGACTAACGGACCGTTGGTTACGCCATTGGACCGTTGGTTACTTTTCTGATTTTCCAATGATTTAACGAAGTAAATTTGAGGGAGATTTGATTGGAAACAGCCGAACAAATTACGGGAAAAGCAATGGACTGATTTTGAATCTACCAAGATCTAAACCCTTTCATGGTTGCTTGGGAGCAGCTACCGGACCTTTCGACAATGTATGATAGTTGAGATTCAACAAATGAATGATGATTAAATTGAAAGACCGGCAACTTGAAATCAAAAAGCACCATAGGCTAATCGTTTGAAAGCCGCGCATTTTGTGTTGTTGAATGGATGATGCTTTCTGTTTTTAGGTGCGTATATTGTATTGT